>JAHDFR010000013.1:0-27518 GCA_020628065.1 Acidimicrobiales bacterium
CTCCCTGGGTGAGCAGGCTTTAGGGGTTATGCCCTCATTCCACCAGATCTTTGTCGCCGATGCCGAGGGTGGAGCGTTCGGGCTGGAGCTGGACAGGAAAGTCTTTGTGGGTCGCAAGAGGGTGGAGCATGAGCTTGCGCCCGAGCTTGGCTACGGCACCTATTTTCCCAGCCTCAGCTCCAGGACCTTCGTCTACAAGGGGATGCTTACCACGCCTCAGTTGGAGGCCTTCTTTCCTGATCTGGCCGACGAGCGGATTGAGAGCGGGCTGGCGTTGGTTCACTCCCGATTCTCAACCAACACCTTCCCGTCCTGGCCTCGGGCTCACCCCTACCGGTTCGTGGCTCACAACGGCGAGATCAACACCGTCATGGGTAACCGCAACTGGATGCGAGCGCGCGAGTCGCTGCTGGCGGCGGATTGCTGGGGTGAAAAGATCGAGCGCCTCTTTCCTATCTGTACTGACGGGGCTTCAGATACGGCAAGTTTGGATGAGGCTCTGGAGCTTCTGCATCTCGGTGGGTACCCCATCCATCACGCCGTCCTGATGATGATTCCGGAGGCATGGGAGGGCAACCCGACCATCCCGGATGATCAGCGTGCGTTCTATGACTTCTACTCCTCCGGCATGGAGCCATGGGACGGACCGGCGTCGGTCACCTTCACCGACGGTGTCACCGTCGGTGCGGTCCTGGACCGAAACGGGCTACGACCAAGTCGCTACTGGGTCACGGCCGACGGTCGGGTCATCATGGCGTCAGAGGTCGGCGTTCTCGATGTCCCCCCGGCGGAGGTGGTACACAAAGGACGGCTTGAACCTGGAAAGATGTTTCTGGTTGACACCGAGCAGGGTCGCATCGTCGACGACGACGAGATCATGTCGGAGCTGGCGTCGCGCAACCCCTACTCCGAGTGGCTCGACCAGCGTGTCTATCTTGATGATCTTCCCGACGTGCCCGCCAAGCAGCCGGCGCCCGATCGTGATCGCCTCGTATCCGAGCAGGCCGCCAACGGTTACACCCAGGAAGAGCTTGATCTACTGATCGACCCCATGGCCTCGGAGGGCAAAGAGAGCATCGGCTCCATGGGAACCGACACGCCACCAGCGGTGTTGTCCAACAAGCCGCGGTTGTTGTTCGATTACTTCAGCCAGCTGTTCGCCCAGGTGACCAATCCACCTCTCGACGCCATTCGAGAAGAGCTGGTCACCAGCCACCGCGTGCTCATCGGCCCGTCGGCCAATGTCTTGGCCCCCGGGCCTGATTGGTGCAAGCAACTGGTGTTGGATCATCCGGTGATGACGGCGAGAACACTAGGTCGAATCAAGGCGGCAGGAGATGACCCGAAGCTGGCCCATCTTGACGTCGCCGAGCTGGACGGTCGATACCCGGTCAGCCAGGGGGCCGAAGGCCTGACAGCGGTTCTGGACCGTTTGCGCTCCGAAGCGTCGGAGGCGGTCTCCGGTGGAGCAACCATCTTGGTGCTGACAAATCGGAGCGCCACCGCCGATCTGGCACCGGTGCCGTCATTGCTGCTTGTCGGGGCCATTCACCATCACCTCACGAGACAGAAGCTGCGAACACAGGTCGGCCTTGTGGTCGAGGCCGCTGATGCTAAAGAAGTTCACCACTTCTCCCTTCTGTTGGGGTGCGGAGCCAATGCGGTCTGTCCGTCGCTGATCTTCGAAACGATCAATGACCGACTGGATTCGGACCGGCTGACCGGTTCGGTGGAGAAAGCCGAGTTCAACTACATCAAGGCGGCATCGAAGGGGATCATCAAGGTCATGTCCAAGATGGGTATCTCCACTGTGGCGTCCTACACCGGTGCCCAGATCTTCGAGGCCCTCGGGCTTGATCAAAATCTGGTGGACGAATACTTCACCGGAGTCACCTCGAAACTCGGTGGCATCGGGCTGGACGAGATCGCTCTTGAGTGCCGGCTCCGCCATCGGCGGGGGTTTCCTGACCGGTCCGAGGCCCTGGCCCACCGCCAGTTGGACGCCGGTGGCGAGTACCGCTGGCGTCGCGAAGGTGAGTACCACCTGTTCAACCCGGAGACGGTTTTCAAGCTGCAGCATGCGACCCGTAGCGAACGATTTGACGTATTCAAGGAGTACACCGAGCTGGTCGACGGGCAGGCGGAACACTTGGCTACTCTCCGTGGGCTTTTCAAGCTGCGTTCCGACCGGCCGTCAATTCCCATTGAAGAGGTCGAACCGGCGACGGAGATTTTCAAACGCTTCGCCACCGGAGCGATGAGTTACGGCTCCATCTCAGCCGAGGCCCACGAGACGCTGGCCATTGCCATGAACCGACTGGGTGGTAAATCGAACACCGGTGAGGGTGGGGAGGATCCTGAGCGGTTCGAAACCATGCCCGACGGTGACTCGAAGCGCTCCGCCATCAAACAGGTGGCTTCGGGCCGATTCGGTGTGACCGCCGAGTATCTAACCAACTCCGACGACATCCAGATCAAAATGGCGCAGGGAGCCAAGCCTGGAGAAGGAGGCCAGCTACCAGGACCCAAGGTCTACCCGTGGATAGCGAAGACCCGCCACTCCACCCCGGGCGTCGGTCTCATCTCACCGCCGCCACACCACGACATCTACTCCATCGAGGACCTGGCCCAGCTCATTCACGACCTGAAGAACGCCAACCCGTCGGCCCGCATCCACGTGAAACTGGTTGCCGAGGTTGGCGTGGGCACCGTGGCCGCCGGCGTGTCGAAGGCCAAGTCGGACGTGGTGCTCATCTCCGGCCATGATGGCGGAACAGGGGCCTCGCCGTTGACCTCATTGAAACATGCCGGTGGGCCTTGGGAGCTGGGCCTGGCCGAAACGCAGCAAACCCTGCTCCTGAATGATCTACGTGATCGCATCGTGGTTCAGGTCGACGGTCAGTTGAAGACCGGGCGTGATGTCATTATCGCTGCTCTTCTCGGCGGCGAGGAGTTCGGCTTCGCTACTGCTCCTCTGGTCGTGTCGGGCTGTGTGATGATGAGGGTGTGTCATCTCGACACCTGTCCGGTTGGTGTGGCCACTCAGAATCCCGAACTTCGGGCAAAGTTCTCGGGCCGTCCGGAGTTTGTGGAAACGTTCTTCGAATACATCGCCGAGGAGGTCAGGCAGTACTTGGCCGACCTGGGTTTCCGTTCGCTTGAAGAGGCCATTGGTCATGTCGAGTGTCTGGATACGGAGGCGGCCATCGAGCACTGGAAAGCGTCCGGCATCGATCTGACCCCCATCCTCTATGTTCCAGATTTGGAGGAAGGCGAGTCGAGAATCTGCCGTCAAGAACAGGACCACGGCTTGGACAACGCCCTCGACAACGAGTTGATTGTCGAGGCGAGAGAAGCCATCGAAACCGGCTTTCCCGTTGCCATGTCATATCCCATCTCCAACACCAACCGCACCGTAGGTACGATGCTCGGCCACGAGATAACCAAACGTCACGGTGGCGACGGTCTACCGGCCGACACGATCACCATCAACTTCACCGGCTCGGCCGGTCAGTCGTTTGGTGCGTTTGTTCCAAAGGGAGTGACCCTGCGGCTGGAGGGCGATGCCAATGACTACTTTGGTAAAGGGCTGTCCGGTGGCCGCCTGGCTCTACGTACGCCGGCCGAGTCGACGTTTGTCGCAGCCGAGAATGTGATCGCCGGCAACGTCATTCTCTACGGAGCCACCGGGGGACAGGCCTTCATCGAGGGCCGTGTCGGTGAACGGTTCTGTGTCCGGAACTCGGGAGCCGAGGCGGTGGTGGAGGGCGTAGGCGATCATGGATGTGAGTACATGACCGGCGGCGTCGCCGTCATACTTGGCTCGACCGGTCGAAACTTCGGAGCGGGAATGTCCGGCGGCGTCGCCTACGTATACGACCCGGAGAACCGGCTGCCGTCAAACCTCAACGGGGAAATGGTTCAGCTCGAAAAGCTCGACCATGAGGACTTTGACGTCGTCCATCGTCTGTTGGGAGCTCATGTGGTTGAAACCAACTCCAGTCTCGGGCAGGAACTGCTCGAGACATGGGACGAGTGCCGCCGACACTTCGTGAAAGTAATGCCTACCGACTACCGACGAGTCCTGGAGGCCCAGGAACGGGCGGAGCGTCTGGGGCTTGATCCAACCAAGGCAATGATGGAGGCCGCTCATGGGTGACCCGAAGGGATTCCTCACCGTCGAACGCAAGACGCCATCGTCGCGCCCGGTGCCTGTTCGTCTCAAGGATTGGCGTGAGGTCTACGAGCCGATGGCCAACAACGAGCTGGTTGACCAGGCGTCGCGATGCATGGATTGCGGAATACCGTTCTGCAACCACGGCTGTCCTCTCGGCAATCTGATCCCGGACTGGAATGACCTTGTCTATCGGGATGACTGGCAACGGGCTATCGAAGCCCTACACGCCACCAACAACTTCCCCGAGTTCACCGGACGTCTATGTCCTGCGCCATGCGAGGCGGCCTGCGTGGCCGGAATCAGCACTGACGCAGTGACGATTAAGAACATCGAGCTCAGTATCGTCGAGCGTGCCTGGGACGAGGGCTGGATTGAGCCGGTGTTGGCGTCGAAGCAGACCGGAAAGACGGTTGCGGTAGTCGGTTCGGGGCCGGCCGGCCTGGCGGCGGCGCAACAGTTGACCAGAGCAGGCCACGCGGTCACCGTTTTCGAGCGAGCTGACCGGATCGGCGGCCTTCTTCGCTACGGCATCCCCGAATTCAAGATGGAAAAGCAGGTACTGGATCGTCGGTTGGAGCAAATGCGGGCCGAAGGTACGCAGTTCCGTACCAACGCCAACGTGGGAGGCCCTGACGGAGCTGAGGGCTCGGTGTCCAGCCAGGAGCTGTATGAGGGCTTCGACGCCATCGTGTTGGCTGGCGGGGCGACCGACTGGCGCGATCTGCCGATCCCGGGTCGTGACCTGGACGGAATCCACCAGGCGATGGAATACCTACCTCATGCCAACAAGGTTCAGGAAGGCGATCTGAACGAACCGCCGATTTCGGCCGCCGACAAGTCTGTGATCATCATCGGCGGAGGCGACACCGGCGCCGATTGCTTGGGGACGGCCAACCGACAAGGGGCAAAGTCGGTTCATCAATTCGAGATCATGCCCCGTCCACCGGAGTCGCGGGCTGACAGTTCCCCTTGGCCAACCTGGCCGCTGATGATGAGAACGTCATCGGCTCATGAGGAAGGGGTTGTCCGCATGTACTCGGTCAGCACGACCGAGTTCGTGGGTTCGGATGGTCGGGTAACTGCGCTCCTAGGCCACGAAGTCGAGGTTGACTTCGTGGATGGACGCCCGAACTTCGAGAAGGTCGAGGGAACCGAGTTTGAGCTGGAGGCTGACTTGGTCCTCTTGGCCATGGGGTTCACCGGTCCCGAGCCGGACGGCGTTGTCGCCGATCTACATCTAGACATGGCCGGTCCAAACGTGGCACGGGACGATTTTTGGCGTACGTCAGACGAGAAGGTTTTCGTGTGCGGCGACATGGGTCGGGGCCAGAGCCTCATCGTTTGGGCGATTGCCGAAGGCCGATCATGTGCTGCCTCGGTCGACGCCGCCCTGATGGGCGACAGCGATCTGCCGGTACCGGTGAAGCCGACCGACCGTCCACTGCGCTGACCAGGCTGTTGGCAGCGGCTGCCTGGTAACTGCTGCCTAGTAGCGGTTGCCGGGCACGGCCTCGATGAGGCCTTCGAGAAGAAATCGGTAGATGGTCGAACAGACCTGAAAGGCCGATGCCCCGGTGGCTGACACCAGGTCGGCTACGGTTCGGTGCCCGTCAACCAACGACAGATAGCGCCAGTCCTCGGCCGAGATCTCTCGGCTGGTGGCGTCAGCCGGCAGGCTGGGTGTGAGCCTGTACATGGCGGCCGTTGACGGTACGTGTTCGGCGATCTCGCGCCATATCTCCATTCGCTGTTCGGCCCTGGCCACCAAGGATTCGGTGTCGTGGCTCAGCTCCGCTCCGAGAGGATGGCTGTCGCCGGGTTGGAAGAAGAAGCCGACTTCGGATGGAATCAGAAGCTCAAAAACGGCGTTGAGGTTGTACTCGTACAAGGTTCTGGCCACTCGCTGCGCCAGCTGAGGTTCGGTGCTGAGAACCATGGCCAGAATCGATGGGGACGAGGATGTTCGGGCTTCCGCCAACGAGTTTATGTACGCTTCCGAACCCGCCCCGGCGCTGCTTAGAACGGTGGCGACCGAGGCTGCGTTCGGGCTTGTGGCCAAGTACAAACGGCCGTCGGCGAGCCAGATCTCATCGCCGCCCTCGAGTTGGAGCACCCCTGTTCTGTGCGCTCCGGCCAAAGTTCGTAGGAGAGTCGGCAGGGGAAAGTCGCGTAGCGAACCCTGTAGAGCCTCGTCAGTCGCTGCTAGTACCACACGGTTCATTCGGCCGTTTCGGTCGTCGGTTTAGGTGATCCGCCAGACTCAAGTCACAACTGAGTCGGCCGATCCAAATAGCTGACGATCGACGAAGCGGATGACTTCGCTCGATGGTGCTACACACAAATGGACGATGACATCAGCGCTGGAATAGAAAAGCGGATCGCAGGTCTATGCCTCGTTCCGATTCTGACGTTGGCAGCCGTGGCGGTTCTGGCCGAACGTCAGCTTGCCGGACAACAGCAACAACTCTTTGTTGTTGTGGCAGTGGTGGGCGCTCTACTCACTGTTCTCGCCTGCACGTTGGTTATACGGTCGATTCGATCCAGCGTCGCCGATTTCAATCAGCGGTCGGAGATTCTGGCCAGGCGAGAGTTGGCGCCCACTCGGTGGCAGACGGCGACGGTGAACGACACCCGGTCATCGGAAGTTCTGGGAGCCACGCACGACTCTTCGGTGATCGGCATTGACCGTGGTGCATCAGGTGGGGGTGTAAGCCTTCATGAGGCGGATCATGTCGATCCCGCCAATGAGATGTCGCCCTCTCACCACACTGATGCCGCCGATGGGACGTGGCCGGACCAGGGGCACCAGCCAACTGTTCCGACCCTGTCCGAGTCGAGCGGCCAAGACAGGCCGCCAACTGCGGTCGGGGGTCATCGAACTCAAGCCTTTGCCACCCAGCGTCCTGTCCAAGACACTGCACAGAACACTGTCCAGAACACTGCACAGAACCCGGTCCAGCATGCAGGGTCAGGCGCGCCCGATGCTGTCGATCCGGCGGCATCGGTTGTCCGAAATCTGGTGAAGCGAATTCAATCAATGCTCGACCGCCAGATCGACCTGGTGGATGAACTCGAGTCCAAGGAAGAGGATCCTCTCTATCTGGAACGGTTGTTCAAGATAGATCACCTGGCCAATAGGATGCGGCGCACAGCCGACGGTCTGCTGGTGCTTGCCGGCGCTGACCTTGACCGGCGCATGAACGGTCCGGTTCCAATCCTCGACGTTCTGCGTGTCTCCATAGGCGAAGTTGAGGATCACAGACGGGTAGCGTCCGCCAGAGCCGAGTCTGTCTCGGTAGCGGCAGGTTCTGCCCTTCCCCTGGCCCATATGGCGGCGGAGCTGATTGAAAATGCCATCGAGTTCTCGCCACCTACAGCTGAGGTGGAAGTAGTCGGTAGGCACAGCGACGACGGCGGTTCGGTGGCATACGAGGTTCTTGTCATCGATCAGGGAATTGGTATGTCTGACGCTCAGCTTTCCGAGATGAATGCACTCCTGGTCGCACCTCGAAATCTGACAACTCTCCCCGGCCATGCCATGGGAATGTCGGTGGTAGGGCACCTTGCTCGACGACTCGGGGCATCCGTCTCCTTATCGTCCAATACTGCCGGCGGTGTGACTGCATCGGTGCAGCTACCACTGTCCGCACTCGACGGCACCGATCGCACCCCGGCGGAGTCGAGCGAACGGCAAGCGATGTTCGAAACGCAGGGTCAGGAGGCGTCGCCGACCGAACCGCCTCCGCTGCCTCCAAGTCGACCAACCACCGGCGACGTTGGTGTTCAAGCCGACACCACGAGCTCGCTCCCGCCGCTGTCACCGTTCCAGGGGCGGGTGTCCGGCGGGCCGACAGGTACAGATCAGCCAAGCGACGCAGATGACGCCTTGGCCGCAGGCCTACCGACGCTCGATCGCCAACAACAACTACCGGACGAAGTACCGCTGCCTGTCGGCGTGTCGCAACACGTCGGCTATGCCGAGCATCGCCAGCATCCATCTCGACCCAGCCACCGTGAACCAGGCGAGATCGAAAGTATGTTGCGTCGCTACCGAGAGGGCCGCAACGGTGTCGCTCCTGGTTCTCAACAGCGTGAGGGCGAGCATCAATGAGTGCCGAGTCGGAGCAGCTCTCGTGGCTGCTGGACGGCTTCGTGGACAAGACCTCGGGCGTGTCTGAAGCAGTCGTGGTCTCAGTCGACGGTTTGGTTATGGCTTCTTCAACGTCGATGGGGCGCGATGCCGCCGATCGCTTTGCTGCAGTCGCCTCCGGTCTCGTCGGGCTCAGCTACGGGGCGGCCGGGCGTTTCGGTGGCGGTTCCGTACTGCAGGTCATCGTTGAGATGGAGCATGCCTTTCTGCTTGTGACCGGCATCGGTTCAGGTTCGCTCCTGGCAGCGGTAGCGGACTCGGCGTCCGACATCGGAATGGTGGCCTACCAAATGGCGGTCATGGTCGACAGAGTGGGCGAAGTTCTGACGCCGGCCCGCCGGGCCGGACTCGAAAGCACACGTCGACCATGAGCGATGAACGGCGGACCATACGGGTGCCACCGTACCTCCTCACAGAGGGACGAACATCTGCCAACGTTGTTTTGGCATTGGAGTCTCGGGTCCAGCGGGTTGTGGGGCACTCCCTTGAAGGGCTTTCAGGTCGAGCGATGCCGGAAAAGGCCGCAATCCTGGCCGCCTGCCGAATGCCAATCCCGGTCGTCGAAGTAGCCGGACGGACCCGACTGGCTATACAGGTCACCAGGATTCTGATCGGCGACCTGATCGAAGACGGCCTACTTGCCGTCGAGACGGGAACCGGGAGCATCAACGACAGGCCGGATATTCAGCTATTGGAGCGTGTCCTCAGCGGACTGCGAGACGCCCAGTGAGTTCCCGTTCAGAGCACTTGGCGGTCAAGGTTGTGATCGCCGGCGGCTTCTCGGTCGGCAAAACCACGATGGTCGAGTCAATATCGGACATCGAACCGCTGTCGACAGAAGCCGACCTGACCGAGGAGAGCGTGGGCATCGACGAGTTCGGGGCTTCGCAGCCGAAGAGCTCGACCACTGTCGCCCTCGACTTCGGGCGGGTCAGTCTGGATTCGGGATTGACCATGTATCTCTTTGGCGCCCCCGGTCAAGAGCGATTCCGGTTCATGTGGGACGAACTTGTGAGAGGCAGCGTGGGGGCGATCGTTCTGGTCGACACCCTTCGGTTGGCCGACTGCTTTGCCGCTGTGACCTTTCTGGAGCGAGCCGCCATCCCGTTTGTGGTGGCCATAAACACCTTTGACAACGTGCTTCACCATCATCCGGATGATGTCCGGTCGGCGCTGGGTCTTTCGGACGAGATCCCGATCCTCATCTCCGATGCCCGGGAACGCCAGTCCGTGAAAGATTGTTTGGTGGCCCTGGTGGAACACGCCATCGCGTCGTCTCGTCGGCCGGTGCGACGAGCTCCTGACGTTGGCGATCGTCACCTCGTCAGAAGCTCGGAGCTGCTCCAATAAAGTCGAGCGCCTTGTCGACGAAGTCGAATGACTTGGGCGGGCCGAAGTGGTCGACGCCCCGCACGGTCACAAGTCGTCCATCGGTCAGGCGCTCCACGAGCGGTTGTGCCGGGAGGGCGAAGTCGTGCTCGCCGACCACAACCAGGGTAGGTGCGACGATCGATTCGATAGTCTCCGCTCCGAGGTACGGGCTCTCACGCTCAGAAAATGCCGCCAGTGCCATCGGGTCGTTGCCATCAGATCCAGCCATTGTGAGAAACCGTGTCTCGATGGGATTTGCCGGCTCCCTCTCGCCACGCAGCATTGGGCCCAAACCCAGCCGAGCAGGACGTGACTGCGTGTCAGGATCGAGACCGACCGCTGCCGCCCCAATCCCGCCGAGAACCAGGCGGCGAAACCTGTTCGGGTAGGCCGAAGCCAACCAAAGAAGGATTCGTGCGCCGGCCGAGTACCCGATAGCGTCCACCTGCCCATCAGAGGGGAGGAGGTCGGCTACAGAGCCCTCGACGACCTTGTACGCCTCGGGATCGGCAGGTTTGGCCGCCGATCCGTGGCCGAGCAGATCGGGGGCGATCACTTCTCGACCGGCTTCCGAAAGTAGATCCAGCCAACCCGGCTCTCGCCAGGTGCGCTCGGCTGATGTGGCAAAGCCGTGAATGAGCAGCACCGGCGGTCGCTCGGAATCAGCTGGCAAGAGACACCTCATCACCAGCCAGATCACCAGCCAGATCACCGATGACGGAAACAGCACTGCGTCGAATGGCGGTGATGTCGGCGGTGCGATACGAGGCCAACCGAACACTCCACGAGTCGATGATGGCCCGTTCGTTGGTGAAGGCGAAGAACGTAGTCAGCGGTCCTTCCTGCTGGTAGGCATCGGCGTCTTCGACAAAGTCGGTGGTCTGGTCGTTGAGGGTCACGGCGTAGAAGGCCACTGATTTCTCCTTTCGAGCTTGCGTGTGGCTGACAGGGGGTTCGTGTCGGCCACTGTCTACGCTACGGCACATGGCCTGTGTGGTGCTAGAGGGGAAAGCCTGTGGATTTTGATAGTTATCCACAGAAGTCGTCTTCGGTCGACAAGCTACGGGGCGACGGCATCACCAAGCCGAGGTCCGATCGTTTCAGCCCGGATGCCCCTGGCTTTGTCGCCGCCATGGAGCGACATCAACTAGCCGTCGAGGCGGACTCCCCGGGGTATCTCGATCCAACGTCAGGGCTGTTTGTGATGACGGCCGCCCATTTGAGCGATCGGGGCTACTGCTGCGACCGAGGCTGTCGTCATTGCCCCTTCGAGCGCAAGGCCCCAACTGACTGATTGGGCCGTATCGTGCCGCGCTTCCGCTATAGACCGACGGCGGCTGAGGAACCGGTACGCGGTTCCGCGGCGCCGTACAGAGTTCCCTGCTGGCCGTCGATGTCGATCAAGTGGGCGTGGCCAAACAACGATTGACCCCATGGCCGTTCATCCACGTCGTGACCAACCGATCGCAGCCCATCAGCCCAGCCCGATCCCGCTTCCAACGCCACCGAGATGGAATCGGCTTTATCCCAGGTGTCGAAGCCGACTGCGTCAGGCACAGTAAGAGTGAATCGGGCGGCGGAGAGGACCTCGCCGGGGTCAACACCCGAATCGGCGGAGGCGGCCAACAACCGAGCCAACATCTGGAGTACCACCTGAGGCTGGCCGTCGCCTCCCATCGTGCCTAGAACGGCTCGACGCTCACCGTTGGATCGGCTGACCAGGGCAGGGGAGAGTGTGCTCGGCGGCCTGCGGCCGGGAGCCAGACCTGCCGGATGATCCGGGTCGAGCGAGAAGCCGATACCTCGGTTGTGAAGAAACACGCCGACCTCCGAAACCGCCAGGTGAGATCCGAACCCGGCGGCGTTGGAGTTCATCAACGAAACACTCATCGTCTCGTCGGCAGTGCACATGTAGATGGTGCCACCGCCTGCGGCGGGAACAGAAAGCGAGCCGGCGCGATCAGGACTAATCATTTCGGCCCGGCGTTTCACCTCTGCATCGGCCATCAGCGCCTGAAGATCTGCCGATTCATGAAGCTGGGTACGCCGATCCGTGGCCGCCTGTTTACTTGCCTCGATCAGCAGATGAGCCCACGCCGGGTCACCCGGCTCGGCAGCCAGGGCGACCTCTTCGACGATTGCCGCCGACAGCAGAGCCAGATAGCCCTGAGAGTTGGCCGGCACGGTCCAAATAGTGTGGCCCCAAGCGTCGACGCTCAACGGAGCAACCCAGTCGGCGTGTGATGTTGCCAGGTCCTCTGCTGTGAAGAGCCCGTCGCCGAGACGAAGTAGGCCTTCTCCAAACTCTCCCTCGTACCATGCCGATCGCCCGATCTCGGCGATGCCCCGCAGCGAGCGGGCGATACCTGGGCGACGAATGATTTGGCCGGCTGTCGGGAGCCGGCCGCCTGGAAGATAGTCGGACGCACCGTCAACTGAGGCGACCAGGCGGGTGGCGTTGGCCAGGGAATCAGTGGCCGGAAACCCGTGCTCGGCCAGCTCGATCGCCGGGGCCAACAGGCGATCGAGTCCCAGCGATCCGTAGCGGTGGTGCAGCGCCATCCAGCCGTCGACGCAGCCTGGCACCGGTATTGACCGAACGTCACCGCGAAACGGCATGGCGGTCAGACCCTCCGCCCTCATGGCTGCCGCGTCGGTTCCTGACCCGCTGCGGCCTGAGGCGTTAAGAGACGTGGGTTCCTCGTCGTCGACGTGTACCAGAGCCCAAAGATCTCCGCCCATACCGCACATATGTTGGGTGGTTACCGCCAAGGCGGCCGAAGCGGCAATGGCGGCATCGACGGCATTGCCCCCTTCGTGAAAGGCTCTCAGGCCGGCTCCGGAGGCAAGGTGATCGACCGTGCAGACCATCGCTCTGCTGGCGAAGCGAGCCGGTTCGACTCTCGGATGGGTCAGGTCAGCCACAGTTGCTTCCTTCCGTTGGCTTGTCCGCTCATACCTTCTGCAACACTTCCGACGGCACGGTCAAGCGTTGATTACGACTCCGGGGCGGCTGATTGGCGTTCAGCCAGAACCGACCTCAAGAGCTGGGTCTCATCGGTGATGATGGCATCCGCACCGGCGTCGAGCAATCTCTCCATCTCCGGCCGGTCGTTAATGGTCCAGAAGTGAATCTGTAGGCCGGCGTCGTGAAACGTCGATATCAGCCACGAGCCATCCAAAGGAACACCGAGGTGCGACGGAGGAATCTGAAGGCAGCTGTGATCGGTTTCGGGGATTCGCCCCGCCCGGGCCTGCACCAGCAGCCCGGCTAACTCCTTGGGCCCAGGCGAGGTGCACAGCTCGGGCCCGAGCAGTCGCTTGGCGTGACGGATCCGACGATCGGAGAACGCACCGATACAGACTCGATCGATGGCTCCGGCCCGGTTGATCACGTCGCAAAGCGGTTCTACAGCCTCGTCAGCCTTGGGATCGATGTTGAATCGAGTGTCGGGCAACAGACGTAGGACGTCGTCGAAGCGCGGAATTCCATGGTTCCCATCCAGCTTCATCTGTGAAAGCTCACTCCACGTGTGATCCGATATCCGGCCGCCATGATCTGACATCCGATCAAGCTTTGGATCGTGGAAGGCGACGACAACACCGTCGCTTGTTAAATGAACATCGGTCTCAACGTGGGTGTATCCGAGCTCGACAGCGTGCTCGAAGGCCGCCAGCGTGTTCTCCGGGCCTCCGCCAGATCCACCTCGATGAGCGATGCCGAATGGCGTCTGCGACGGTAGAAAACCCACACCCATGGAAACGACGTTAGCGGCAAGCATGGCGCTGTACACGGTCACCGGCTTTTTGGATAAGAGGTCGCGTTGGGTGTCGCTCAGCCTGATCGAATTCGATATTCAGCCTGACGCTCAGCGACCGAATTGGGTCACCAGCTGTGACAACCGGGAAGTCTCAGATCCTGCGGGAACGCTGGCCTTCGGTGCGACGGTGGCCCGCTCGCCGGGCAGTCCGCGGCCGGCATCTAGAAACAGGAGCCCAACTGTATGATTCCGGTCGTCTCAATTCTCGACGTTGATTTCGTAGGCGCAGGTATGCGCTCCAGCAGGCTTGTGGGCAACGCGCTCCACTGTCGCGTCGGGGATGAGGTCGCGGATGAACTCGAGTTCGTTGGTACAGGCCTGCTGGTAGTGGTTGGCGACCGCCCAGATGGCGCAACTGTGCAGTTTGATCCGATAGTGGCCGTCAGCGACCTGCTCACAATCGGCCAGATAACCCTGAGCGTCGAGCAGTTGGGTGACGCCGGCGACTCGACGGTCGATCGGTTTGTCGGCGAGTTCGTCTGCGAGCCGTTCGACGAGTCTCAGACGGCGACGCTCGAACACCCGATCCACCAGCTCGGGATCTTCCTCTTCGATGTGTTCCAGTAGCTCGATCAGAAGGCTGCCATCGAGGTCGGAAAAGAGCTGCTCAGCCCGTTCGGTGGCATGGTAACGGTCGGCCGGACGTCCAGTCTGACTGCGCTCGTTCCGATGAGTGATGAATCCGGCTGAACGGAGTGCGCTTAAATGTTGTCGGACCGCGCTCGACGAGATCTCGAGTTCTTCGGCCAGTTCGTCGGCGGTCGCCTCTTCACGTTTCTTAAGGGCGACCAGGACGCGGCGCTGAGATGACGTAAGAGGGACGCTCGAAGGGTCCATGCCACTGATGGTAGCAGTCGAACTAATGTTTTCGTAGTTTAACAACTTATATCTGTCAAAAGCTGGATAGCGTCAAGAGTGGTGAGCGACACGACAAGGCGGAACAAGCCCCATGAAAGTATGGATCGACCAGGATCTCTGCACGGGTGACGGCATCTGTGCGGAAATCGCACCGGATGTCTTCTTTGGGATGGACGACGGGCTCTTCTATGTGAAGGAGTCCGCCGACAATTTTGGTTCCGAGAAACTCTTCGACGGCGACGCCAATGCGGCAGGCGCCGAGGGCATGGCCCGGATTCCGGATGGCGGGTTGGATCGGGTCATCGAGTCCGCCGAGGAGTGCCCCGGCGAGTGCATCTTCATTGATGTAGACAGCTAGCCCCAAGCAACTTCGAGACGACGACGAAAACGGAAGAGAGAACTAACATGACAACCACCGAGAAGAGCATCACACCATTGATGGCGCTCAGCGATGAGGCAACCGTGAAGGTGGCCGAGCTGCTTGCGCAGGAGAGTGAGGAAGGGCTCGGGCTGCGGGTAGCGGTACGCGCCGGTGGCTGCTCGGGTTTCTCCTACGAAATGTTCTTCGACACGGAGACCCACTCTGACGACCATGTACTGGTCTCCGGTTCGGTCACCGTGAAGGTGGACGCATCGAGTGCCCCGCACCTGGCCGGTGCCACCCTCAAATACAGCGACGGCCTCCAAGGAGCCGGGTTCAGCATCGACAACCCGAACGCCCAGCGCAGCTGCGGCTGCGGTCAATCATTCAGCTGACGAGCATTCAGCTGATGAGCATTCAGCTGACGAGCAATTGGCTAGGAACCCAGCGGACCGGTTCCGACCACCGCTCCATAGCACCGCTGTCGTCCAAGAGAGGACACGCAATGACCCGGACATCTCAGGAAATCAACGATCTCGCTGAAGCGAGTTACGAATACGGATTCAGTACGGATCTCGATACCGATATCGCACCGCCGGGTCTCACCGAGGACACGGTCCGTTTGATCTCAGCGAAGAAGGACGAACCCGATTGGCTGCTCCAATGGCGCCTTAAGGCGTTCGAAGCATGGCAGGGCATGACGGAGCCCGATTGGGCAAAACTCGAGATCGCACCGATCGACTATCAGGCCCTGAGCTACTGGGCCGCTCCGAAGCAGAAGCCGGTGCTCGACAGCATGGATGACGTCGATCCTGAGATTCGGGATATGTTCGACAAGCTCGGCATCCCGCTGCACGAGCAGAAGATGCTCAGCAATGTGGCCGTCGACGCGATCGTCGATTCGGTCTCGGTCACCACCACCTTCAAGGCGACGCTGGCCGAGGCCGGCGTGATCTTCTGTTCCTTCTCCGAGGCTGTGCAGGACCACCCCGAGTTGGTGCGAGAGCATCTCGGTTCGGTCGTACCGGTCCGTGACAACTACTTCGCTGCACTCAACTCGGCCGTGTTCTCCGACGGCTCCTTCTGCTACATCCCATCCGGTGTTCGTTGCCCGATGGAGTTGTCCACCTACTTCCGCATCAACTCACAGAACACCGGCCAGTTCGAACGCACCTTGATCATCGCCGAGGACGACGCTCATGTGTCCTACCTCGAAGGTTGCACGGCGCCCCAGCGCGACGAAAATCAGTTGCACGCCGCGGTCGTCGAGCTGGTGGCGAAGGATCGAGCCGAGATCAAATACTCGACCGTCCAGAACTGGTATCCGGGAGATGAGAACGGTGTCGGCGGCATCTACAACTTCGTCACCAAGCGGGGGAGAGCGCACACCGACGCCAAGATTTCCTGGACCCAGGTCGAAACCGGCTCGGCCATCACCTGGAAGTATCCGAGCGTAATCCTGCAGGGAGACCGATCGATCGGCGAATTCTACTCCGTAGCTTTGTCGAGCAAGCGTCAGCAAGCCGATACCGGTTCCAAGATGATCCACATCGGTGCCGACACCACGAGCAGCATCATCTCCAAGGGGATCTCGACCGGCCGGGGTCAGAACACCTACCGAGGTCTCGTCAAGGTCATGCGCTCCGCCGAAAACGCCCGCAACTACACCCAGTGCGACTCGCTGCTGCTGAGTTCGGACTGTGGCGCCCACACCATCCCCTACATCGAAGTGAAGAACCCGACCGCCAAGGTCGAACACGAAGCGTCGACGTCGACGGTCGGCGAGGACCAGCTTTACTATTGCCGACAGCGCGGCATGACAGAGGAAGACGCCATGTCGATGATTGTCAACGGCTTTTGCCGAGAGGTCTTCGACGAATTGCCGATGGAATTCGCCGTCGAAGCCCAGCGCTTGCTGAGCGTGAGCCTGGAAGGAAGTGTCGGCTGATGCTTATGGTCGAAAATCTCAGCACCTCGATCGGCGGAACACCGATCCTGGAGGGCCTCGATCTCAGCGTGGGAGCCGGCGAGGTCCACGCCATCATGGGACCCAACGGATCGGGCAAGAGCACCTTCGCCCACGCCCTGGCGGGTCGCGACGGCTACGAGATCGGCGGCACCGCAACCCTCGATGGAGTCGACCTGCTGGCGATGGATCCCGAAGCTAGGGCGGCCGCCGGGCTGTTCATCGGCTTCCAGTATCCGGTCGAGATTCCTGGAGTCAACAATATGTACTTCCTACGCACGGCGTTGAACTCCGTCCGCCGCGCCCGCGGTGAGGAGGAGATCGGTGCTCGGGATTTCCTGGCGGTCGCCCGAGAGGCCATGGAGCTGGTGGAGATGAAGAAAGACTTTCTGAACCGATCGGTCAACGCCGGGTTCAGCGGCGGCGAGAAGAAACGCAACGAGATCCTGCAAATGGCCATCATGCGCCCCCGCCTGGCGTTGCTCGATGAGACCGACTCCGGTCTCGACATCGACGCGCTACAGATCATCGCGGCCGGTGTTAACTCGCTACGCAGTCCGGAGCGATCGGTCGTGATCATCACCCATTACCAGCGTTTGCTCGACTACATCAAGCCCGATGTCGTCCACGTCCTCGTCGGCGGACGCATCGTCGACTCCGGCGACCACACCCTTGCCCACTACTTGGAAGATCACGGCTACGCCAACTTCGTGAACCACGACCCCGACAGTGCGCCCGGGCGACCGTTGACCGGGACCGCGTCGTGACGGCGCAGGTGGCGACGTCGGCCCACTCGAATCCTCTGGACCTTCACGGGGCCGACCGGCTAGACGACGTGTCGCGGCCGACCAAACATGACGACGCCTGGCGGTATGCACCTCACGATCTCCTCGCCCGACTGTTGTTCGGCTCAACAACAGCGACTGCGCAACAAGCGCCTGCGGTGGCCGTGAACCGGATCCCCCAACTCGACGGGCCCCGGATCGTCATTGTCAATGGAGTAATCGACGTCGATCAGTCCCAGATCGCCGCTCTACCCGACGGTCTGCGGATCTCCACATTCGCTGGGTCCGCAACCGAGCCAACCGATCCGGCGGACGACGTCGACTCAGGTTTCGCAGCTGATGCCTTCTTGATCGCCATCGAGCGGTTCGGGAGCGGCGGCGTCGCCATCGAGGTGACAGACGGTCATCATCTGGACGTCCCCATTCATCTTGTCGATCTTGTTGCCCCCAACCAAACCAGGAACACGCCGAGCAGGTCTGCCGTGGTTCGGCTCGGTGAGAAAAGTTCGGCCACCATTGTTGAGACCCGCATCGGCACGGGACCGGTTTTCGGAGGCCTGAACACCAGAACATCGATCACGCTGGAGTCGAATGCCGCTCTTGAGCACATCCTGCTCCAGAACCTACCGGAGACCCAGATCCATCTCGGTCGAGTAGAGGTCTCCCAACACGCAGGCAGCACGCTGCGGGCCCATTCGTTTAACCTCGGCGCCTCGTACGGTCGCGTGGCGTACGAGGTGCATCTGCTCGGAGCTGGAGGCCAAGCTGATCTGTCCGGGCTGTACTTCGGTACCGGTGCTCAGACTCTGGATCAGCAGATTACCGTCGTCCACTCGGCGAGAGACTGTACGAGCCGGCAGTCCTATCGAGGTGTCCTCGACGATGAGAGCACCGGTGTCTTCAATGGCGGCATCGATGTGCGGCCCGGCGCAGATGGCACCGATGCCCAGCAGTCGAACGACAATCTGTTGCTCTCGGACCGAGCTGAGGCCAACACCCAGCCTCGGCTCGAGATCCTGGCCGACGACGTTGCCTGCAAACACGGCGCGACCGTCGGGCAGCTTGACGACTCGGCCTTGTACTACCTTCGCACGAGAGGCATCACCGCCAACGACGCACGACGTCTTCTGATCGACGCGTTCGCCAGCCAGGCTGTTGACAACATCGAAAGCGACGCCGTGCGGGCGTGGATCAGAGCGCGGATCGGAGCATCCCATGCCTGAGCAGCCGGTCGCCATAGCGTCGAACCGTAGCTTCACCGTGCCTCGGGACTGCGTTGTCACGATTGTTCCGGCCGGACACCGGGTCACCCTGGCCAAAGGTGCGCAGGTAACGGTGCTCCAGGCGCTCGGTGGTTCTGCAACCGTCACTACGAGCGAAGGGGAGATGGCCCGCCTGAGCCCGAGTGATTCTGTTGATTTCGGCTTCATTCGAGCTCGGGCCGAGCCGGTGTCCTCGAATGGCGCAGCTTTCAACGTTGACGACGTGTGGGCCGCTGCCGCCACGGTCTACGACCCCGAAATACCTGTCGACATCGTCGAGCTCGGGTTGGTGTACCGGGTCGATGTCGAACAGCTGCCCGAGGGCGGCCAACGGGTCGAGATCGACATGTCGGTCACGGCCCCGTTCTGCGGGATGGGCGACATTCTCCGCCAGGACCTTCACGACGCCGTCAGTGCACTGCCCGGTGTTGATGCAGTTCACGTGACCCTCGTGTTCGACCCTCCCTGGGACGCCTCCCGACTGTCCGATGTCGCTCGACTTGAATTGGGAATGATGTGACAAACCTGCGGGCCGTTTTCGCTGTCGAGCCCGGTCGTCGTTCCAGGAGTAGCAACGCAGGCTGAAGCCGCGTGGCAAAACGATTCTTGCGCGGTGACGGGATATCATCCCGGGTGAGCGGTCGTTGACCTCATGGGTCGAAAAGGGTCCGGATCGGCGCCGCCGATCTCGTACGCGGTCACCGCGGGAGTTTGGGAAGCCGTTCACCGGAAGGACCTCATGACATGTGTGACATTGGTCGGTCAACGGCTCCGTGGTCAGAGGCCGTAGTCTTCCTCGCCATGACCATGACAACATGCTGCCATTTTGATCGGTAGTGGTGGCCGCCGCTTCGAACTGGTTTCGATGCTGGTCGATGGCGACGCGGCCGCACCGAAGGCAACGCTCCAGCGAGCGTGTCGGGTGGGTCCCGGTCTGTGTGGGGTGTCCGGCATGGCCGTGTCGTTGTCGAGCGATCATCGGCCTGGTCTGGTTATGTGCGCGTCGGATTCGGTGGCCCGGACATTGGAAGGCCTGCAGTCGAGCCTCGGAGAAGGGCCGGGCTTGGACGCTTGCGCCGGTGGGGTAGCGGTGCTGGAAAGCGACCTCGAAACGTCTACCCGTTGGTCGCAGTACTCAGAGGCTGCTGGTCAGGCCGGAGTCGGGGCCGTGTTCGGATTTGCGCTGCAGATAGGCGCGGCGAAGATGGGTGCGCTGACGTTGTATCGTCACCGCCGTGGAGATCTCGGCGTTGCCGCCTTGCGGGACGCTGTGATCCTTAGCGAGATCGTCACGTCGCTCGTACTGGCGATCAGCGCCGACGGCGACGACTGGGGGCCCGCTGATCTGGACGACCTCGACGAAGGGTGGTTGGCGATTCACCAGGCAACCGGGATGGTATCGGTCCAGCTGGACGTAGGAGTGGAAGCGGCGTTGGCCCGTATGCGGGCGCATGCCTATGCAGCAGGTCGAAGCCTCGGTGACGTTGCCGGAGATGTGGTCGCTCGTAGGCTACGCCTGGAACCCGATGGCGGATGACTTTGCGCTGTAAACGGAGCGGAACCGGCACTACGATTGGTGCTGTGACCGGCCTCGGCCCCTGGCTCAGTCATGACGAAGTCAAAACGTATCATGGAGAGCCCATATGAAGCGTGAGCAAGCGGTCGTCGAGGCGCTGGTGGCGTTGTCAGACAGTCTGGTGGACGATTTCGACGTCGTCGACTTCCTACATAGCCTTTGTACACACAGTGTGGGTCTTTTCGACGTGGGAGCAGCAGGAGTCATGTTGGTCGGCGTCGACGGGACACTGAAGGTGTTGGCCGCATCGAGCGAGGAAGTCGAGCTGCTGGAGCTGTTTCAGATCCAAGCCAACCAAGGTCCATGTCTGGAGGCTCACCGGACCGGCACGCCGGTTCTAGTGCACTCGAGCGAGACGCTCCTGAGCCGATGGCCCCAGTTCGGCCATCGAGTATCGTCGCACTTTGAGTCGATCTATGCCTTCCCGATGCGACTGCGAGGCGATTCGCTCGGAGCGCTGAATCTGTATGGCCGGTCGCCCGCGTCGTTCGATGAGGGTGACGTGCCGTTAGGCCAAGCGCTGGCCGACGTCGCTACTGTCAGCCTGTTGCAGCAGCGGGCGCTGAAAAGTGCTACCGCATTGTCGGAGCAGCTCCAGTTTGCGCTGAATAGTCGCATTGCCATCGAACAGGCCAAGGGCAAGTACGCCGAGCGGCACGGTGTCGACGTCAGCACCGCCTTCGAGGTCCTTCGTCGATACTCCCAAGAGCACAGCACGAAACTCGCCGACGTAGCTGTCGCGTTCGTCAATGGCACCATTGACATCGCCGCCGAACGATAGCTTCGGAGACCGTTTCGTCAACAGTATCGACAGCTGTGCTGCGGACATGCAGCTGGGGAAGGACCAGCCCGGGCGGGTCCGCCGTAGGTCCGCCCGGGCTCCCCCTAGCCCAAACTGATCCGGGCTGGGGGCAACCGACTCGGCAAAATATGCCGGAAGTCGGAAGAAAACGGCAGATCCGAAACCTGGGCGATGTCGTTGATGTACCAGGTACCTGATTGGCGTCGAATTGGTGCCCCGTGAGCAACGACTGCGCCGTCGTTTGGTGGACGAACATGCCGACTCTGAGCCAGCACGCTATACCAGCGAACCCGCATCAGTGCCTCATCGTCGCCGAATAATTGGAGGCTTCGCCGGACATCCATTAAGTCGATAACCCCTTTGATCTACAAAGATCGCCAAGGTCTGAGGCGACTAACGTACCGAGAACACGGATCGGCACATGAACAGAGACTACAGGCTCGCATCGCCTAGTGCAAGGCGTTCGAAGGAACGATCATCGGCGCCTTCGGGCGTCAGCCGAAGATCCTGGTCGCTGATTCGAAGTCGTCGTGGGTGTCGATTTCGGTCCAAGCGAGGCCTGTGATGTCCAGTGCTTCGAAGCGGGCGCTCTTTGCGATCAGGAGCTCGTAGGCGCCTTCGTAGTACTCTTGGAGGTTCTGTGGGTTGCTCATCATCGACTTGAGTTCAGCGAAGAGGAGCTTGGCTGTTTCGGCGCTGATCTTCTCGATGCCGATGGACTCGCCAATCGCCTTGCTCGGTGGCAGCGACTTGCTTACCTCGGCAACGGTGGTGCCGGTGGACAGCCTGACTTTCACCTCCTCGGCATCGAGCTGAATGTTCCGGTCGAAGCAGAGTTGGTTACTTCGGTCGCTCGACAGCAGCCTCTGAAGAATCTCGACCTCGAAGACAACGTCGCCGTCGAACTTCACGAACCCCGAGTCTCCAACGGCCTCCTCGGTGAGCATCAGTGAGTACCCGGTGTTGGTTTTGTCGTAGCGAGTGTTGACGATGAACTTCGCGTTGAGATCGGGAAACCGCTCCCGCACGAACGACTCGATCTGCTCGGATAGGTATCCGAGTACGATGATGATCTCGTCGATGCCGCACAACCGGATGTTGGTCAGCATTCGTTCCAGGATGGGAATACCCGCCACCTCCAATAGTGTCTTCGGACAGTTGTCAGTCATGGGGCGAATTCTCGATCCGACACCAGCAGCCAAGATGATCGCCTTGTGGGGTGGAATATTTGTTGTGGTTGAGGTCATTTGGCGACTTTTTCGTTTGTGCCGAGTTCGATGTTTCGCCCTCGTCGCCACGTCCGAGAGATGCCGAGAACGGTCTGGCTGACGGCGAACACCCAGAGCATGGGCGTGAGTTGGTCAACGACGAGTGCCAGCGAGAGCATGAAGATGAACACACCCTCGTTGAAGTGGAGGATCTTGCGTTGCTCGCGGGCGAACCACTTCAGCGCACCGAACAGATCGAACCCTCGCGCTGCTGTAGCCGGTTCTGTGTCGATCAACAGCGGTGCGGTGCCCTGCTCCAGGTAGCGGCTATTGCGCGACACCTCAATGTGGATCTCGACATATTTGGCGTAGCCGCGCAACGAGTAGAACGCCACTCCGGTGAAGGCAAGGAGGATCGGTAGGACTCGTCCTGACTGTTCATAGGCGGCGTAGCCGGCCGCACCGAACCAGAGCGACACCTGTAGCTGGTCTGTCGCTCGGTCAAAGAAGCTGCCGGACGGGCTTGTCGTCTGCCGGTACCGGGCCATTTGCCCATCCATGCAGTCAAAGATGTGGCTCAAGTGAATGAGGATGGCGGCCAGGATGAAGTTGACCGTGCCGCCGATGCTGATGAGTGCAGCCGAGATCAGGGCGGTCACGAACGATGCGAGCGTGACAAGGTTCGGGGTAAGCCACCTGAGGTCAACGACGAAGTAATTGAACAAGACCGCTATGGGAGAGGTCACGAACGAAGACCACCACTCGTCGTCGCGTGTCTTGGTCGCCCAAAGGAGCGTCATCTTGTCGTTCACGGGTGTTGCTGTCAGACCGGAACGGCTGTCGGCTCAAGCGTTGCCGGCGCAGGCGAGATGTGCAGTGACTCGTCGACGTTTGGCGGTGATGCCAGTTGCAGTTCAGCGAGTGTGTTCCCGAGGGTCCGGAGAAACTGCTTGATGTCGAGCTTGGACAGCTCGCCAATGTTGCCTACCTGGAATACGCGACCCGCCAGTGGCCCTTTGCCTTCATAGACGATGATCGACTGCTCACGAAGTGAGTGGCGGAGCTGGTCGAATTGGAGATGTGGAGGGAGGTGCACGGTGGTCAACACCGAGCACATGTCGCCGGTCTCCAACAAGTACGTCAGGCCGAGCTTCGTCATGCCGTTGCGGAGCCTGGTGGCAGTCCGGAGAATCTTGGCCCTCCGGCCTGGGACGGTTTCGATCAGAATGTTGGCCAACGCTTCGTCCAGCGCGTAGAAGAGCGGTACCGCTGGGGTGTTCGGCGTCTGGGAACGCTGGGTGGCGAACTGAAAGAACTTGTGGAGATTCAGGTATGCGGTCTTTGGCGGAAGCACAGCCAGTTTCTCGAACTCGGCCTTTTTGCCGATGACGAAGGACAAGCCGGGATACGACCCGATCGCCTTCGAGCTCGACGCTGAGCAGAACGCGATGTTGTCGCGTTCCATGTCGATGGCCTCGGCTCCAGCGCTGCTCACGCAGTCGACCAGCAGGATCGCGTTGTGGGACTTTGCGAGGGAGCCGATTGCCGGAAGCGGGTTCAACATGCCCGAGCTCGTCTCGTGGTGGGCGACTGCCATGACGTCGATTTGGTGTTCTTGTAGGTAGTTGTCGATGACGTCGAGATCCAATGCGGCTCCCCACGGAAACTTGAGCAGGAAGGTGTTGCTGTTATGAATCTCGGAGGCCGCGTGGAGGCGCTCTCCGAATTCTCCGTTGGACAGGACGAGGATGTTTTGGTCGCCAACCACTGACGACAGCATGGCCTCATTGGCGGCGCTGCCCGAGCCGGTGAGGACGACTGCCTGGTAGTGCTGGGGTTCTCTGATTTCGAAGAGCTGCAGCAATTGAGTTTCGACACTGCGGAACAGCTGCTCAAACTCGACTTCTCGATGGCAGATGTCTTCACGGGCAATCGCGTCTCGGACGTTGGCGGCGACGTTCACCGGTCCGGGAGTAAAGAGCAGAAGCTTGCTCGTCGCCGTCGTGCAGTCGGCCGTGAGATCCGCTGTCTTCATGTTTCCGTCTCCGTCGTGGTCTGACCTCGACCATCGGATCGGGTTCGAATATATAGAGTTGTATTCGAAGTATACGATGGAGATTCGGAAACGCCGTTCTTGCATCGGATTAAGATAAGGTCGGGCAATGCCGAAGAAGCGCGTAACGCTCGACGCATTGACAGCAGCGGCGATCGTTGTTGCCGATCGCGAGGGCTTCGAAACGATCACATTAAACGGGGTCGCCGCCGAGCTCGACGTTTCTGCGTCGACCCTGTATTCCCATACCGAGGGCCTCGATGGCCTAAAGACGTTGGTAGCCGTAGCGGGCACGAGAAACCTCACCGAAGCAGTTCGCAACTCTGCGGTCGGTACTTCCGGGCTCAACGCACTCACGGCGATGGCTACGGCCTACCGAACCTTTGCCCTCGACCACCCCGGTCAGTTCGCATCTACGTTGCTACGCCCACGATCCGATCTCGACGAACTGGCGACGGCGAACGCAACCCTGATCGATGTGTTCGTGCTCGTCTACCGAGTGATCGGACTCACGGACCACGATGCCCGTCTGGCGGCGCGCGCAATGCGGAGCGCCATCCATGGATTCCTTGCGCTCCAGCACACGCGGGCCTCGCCTAGTGATAACGACGCCGAGTACCGGTACCTTCTCGATGCACTGCAACGCGGGCTCCTCAGCCCGGCCAATGAGTCAGGAGGCTGAGTCGCCGAAGACGCGTATCAGTTCCGCCCGTCAACGTTGCGACCTGCTGCGATGGTTTCTCGAATCGCCGCGCAATGAATCGTTGGTCTCGGATCCCCGCTCGTTCGGCGGCGATCGGCGCTCACGCCCATGTGATCGGGCGAATCTCTGTTCCCGGGCTACCGACGGTACGACGGCCGGTACGCTGGCTGCAGCATTCCACTTTGTTGGTGGAGACTTCTCGTCGAGCCTTCGAGCCCAGAAGCGTGGCCGGACATCTTCCTTTTGCCTCCTCTGAGCACGAATCGAGGAGAAGAGAATGTCACAATCGATCGGCCTGAGTTGGTCGACGGCGGTATCGCCAACATCGCGGTCCGATGGCCCAAGACAACCATACCGACCTGGTGGCAATGGCTGAAACGACCCGTCCCGCTGCTCGCCCTCTCCGGCTGGTGACCACATCCGCACCCGGAACCGCAATCGACTATGGCGAGTTCGGCGAGTGGTACGACCGTATGCGTACCCAGATGCTCGATCCTGCTCTCGCTGTTGCCCGGGCATCGCTGGAGAAGGCGCTATCTGAATTCCTGAGCGATCGTGACCTCACCCGAATACGCAGCATTGATGGGCGGGTGAAGTCGAAACGCCGTACGTGGCGCAAGATTCAACATCCCCGCTATCAGGACCTGGTGCATACAGTCGACGACATCTTGGGCCCGATCGATGATCTTGTCGGGCTGCGCATCACCTGCATCAACCTACGTGACATCGACATGATCCAAACGGCCCTCGACGCCCTATCCAGGGCGCCGGGTCGCGGGCTCTGGCTCGACCCGGCGTCGGTCCGCGACTACATCACCGACCCGAAGGCGTCCGGCTACCGGGGCTGGCATGTGAACCTGGGCATTGAGGTGGACGACGTTCCGGTCACCTGCGAGCTCCAGGTCCGCACCTTGCTCCAGGACAGTTGGGGTGAGCTCACTCACGAGGAGACCTACAGCAAGGACGGAGCGCTTCCACCCCTGGTGGACGTGCTCAGCACCCGGATGTCGGATCTGCTGTCGATCCTCGATGATATTGCCGAAGATCTACGGACCGAACTCGACCGCATCGACCAGGAGACCGTGGTCGGGTCGGACGATCAAGCGATCGATCCGGCTGATGTTCTGGCAGGGCAGGCGGCTGATGCCGCAGCCGTGCTTCGTGGCCGATGGGTTTCCATCGATCGACCGACGGATCTGTCAGCGCTCGCATGGGGCCTTCAACGGGAGTTCGGCGCCGAGATCAGCGATGACTGGTTCGGCCACGGAAGCTTCAAGCGTTTCTTGCGGCACGCGGTACCTCAGGGTGAGATCACCTCGGGGCGACAGGCGTACCTGCTCCCGATGCCAAGCGGCCATCAACCCGTCGTCGCGACCCCGACAAGCACCGACGTCGGCGAAGACGGGCTGCACACGCCCGATCGCCGAACGGCGCCCGGGGCGGCCCAGCAGCTACATCGGATCGACCCATCGTTCCCGTTGCTCCCCGATTCGGACTGGTCTGCTCTTTTTGAGCAGCTGGCAGAGTCGTGGCGACGGGTCAAGCCATCCGACCAGACCACAGGCACGGTCAACCGCCTCACGAGATCGGCTCGAGATCTGAGTCGGGCGGCGGGGCTGACATTGTCACGGCGAACCCTTGAGTACGTGACCAAGGCAATCCTCGGAGCCGACGAGCCGCCGACGATCGACAGAGGCGGACTTGGCGGCCAAGCGTTGGCAGGCGCGTTCGCCCAACAAACCCTCGAACGCATGGTCGAGCTCAAGATTCTTGACGAAAGTTCGTCGAAGGCCGGAGCACGAGTCGAGCGCTGGATCACCGGTCGATCACATCCGTAGCAAACGGTGGGCGCGCCGAAGGTCGACAGTGGGCTCGACGTGTCCGATATGACGTGTACAAACATGTCGCGGTCAAGACCCTGGAGCCCCAGTTAGAAGCCTCATCGAGCCAACGGGCGGTTTGCTGCGTCAGACGCCCGGTCGTACTGATCTGACCGGGTTGGCTCGGTGTGGGCAGGCTTTAGCCGATGATCGGGCTGTCCTGCGACTTGCCTGCCTTCTTGTCTCGCTTAGCCTTGCGCTTTTCTTTCTTGGTGGTGGCGGCGGGCGTCTTGCTGCTCCGTCCACCTTTATCTTTTCCGGCCATGATGGCCTCTCTCTGGCCGAACTGGAAGCCGACCAGAGAGTTAGTCTCCCACACATCGAACGATCACGCTGAACTTTGCTCATGAGTGAGTTCCGAGGCTCTAGTTGCTCGTTGAAGACCTCTGCGGGTATCCACCAAACGAGTACCTTTCGTGGCCGGTTGTTGAAGCGTGTCGGCAACGATCGATGGTCGACCTTTCAAACCGATGAAGAACCCGGTGATCCCTGTGCGGTAGGGAGTCGGTGATTTGTAGCCGCCTTGAGTCGATGGGGTGCGTTGA
>JAHDFR010000013.1:27618-34736 GCA_020628065.1 Acidimicrobiales bacterium
TTGAGTCGATGGGGTGCGTTGACGGGGTAACGTCAGAGCCGTGACAGGCGCAGTTCATCTTCATCAAGAAGCCGGTACGGCCACCCTGGTATTCGACAATCCAAATCGGCACAATGCCATGTCGGTCGGCATGTGGCAACAATTGTCGCAGCACTGCCGCCAATTGGCGAGCGATTCGAACGTGAGACTTGTCCTGCTAACCGGCAGTGGTGACGAGGCTTTCGTAGCCGGCGCCGACATCTCCGAGTTCGACGAGTACAGGACCCCCGAGCTCGCTCCGTCGTACGATCGCATGACCGCTGACGCACAACACGGTCTGCAAGCTCTTCCGGTGCCGGTAGTGGCCAAGATCAAAGGCTTTTGCATTGGCGGGGGCTTAGCGCTGGCGCTGGCCGCCGATCTGAGATTCTGCAACGACCGGGCCATGTTCGGGCTACCACCGGCCCGTCTGGGGATCGGCTATTCACCAAAGGGCGTAGGTGCCCTGGTTGACGTCGTCGGTCCCGGCCCCGCAGCCGAATTGCTTTACAGCGCGGAATGGGTTGATGCAACGACCGCACAGCGTTGGGGATTGGTGAACCGCGTCCTGCCCTCAGAGGAGTTGGATGCCTTCACCGACAAGTGGCTCGCCACTGCGGCCCAACGGGCGCCGCTCTCCCAACAGGCCGGGAAGTTGGCCATTCGAGCTCATCTGTCGTCTGGTCCCCAGCAGACTATTCTCAGTGATCGTGCCGACGAAGTTGTGCGCACGTGCTTCTCTTCCCACGACTATCAGGAAGGAATCGCAGCGTTCAAAGAGAAGCGTAAGCCGAACTTTGAGGGTCGCTGATTCGAGTTCACGGCCACCTCAATAGCTATAGACGGGTGGTATGAGTAAGACACGGTATCGACCGAGATCTGTAGGAGCTGTAAGTGATCGATCGTCAAATCAAGAAGTGCCTGGGCCAAATGATCAAAGGTGTTCAAGTTGTGGCCGCCCGGCACGACGGCGTCACCAGGGCCTATACCTCACACTGGGTTAGCCAGGTCTCGTTTGAAGAACCAATTGTGATGGCTTCGGTAAGCCCAAAGCACGACACCTACCCCCTGATGGTGAACTCAGGTCGGTTTACCGTTTCGCTGCTCGCCGCCGATCAAATCATGGAGGGGCAGTACTTCTCGTATCCGGGTCACAAGTTCAACTACGTTGCGCCCGAGTTCATCGAGCACGACGACAATGACGATCCGTACGTTCCCAACGCAATTGCCTGGCTGAGATGTGAAACGTTTGATCGTGTTGAACGTTTCGATCACGATCTCTTTCTGGCCACTGTCACCGCAGTGCGCGAGGGACGGCTGACTGAGCCACCGTTGCTGTACTCGGCCCGTCATGGCTGGCGCGTCACGGGCGACAACGCCAGAGAGAAAGGTGTGTCCGTACGCGATCAGCTCTTGGCCCGACTGGAAGCCCAACAGTCCGAGAGCGAAACATAGTCCTCACACCGGGCGTTCAGGCTGTTAGACCTCACCGGGCCGCCTGGCGCCCGAAATGGGAGCTCAGGGCGCTTGGACTGGTGCCGATAGCCTTAGCACCGTGAAGCGTCGAACAAAGATCATCGCCACTATCGGTCCCGCCTGCTCCGACGAGGCAACGATGAAGTCGATGATCGAAGCCGGGATGGATGTGGCCCGACTTAACCTCTCGCACGGGGAGCTGGACGAACACATTGTCCGCCTCGGACAGTTGCGAGCCATCGCCGAGTCAGTAGGCAGCACGCTAGGGGTCATGGCCGACCTACCAGGACCGAAAGTCCGCTTGGGCGAGTTCGACCAGCCGGTCTACCTCGACATCAACGATGAGATCGAGTTGGTTCCCGGCCATGACGGCTCTGGGGCTGATCGCTTAACCGTCGACTATGACGGTTTGCTGACCGACGTCCAGCTCGGAGATCGGCTAGCTATCGGCGATGGCACGATTGTTATCGAAGTGGTCGACCACACCGGCTCAAGTCTTAGGGCAAGGGTTTTGTTCGGTGGAAAGGTTCAAGGGCGGCCAGGCCTGCACATACCGTCGGATCGGTTGAAGCTGACCACACCGACCAAGAACGATCTTCGTCTGCTGGATGCCCTGGTCGAGAATGACGTCGACATGGTGGCCCTTTCGTTTGTGAGGTCGGCCCACGATGTTCGTCGTATTGGGCTCGAGCCGGCGCCTCGGGGGCCTCTAGTGGTGGCCAAGGTCGAGACCCGGGCCGCCGTTGACAACTTGGATGGAATCATCACCGAGTCTGGAGCCATCATGGTGGCCCGTGGAGACCTCGGCACCGAATGCAGTATCCAGGATCTCCCACACTTACAGAAGGCCATCATCAGCCGCTGTATTGCCCTGGGTCGCCCCGCTATCACCGCCACCCAAATGTTGGAGTCGATGATTTCAGCCCCTGCTCCAACCCGAGCCGAAGCGTCTGATGTGGCCAACGCAGTATTCGACGGCACGTCGGCGGTAATGCTGTCAGCCGAGACGGCCATTGGACACGATCCAGCTCACGTGGTGTCGACCATGGCCAGCATCGCTCACCGGGCCGATCAGGAGTTCAACTACGAGACCTGGGGTAAAGATCTCAGAAGAGAGCACCTAACCGAGCGACAAGGCCTTGATGCCGCTGTTACCGACGTGATGACCATGGCGACATGGCAGGCTGCTCGCGAGATCAACGCCAAAGCCATTTTGTGTATCTCCCGATCAGGCTTCACGGTGAGAGCCATAGCCCGCTTCCGCCCGGAAGCTCCGATCCTCGGATTCACACCGGAAGACCGTACCGTACGACAGTTGAGCATGAGTTGGGGGGCCACGCCCATCAAGATGGAACGGATCGACGACAACGTCACGACGGTCCATACGGCGCTGGAGCTGGCCAAGGCACAGGGCCACATCCGCACTGGCGATGCCGTCGCCGTTTTGGCCGGTAGCACGGCAACCATTGGCGCCACCGATACTCTGCGGATGGTACGCTGCCCCTAATCGCCAACGGAGGGTTGTCGGCAATACCGCCAACCTCATCGGCCAGCTCAGGCCGCACCTTTTGACGTGTTGACCTTCGACGATTCCGAATCCCGTCCGACTGCCCGTGGCCGTCTCAAATCGATGGTTGGGCGTTTTCGGCCGCGCCGAACAGCGTTTGTTTTCTCCGGTGGTGGCAATTTGGGCTCAGTTCAGGTGGGAATGCTCCGAGCGTTGGTTGAGGCGGGAGTAACGCCTGACTTTATTCTTGGTTGCTCGGTGGGAGCCATCAACGGGGCAGGCTTTGCCGCTGAACCCAACGAGGCCGGTGTCGCCCGCCTGAGCCGAATCTGGGGCCGCCTGAGCGACGGGGAACCGGATCTGATGCCGTCGCGTTTCGTGCACGTCGCTGCTCAGATGGCCCGCAAAGGCGATGCCTTGCACAACCCGCAGGTTCTGGCCGATCTTCTCCACGAAGAGCTGGCGGTCGAGCGATTCGATCAGCTGGCCGTCCCGTTCTCCTGCGTCGCCACCGACGTCGCCACTGCCTCCGAGCACTGGTTCGACCAGGGCGAGCTGATTCCAGCCCTGATGGCGTCGGCCGCACTGCCGGCCGTGTACCCGGCTATGGAGATCGGGGGCAGGGAATTCATTGACGGGGGAGTGCTCAGAGAAATTCACGCCCATCGGGCAGTCAAGGCCGGAGCGACCGATTTGTACATTCTCCATGTCGGTCATCTCAATGACCGCAAAGCTGACGTGACCCGACCGTTTGATGCTGCCACCCGGGCCTATTGGCTGGCCCGCCAGTATCGGATGGCCGATGATCTGAGCCGAGTACCTGACTGGTGTCATGTACATCACCTGGCCGCCGGGTGCGCACCGCGGCTCAGGTTCGACGACTTCAGTAGAGGCCGGGAGCTGGAGCAATACGCCTATGAGGCAAGTGCTGAGCTACTCCGGACCGGAACTGCTCCGCCACCGGTGGTCGGCCCATTCTCCAAGGAGAACCCGGCCGACGCCGAACTTGAGGAGGAGGCTATTGCCGATACCCTCGCCTCACGCCTGTCAGAGTCGACGCGAAGGTTTCGACGAGCGCAGTAGGACGCTTTGCCAGCCGACGTAATCAACTTCGGCCAAGGGTTGACCGTCAGTTGGTCAACTCGCCGCCTAGGTAGGCAGCAATAACATCCGGATTCTTCTGGATGTCTTCCGGCAGACCTTCTGCGATCTTCTGTCCGAAGTCGAGAACCATGATGCGATCGGCGATGTCCATCACCAGACCCATGTCGTGTTCGACCAGGATCATGGCAATACCCAGTTCCCGCCGAATGTCGAGGATGAACCGGGCCATGTCCTCGGTTTCCTCCTGGTTCATGCCGGCGACCGGCTCATCCAGCAGGAGAAGCTCGGGATCCATGGACAGAGCTCGGCCCAGCTCGACCCGTTTCTGAATGCCGTATGGCAACATGGCGACCGGGAGCTTACGGAACTGTTCGATCTCCAGGAAGTCGATGATGTCCTCGACCTTGCGCCGATTCTCCATCTCCCGCTTCTTGGCCGGACCGAACCAGAGCGCATCAGTAAGCCAAGAACCGGTCATCCGGACGTGGCGGCCGGTCAACAAGTTGTCGATGACGGTCATGTTGGCGAACAATTCGATGTTTTGGAATGTCCGGGCGATGCCCATCTCAGCGACCTTGTCGGGGCGCTGGCCCATGATCGATTGCCCTTTCCACACGATGTCACCCTCTTGCGGGCGGTACACCTGGGACAAGGTGTTGAAGATCGATGTCTTTCCGGCACCGTTCGGGCCGATGATCGAGAACAGCTCGCCTTCGTTCACATGGAACGAGACATTGTTGATAGCGGTCACGCCACCGAATCGGAGAGTGATGTCGTTGGCTTGCAGGATTTCGGTCATGACAACCACCGCTTACGTCGCTTGTAGTGTTTCACGTCTTTGAAGCTCTTCCGCTCGCCCGATTCATCGGTGTGGAGCCCGAGATAGAACTCCTGCACGTCTTCGTCGCTGCGTAGCTTTTCAGCGTCGCCGTCGAGCACGATCTTGCCGTTCTCCATGATGTATCCGTAGTCGGCGATCGACAGGGCCATGGCGGCGTTCTGCTCGATCAGCAGCACGGACACGCCCTGCTTGTTGATGTCAACGATGATGTCGCGAATCTGCTCTACCAGCAGTGGCGCCAGTCCAAGTGACGGCTCATCGAGGATGAGAAGTTCAGGATCGGACATCATGGCACGCCCGATGGCAAGCATCTGCTGCTCACCACCGGAGAGATAGCCCGCCGTCGAGTTGCGTCGCTCCTTCAGGACCGGGAACAGGTCCATGGCCCGGGCGTAGGCGGCGTCACGGCTTCCTTTGTCGGTATTGGTGAACGCTCCGGTGCGTAGATTCTCATCCACGGTCAACTCGGCGAAGATACGACGTCCTTCCATCACCTGGGTTATGCCGCTCTTAACGATGGTCGACGCTTCCGAGGATTGAATCTCCTGGCCCTTCCAGGTGACTGTTCCTTTGGTGACCTCGCCTTCGTGAACCCCTAGAAGTCCGCTGACGGCCCGAAGCGTGGTTGTCTTGCCCGCTCCGTTGCTCCCAAGCAGTGCGACGATCTTCTCGTCGGGAACCTCTAGGGAAAGCCCTCTTAGAACCAGGATCACGTCGTTGTAGACGACTTCCAAATTGGCGACATCCAGCACGCCGAACCTCGATTACTCGTTTGATCTTGGGTAAAGAATCGAAGACCGCTGAGGATCTTCGGGGTGTGGAGGGTGGCCGCCAGCATGACGGCCACCCTCGCACTGTCCCGAGTTACTGCTCGGGGTTATGAGATCAGCCGGCCTTGAAGCAAGCGCTCTCGTAGGTGTAGTTGGCCGCAGTGTCGGAGACATACGGACCCTCGAGAAGGGCGAAGCCGGTTCCAGCGTCGGGGTCGGAAACGGTGCCTTCCGGAGTGAAGTTGTCGAGCGTCACATCGTAGATGTAGGACTCTCGTACGACGTTGTCGTTGGGATCACCGGCCCAGCTCTGATTGGGCGACAGCCCCTTCAGGTCGGCCGAGATCTCGTTCGCAGCTGCTACCACACCGGCCCGGGTCATGTCGCCATTGGCGGCGGCCTGCTCCAGGATGGTTTGGACGACGATGCCGTTGATCCAGCCGAGCAGATACACGTCGGAGACGGGTGCATCGGGGCGCTTGGCCTGCATGGCCTCGACAACTTCGGTCATGCCGGCAGTGTCGTCGGTGTTCCACAGCGCCGTGTAGGTGGAGTGGAGGTAGTACTGATCGAGCGCCGGTCCGAGGTCGGTGCCGAGGAGCTGGAAGTTGTAGGTCGGCGAGCTGCCGGTCCACATTCCGGTGAAGCCCTGAGCAACAGCGCCACCCATGATCTCAGCGAGAGTCGTCGGGTTGATGGTGGCAAACACGAAGTCGGCGCCGGAGTCCACGATCTCGGTGATAACCGGAGTCTGATCGGAGCCAGGCACAACAGCGCCTTCGCCGTCATAGACGACCTCAAGGCCGAGAGCTTCAGCGGCAATCTTGGCGCCTTGTGCACCGTCTTGGCCGTACTCACCGGGGAAGGAGATGATGGCCGCCTTGGTGCCGAAGTTCTCCGACATGTAGGTGACTGCGTTTACCGCCTCGAGGCAGTAGTTGGTCTGGACCTCAAACACGTTTGCGCCGATCTCAGGATCGGCCCAGCCCGAGTACCACGACAGCGGCAGTGCGATCAGGTCGTCTTTCACCAAATCCTCGGCCGTAGCCGTGGTGTGAGGCGAGCCGGTGGACTGGCCAATCATGACCACACCTTCAGCCCCATCACCGGCGAACTTCTCGTAGTTCTCAAGGTGCTTCGGAACATCGTAGGCATTGTCGAGGATTACGGGCTCGACCATGCGACCGGCGATACCACCGTTCTCGTTCACGACCTCCCAGTAGACCTCGGTGGCTTCGATGATCTGAGTGACCAGCGGAGCAAAGATGCCGGATAGGTCGGCGTTGTAGCCGATCTTGATGACCTCTTCGTCGACGCCGATGTCGGTGGCGAGATCGCCTCCGGCGTCTTCTTCCATGGCTTCGTCAGACTCCTCTTCCATGGCCTCGTCAGACTCTTCTTC
>JAHDFR010000013.1:34836-48715 GCA_020628065.1 Acidimicrobiales bacterium
TCTTCTTCCTCCTCCATGGCTTCCTCTTCGGTAGCCTCGGTGTCGGAACCGGAGTCTTCGGCCTCGTCGGATGAGTCATCACCGCCGCCGCAAGCGGCGGCAATCATGGCCATTGCCATCAGCAATGCCATGATCCTCTTCCAATACTTCATCACACTCTCCTTAGGTTTGGATGGTTATTCGTACCGCGTCGGGTGAGCAGGTTGTTGCCAGAGGGGCCCCGACGTTGAACCCCTCTGACGAGATCAAGTAGTGCGGCCTAGTAGCTGAACGGCCAACCCTTCCAATAGTTCCGGATTGAAATCCAGATGCCGTACAGGCCGAGCGGCTCGAAGATGAGGAACACGATGATCAGAAGGCCGTAGAGGGCGATGTTCCAGTCGAAGACGTTCAGCGGCCAGCCCGGCGTTTGGGTGGCAATGGAGATCGGCCCAAAGTCGTCGGCCCCTTCGGTCAGCAGAAAGTTGGCGATCGGGGAGAAGAAACCACCTTCGTCAATCTGCTCGGAAAGCCAGATGGTCATTTCTTCGATCATCAACGGAAGGAGAATCACGAAGACGGTTCCCATAACCGTTCCGGCAATGGTTCCTGCTCCACCGATGAGGATGATGGCGACGAACTCGACAGACAGGAACAGGTCCCACTCGATGGCCGGTAGTTTGCCGGCGAGCGAGGCGAACATCGCTCCGGAGACGCCGGCAAAGAACGACGACACGGCGAAAGCGATGACTTTGTACTTGAACTCCGATACTCCCATCACCTCGGCGGCGATGTCGCGGTCGCGAATAGCTTGAAGGGCACGACCTGTTCGGGATCGAGCCAGGTTCTTTGCCACGATGAGGGCGATGATGGCGATGACCAAGACGAAGAAGTACGTCTTTTGGTTATCCGACACTTCGAACCACAGCCACTTGCTGTCATCGTCCATCAAGACAAGTGGGTCCTCTTCCTTCCACAGGCGAATGTCGAAGGTGGGGAAGCTGCGGCCCAAGCCTGGGTCGCCGGCGAACTTCTTGCCCCAGCTGGTGTTCCCCATGTGTATACCGATGAACACCAGGCCTAACGTGACGATGGCCAGGTAGAGCCCTCTGAGCTTCACTGCGACCGGTGCAATCAGCATGCCCACCAAGGCTGCACCGATTCCGGCACCCGGTAGCCAGATCCAGATTGGGAGGCCCATGCCGAACACGGCGTCAGTACCTTCACCCCCTAGGAAGGCGGCCGAGTAGGCTCCGACTCCCATAAAGAAGGCGTGGCCGAGCGATACCTGCCCAGCCACACCGGCCAAGAGGTTGAAGCCCAGGGCGCCGACCAAGATGATGAACATGGTTGACACCGGCCGCAGCCAGTTGCTGTCGCCCAGGAACCGCACCACCGGGATCTGACTGATGACCGGAAGGTCAAAGGGCATCAGGAACAAGATGATGATGGCGATGGCTGCCAAACCACGCTGCGTCCAGGTCGGGAAGATCTTGTTTTCGGCCTCATAGGAGGTGTACAGATTTGGTCTACGAAACATGCTGCGCCTCCTAAACCCGACGAATCTCGGGCGTGCCGAACAGGCCGTACGGCCGAACAAGCAGTCCGATAATCATGACGACGTAGGGAACAATGAGCGGATAACCGGCTCCGAGGATGTCGATCTGGCCTGAGGCGTACTGACCGGCCATGATTTCGGCGAAACCAATGATCAAACCTCCGATCAGCGCCCCCTGGACGGAATCCAAGCCGCCGAGAATGACGGCTGGCAACGTCCTAAAGGCGATGAGCTGTGTTTCGAACTGCACAGCACCTGTCTGAGCAACCGGGGGCTGAGTGGCAAAGATGCCTCCGATGGCTGCCAGGACTGCACCGGCCGCCCAGGCGATGGCGAACACACGACCAACATTGATGCCTTGAGCCATAGCCGCTTCCTGGTCATAGGCAACGGCCCGCATGGCAATGCCCATGCGAGATCGATAGAAGAAGAACACGGCAACGAACGCAACTGCCGCCGTGATCATGGAGGCCACATAGCTCCAGGCCACGAACGCTTCACCAATGTTGAAGCCGGAGACGCCCCAAGGAACCTCAAGCGAGCGGAACTGAATCTTTACCGCGTCGTTGTTGAAGACCCGGAGAAAGATCTCAAGTCCCAGCGTGAGAACGGCGACAGAGAACAACGGCTCGCCGACCATGGGTCGAATCGTCAGTCGCTCGATGATCAGACCAAGAATGGCCGCTGCCGCCAGGGCGACCAACACGCTCAGGAACCAACCGAGCCAGGATGGCGAAATGTTGACCAGCGGATTGGGGATCGTCGTAAACGGGATATGCCCGTCCGCCACCATGAACGAAACGAACAGCGCTCCGGTCATGGCCAAGGCGCCTTGAGCGAAGTTGACGACCTGGGTGGCCTTAAAGATAAGCACGAAACCGAGGGCGATCAAGGCGTACACGGCACCGAGGCCGAATGACTTCATCAGGGCCTGAAGAAAGGTAAACGGATCGTTGACGGCCTGCAGAAGGAGAAACACTGCGGCGGCCGCCACGATCGCCGCCAGAACCATCAAGCCAGGGCTTTTGACGATTCCGGCCAACGGGGAAGAGGATGACGACTCTGCCATTAGTACATGTCCTCAATGAGCTCGTCGAACATGTTACTCATGGCTGATCGCTTGAGTTTCTGGGTCGCGGTCAATTCACCGTCCTCATGATCAAGCTCCTTGGGGAGCATCCTGAACTTCTTGACTTGCTCGACGCGGGCGAATTTCTCGTTTGTCTCGTCGACGATCTTCTGAACGAGCTCCAGCACCTCGGGCTTTTCCGTCAAGTCCCGGTATGTGGTGTACGGGATGTTCTTCCGCAAGGCCCAGTCGCCAACGGTGTCGAGCTCGATTCCGATCAGCGCCGTCAGGTACTTGCGTTGATCGCCGATAATCATGGCTTCTTTGATCATCGGGGATGCCTTGAGACTGTTCTCAATCTCCGAGGGCGAGATGTTCTTGCCTCCGGAAGTGATAATGATGTCTTTCATTCGGTCAACGATCTTGACGTGGGTTCCATCCACCCACTCGCCGACATCACCCGTTCGCAGCCACCCGTCCTCGGTCATGGTCTCGGCAGTCTTGTCCGGCTTGTTCCAGTAGCCCTTGAACACACCGGCGTGTTGGGACTGGATTTCTCCGGTCTCCTCGTCGATACGGAGTCCGGTTCCGGGATAGGGCTCGCCGACGGTACCGAGCTTGAGCCTGCCCGGGTAGTTACAGGTGGCCACCGCGCTATTCTCGGTCATCCCGTACAGCTCGAATACGTCGAGGCCCAGGCCCATGAAGAACTGAAGGACCTCAGGCGCAATCGGTGCGGCGCCGCTGCTGGCTCGACGGCAGTGGCGAAGTCCGATGCGCTCGAGCATTGGCCGAAACAGCAGCGGGTAGAACACAGCGTGTAGCAGACGGCTTACGGCGGTGTGGTTGCCTCCGTTGTCCACCTTGGCCTGCCCGATGTAGGTGGCCGCCTTCATACCGGACGTCAGGACCAGCTTCTTGAATCGGGAAGCGTCGCTGCCACGGATCAAAACCCCAGCGTGCAGCCGCTCCCAAATACGGGGGACGGCGAAAAACAGCGTGGGCTGTACTTCGCGTAGGTTGGCGGCCACCGTCTCGATCGACTCGGCGAAATTGAGTGTCGGTCCACCGGAGAGCATCGTCCAGGTCGAAAAGATTCGTTCGGCGACGTGGCACAGGGGGAGGTAGGTGAGGATTTGATCGTTCTTGTTCGGTGCCTTGCCGTCGGGATAGGCGTCGGTCTCTTCGATAATCCGGCCCATGGCGAATTCGGCATTGGCATTGGTGAGCATGGCGCCCTTGGGCGGCCCTGTCGTGCCCGAGGTGTACACCAACGTCATGACGTCGTCGGCTTCGGCCGCGGCCATTCGGGCCGCCACGGCGCCGGGGTTTGCCTCCCGATGTTTGCGCCCGACGTCGAGGAAGTCATCCCAAAAGATCAGGCGCTCGTCGGAAAAGTCGGAGAAGCCGCGTGGCTCACAATAAATAATGCGGCGAACGTCGGGGATTTGGCCCGGGTCCATCTCGAAGACCTTGTCGGCCTGTTCCTGGTCTTCAGCCAAGTGGACGCTGGCGCCGGAGTCGTTGAGCAAGTACTCAACCTCGGCCATCGGGTTGGTGGGGTAGAAGCCGACGGTGATCCCACGAACGGCCACGGCGGCGATATCGAGAATGACCCATTCGGGCCGGTCCTCGGCATGGATCGAAACCCGGTCGCCAACGTCGACACCGAACTCGAGCAGACCGTGGGCGGCCAGCTCAATAAGTTCCCAAGTCTCAGCCCAGGTGTACTCCTGCCAGATGCCGAAGTCCTTCTCCCGGAAAGCGATGTGCCCGGGGTCGGTTTCGGCCCAGCCTTTGGCTCGGGCGGCGATCGTCCGATAGCCGGCACCCGCAGCACCGGCCGACGGTGCTTCCTCGACGAGTGTCATGATCCTCCCCTTGTTGAATCCTGGACAAGTCCAAAGTAACGCCTGACGTTACCACGTTCTTAGCCCCTGTCTAGCGTATGACTTCGATTGATACGGCGATGCGACCAAATCGCGACAAAGGCCTGTACCCCCATCCCCTTGCGGTCATCGTTGCCGTACATTCCTGTTGAGCTACCTAAGAGTAGCGATACCTCCATGTCCGATGTCAAACCATCGGCTTGTCTCGGTGCCACCACCGATTCGCGGCCCGATCCGAGCCGAGCAACGACGTGGCCGTCTAGGATCTGGCCATGAGCAACGTGAACATGTCCAGGGGTCTACCGGAGACGGTCCTACCTCCGGCGCCCACCGACCTTGAACAGCAGTTGCAGAGCGCTCTGGCCATGGATGGAGAGGAGCGCCGCAGCGCCATCGGTGATGTCGTGCGACGGTCTCCCACCTACCTGGCGGCCTGGGCCGAGCTGGGGGATATCGGTCGTGACGACATCGAACGCTATGCCGCCTACCGGGTCGGTTATCACCGAGGCCTCGATCAACTACGGCAAAACGGTTGGCGCGGTTCGGGATTCGTGCGATGGTCACAGCCGTCGAATCGTGGATTCCTTCGCTCACTCGACGGCCTTCGGCGGGCCGCTGCGGCCATTGGCGAGTTGGATGAAGCCGACCGGTGCCGTACCTTTCTCAGCCAGCTCGATCCAGAGATGCCGGTAGGCGACTAGTCCCTTGGGGGCGGCGAAGGTGGCCGGTCGGAGAGACAACCGCCTCGTTGGGGCGGTTCAGTGCGGTGGGGGCTCCACCAGATTCGGCAGGGACAAGGCACTGGAAATGGTCGGAGGTCGGCCGATGGCATTGCTGGCCGTCGAGGCCATGAGAGAAGTCGGGGTGGATCCTGTCATCGCAGTGGCCAGCGACGAGCTTCAGGCCGGACGCTTGTCGGAAGCGCTATCGGTGCCGTCGGTCGTCGACCGCTGGCCAGGAGAGGGTCCGTTGGGTGGACTGTTGACCGCCCTGCTCTGGTATCGGACTGGATCGTTGCTCAGCCTGCCTTGTGATCTGCCACTGGTCACCGGCCGTCAACTTGAACCCCTGGCCCGCCATTTCCAAACCGGGGACACCGAAGCTGTGGTGGTCCGAGACGAGCATGGGCCGAACTGCACCATCGGCATCTGGCCGGCATCTCTGGCGACGCCGCTTAAGGCGAAGTTCGATGCCGGAGCGCGACGGCTCGACACCGTTCTCCAGCTAGCGAACACGACACAATTGTTTCTGGACGATCGGGCCGTGCTCGACGCCGACACCGAGGACCAGTTGCACACCCTTCTTGGCCGCCGAACGTCGGACGAATCTCCGGGCCCGCCGCCTCGCTGATAGTCGTCGACGTTGCTGCTACGGCCTCGGTTGTAGCCTCTCTCCGACCGGGGCAAACCTGATTCTCAACGCCTATCCGGAGTTGAATAAGCCGCCGTACGGTCGATGGAGTCGAGAACCCGGCCCGTTGGGTGCTATGTTCAACAGTGGCCTAACGGTCGTGATTGCATGAACTCTCCCAACTATCAGCTGGTGACGACAGCCGACCAGTTCGACCTCGTCATCGAGCAACTGGTCGATGCCGAACGCTACGCCATCGACACCGAATTCCACCGAGAGCGAACCTACTTTCCACAGGTAGCGCTTGTTCAGCTGACAGCGGGCACTGACATCTGGTTGGTGGACCCGCTAGAGGTCGACCTCGCGCCCCTGGCCAAGATTCTCGACGGCGACGGGCTGTGCCTTATTCACGCCGGTAGCCAGGATCTTGAAGTCCTCGATCTCGTCTGTGGTACAGCCCCCAAGCGTCTTTTGGACACACAGATCGCCGCCGGGTTCATCGGTGTCTCCAGTGGTTCGCTTGCCGCCTTGGTCAACCAGTTCCTCGGTGTGCACCTACCAAAAGGCGATCGACTGACCGATTGGTTGCGTCGACCGTTGAGCGATGACCAGCTCAGCTACGCCGCGTCCGATGTCGAGCACCTTCATTCCCTGATGGCAACCATCGAGAGCAGACTGCACGAGCTTGATCGTCTGCCGTGGGTCGAAGAAGAGTGCCGCATTCTCCTTGATCGCCCTCGCGGCCGACGGGTGCCCGAAGACGCCATCTTGCGTATCAAGGAGGCTCGAAGTCTTTCCGGGGAGGCATTCCAGGTGGGCGCATCAGTAGCGGCGTGGCGAGAACGTCGGGCCGCCGAGTCCAACGTTCCCGTCCGACAGGTTCTTCCTGATCTTGGCGTCGTCGCCATAGCCCAGCGGGCGCCGAAATCGATCAAACAACTCCGTAGCCTTCGCGGTGTTGAGCAACGTCACCTGAAAAACGGGGCCGACGGCGAGATTCTCACCGCAGTTCGGGCGGCCCGAACAATGGAGCTCACCGTCGAGCCGGCCAACAAGAACGCTCAACTGTCGCGCCAGCTCCGTCCGGTCGTCAGCCTGATCACCGCTTGGGTGTCGCAGTTGGCCCGGGACAACAAACTTGATCCGGCCATTCTCGCCACCAGAGCTGACATCGAGGGTCTGTTGCGCAAGGACCCTAACTGCCGACTGAACTTCGGCTGGCGTCAGGATCTTGTAGGTCGCCCGATCGACAAGTTGGTGTCGGGCACGGCCGCAGTGGCGTTTAACGGGGACGGACGGCTACTGCTGGAGGAACGGAGCGGCCGGGAGCTCAGTCTTGGCGACAGTGACGCGTGAAGCCTGCCCTGAACTACTAGACTTGATTCTCAGCGTAGCTAAACCAAACGGTTCGCTCGGCCCTGGATTCGCCGTCTACACTCAAAAGGCTTTAGATTGACCTGGGCCGTCGCATTGACAGTCGAAATTTTTGCAGGAGTGTCCCATGAAAAAGGGGCGTCATCGCCGGTACGAAGAAGCACGAGCACTGAAGCGTTCCCGCGACGGAGACGACATTGAGTCGTTGATGGATCGGCTTGGTGACGATCCGTTTGACCTGCCAACCACGGCAGAAGCGGCACAGGTCAATGGTTACGACGAAGATGACGAGTACGACGAAGACTAGATGTAGTCCTTCTTCGAAACCAGACGTACAGGGCTTCCTACAGATTGATCTGCCGACGGTGGATGTATCCGGGTGATCTCCACCACCAGCTTGTCGTAAATTTTGGCGCCGACCATCTCGACTAGCTCGTCACGGCAGGTGACGTACAGGCACTTGTCGTGGGTATAGGTGGTCGGGTCGTCGATGCACCACCAGTTGAAGTCGTCACCGCCCGGGCCCCAATCCCGTCGCTGCCACGGTCGTACCATGACCGTTTCGTAGCCGTAATCGTCGGTGTGAATCTCGGTTCGGATCGGCACCTGCCAGCAGACGTCGGGCTTCCAATCCATGGGCCGTTCGCCTCGACGAACGGCAGCCGAGTGGAGGGAACAGCCAGCTCCACCATCGAAGCCATCCCTGTTCAGGAAGATGCAGGCCCCGGCGGCCTTGCGGCTTACCCACTCGCCCTTCTTGGTCTTTCGCAGCGGGCCACCCTTCTTGGCCGCCCGATCTGCGAATTGCCACTCCCAGCTCTCCAGCAACTGGGCCTTGGACTCGACCTTCTTACGGTCGGCCTTGTCCAGCAGGTGGGCGCCGTGAACGCAGCAACCCAACGTTTCGGATCGATCGACCTCGACGTCGATTGACTTACATCCTGCGCCGTAGATGCAGGCGAACCCTGACAGCATGAAGTCCAGATCGAACATCCATGTCGTGGTAGCGTCGTCGTCGGCGATAGCGAGCCAACGTACGGCGGAATCGGTTGATTTCACAGCGCTAGGCTAGCGGCCCGGGCCGCCCAACCGCCGTTGTCACTACTCGACCGCAGACTGGACGCAATGACTACAGGACACAACGTGGAACAGGGCGACTCTGCCAACCGTTTCGACGAAGCTGAGTTTGTGACTGCACCTGAGGTTGACGATGCCACGCTGATGCGACTGGCCGACCTGGCAGAAACGCTCAACAGCATTAGTGAACAAATCGGCGATATCACCATCGATCTCGTTCGATCGGCCATCGAGGCCGGCACCGACAGACCGGCAGCCGACCGCCAGCTGGCCAAGGCCAGGCGCGCCGTCGACAAAGCGGCATTCCTGTTGGCCGGCATCGAACCGTAGCCTCGGGCTAGTCGGACGGAGGCGCGTCCTCCGGTTGAGGCCCAAAGTCGTGAACAAGGCCGGCGGCCGTACCGTCGTAGCCTTCTCCACCGAGCTCGTTGATTCGTCTGATCATGGCGACCAGTCGGGCGAAACTGCGGTTGTCGAAGCGGAGGGCCAGCCGGGGCATGTCGACATGGTCGTTGTCCCGAATCTCCGCCTTGGTCGGTTCCGCCTCCTCAATGCGTCCCTCAGCCACCAGATCGGCGAACTCGTCGTTCAGTGAATCGAGCGCTGCGTCGGTCAACCTTCGTCGGAGGCGGATGATCAGCCTGCCTCGCACAAAGCGAATCGAGTGATAGCAGGCATAGAACGAGCAGATGTAGTCGACCGCCTCATCCACGTCGTGGGTGTGGAGGTACAGCGCAGTGTCAGCCGATGAGATCATGCCGCCGTCTTTCAGCTCGCTGTCGATGAAGCGCCGAAGGCTCGCCCAGTAGTCCGATCCGTCGTGATCCAAAAGTACAATCGGGACCGGATAGCTCTTGCCGGTCTGAACCAGGGTCAGAAGCTCAAACGTCTCATCCAAGGTGCCGAAGCCCCCTGGGATGAGTGCAAAGGCATCAGTCTCCTTCATGAACGTCAACTTGCGGGTGAAGAAGTATCGAAAGGTGGCGAGCTTCTCATCTCCGGCTATTGCCTCTACGGCTTCTTGCTCAAATGGAAGGACGATGTTGACACCGAAGGCGTTTTGACGCCCGGCGCCTTCGATACCGGCCTGCATGATGCCAGGTCCTGCTCCGGTGATGGTCATCCAACCGCGCCTCGACATGGCGGCGGCAAACTCGCTGGTCAACCGATAGTCCGGTTGATCGGGCTTCGTCCTGGCCGAACCGAAGATTGATACCTTCGGACTGTCATCCCAGGGGGAGAAGACCCGCCAGGCATTCAACATCTCGACCAGGGACTGGCTGGCAATCTTCAGTTCAAGGCGATCAACGTCGGCTGCATCCATATCCAGAGCGGTAACGATCATTGACCGCACGAGGTCGTCGTTGTGGTCGGTACCCAGATCCGACAGCAGTTTCGACAGCTGAGCATCAACTGACTCATCGCCAAAGGTCTTTCTGGGCCTGGGAGCGGTCATATAGGGTTCCCTGCTGATTAGAGGACTGGATTGGCCGGTACGTCTCACGACACACGGCGTCCCGATCCTAGTCTCACCTAACCGCTGAGGCGGTCAGCCTTGTTCGCGGCCCACCGGTCACCTTGGCCCGGCCTAAGGTCGGCTAGTCGACCGTCTGGTACAGCGTCGTCCGCTGCACCAGCGGACGACCCAACTGATCGGCCAACCGTTGAAAGTCCTCCACAGCCATGTTTTGACCGTGATCGGCTCCGGCCGCCCTGGAGATGTTCTCGTCCATCAGCGTGCCTCCGACGTCGTTGCACCCGGCCTGCAGCAGCTGGCGGACACTGTCCAGACCTATCTTCACCCAACCCGACTGTATGTTGTCGATGTAGCCTCGATACGCAATTCGGGCCACGGCGTGGACCAGCAGGTTTTCTCTGAAGGTGGGCCCTCGTCGGGCCTTGCGCTGGAGGTAGATCGGAGATGCCATGTGGACGAACGGCAGCCCGACGAACTCGGTGAAGCCGCCGGTTTCAGCCTGCAGATCTCTGGTGATGAGAAGGTGTTTGACCCAGTGCTCCGGTTGCTCGACAGCCCCGAACATCATCGTCACGTTGGAGCGCAGACCAACGCCATGAGCGATTCGGTGGGCTTCCAGCCACTCTTCGGTCGATAGTTTGTCAGGGCAGAGGACATCTCGGACCGAGTCATCCAGAATCTCGGCTGCCGTGCCCGGTAGAGATCGGAGTCCGGCATCCATACAGCGACGTAAATAGGCCTCAAGCGGTTCACCCAGGCGCTTCGCCCCTTCAGTAACCTCGAGGGCGGTGAAGCCGTGGACGTGGATGTCCGGAGCCGCTTCCTTGACGGCCCGGCAAACATCGACGTAGTAGTCGCCGTCGAAGTCCGGGTGGATTCCGCCCTGGAGACAGACTTCAGTGGCTCCCAAATCGGCGGCCTCGACGACCCGTTCCTGCATCTGCTCCAGTGTCAGCAGGTAGGGGGCACCCCGTAGATTCAGACTGAGTGGCCCCTTGGAGAAACCGCAGAACCGGCATTTGAAGGTGCAGACGTTGGTGTAGTTGATGTTTCGATTGACTACATAGGTGATCGGTTGGCCTACGGCTTCCACCCGAAGTTCGTCGGCGAGCGCGGCAATGGCGGCAACGTCGGAACCTCTGGCCGAGAACAACGCCAGCAGCTCGTCAAAGCCGGCCTGTTGCCCCATACGGACGCCGTCGATGACCTCGGCTACTGGTCCGGTTGACTTGGCTTCGGGATTGATCAGATCGACCGGTGAGGTAGGGGCGCCGGAGTACCACTGGGTTGACCGGTCGCCGATCTGGACAACGTCGGCCCCGTCAGACCCCTTGGTTACGAACTCGGTTTTCTGAGGGAAGACGGCACCAGGATCGTCTCGACCCAGTCCCTCGGCGTCCGATCGGTCCAGCACCGAGAAGCGGGTCTCATTCGACAACCATCGATCGGGGTTCAACGCAAACTCGGGATAGATCGTCAAGCGAGGGGCCAGATTGAAGCCTGCCGCCGCCGATACTGATCGGAGACGATCGAGATCAGGCCAGGGGCGTTCGGGGTTGACGTGATCGGCGGTCACCGGCGAGACCCCGCCCCAGTCGTCGATCCCGGCGCGCAGCAACTTGCCGAAATCGTCGGAAAGGTTTGGCGGTGCTTGCAGGTGAATGTCGGCAGGCAACACAATGCGAGCGATAGCGATTGCCCGCAGATAGCGCTCTTCTGGACATGGCTCCGATCGCCACATGGCGGTGCCGGGTTTTGGAAGAAAGTTCTGAACGATTACTTCCTGAACATGCCCGTGCTGTTGGTGGGAGCGGGCGATGGCATCCAAGGCGTCCACCCAGTCGGATTCCACTTCGCCGATACCCACCAGAATGCCGGTGGTGAACGGTATGGACAGTCGGCCAGCATGGTCAAGGGTGGCCAGACGGCGCTCGGGTACCTTGTCCGGGGCATTGAAGTGGCAATCGAGATCCGAACGAAGGGATTCCAACATCATGCCCTGGCTCGGGGCAACCATCCTGAGCTGAGCCAACTCGTCTTCATGAAGCGCTCCGGCATTGGCGTGGGGGAGTAGCCCCGTTTCGTCCAGAACCAACTTGGCCATTGCCGCCAGGTAATGCACGGTTGACTCGTAGCCGTTGGCCTCCAGCCAATCCTTGGCCAACGGGTAACGAAGTTCGGGCCGTTCACCCAGGGTGAAGAGGGCCTCATGGCAGCCGTGTTTCGCACCGCGACGGGCGATCTGAAGCACCTCAGCCGGGCTCAGGTACGGCTGCTCGAGCCGTGCCGGTGGCTGGGCAAAAGTGCAGTAACCACACTGGTCACGGCAAAGCTTGGTTAGCGGAATGAAGACCTTGGGCGAGTACGTGACCCGGGGGCCGAACTGTCGATCACGGATGTCGGCCGCCTCGTTGAGCAGCTCCTCAAGTGGCCGATTGACGAGATCGGTCGTTCGCTCCGGAGACGATTCGTTGGGACTGTCACTAGCCGTGTCAACAGCACCTTTAGTAGCAACCATGACGATTACCCCTTCTCTTTGTTGCCGGATCTGCTGGCGATCTGGGCCGGACGAACGGTTGTCTGGCAAGGCTCACATTTGACGGCCAGCTCCAACGGGTGCCCGCACTCCTCGTGAACCAGCACTGTCGGTGGCTCCCCGTTGCTGTACCAGCGATCTCCCCACCGCATGAGCGAGATGAGCGCTTCGTACAGATCAGCACCTTTGGCCGTGAGTCGGTACTCGTAGCGCACCGGGCGATCCTGATAGGGGACTTTCTGGAGTATCCCGTGGGCTACCAACCTTCGCAGCCTGTTCGACAGCAGGTTCTTGGCTATGCCCAACTCGGCCTGAAGCTCACTGAATCGCCTTCGACCACGGAATATGCTGCGGAGAACCAGGATGCTCCATCGGTCTCCAACAACATCAGCCGTGGCCGCGATGGAGCACGCTGTTTGACCCTCACCGCCGGGACCACCGTCGGTAACACTGCTCGACGCCAAAGAAACCACCGAACAAGACGCTAAACGACTTAGTTTCAAAATGCAACTCACTACACCGCCAGTCGGCATACGCAATGGTCTTCGGCGACACCGGTGGCGCCTCAAGCTTCTCGCCGCCGCCATCGTGTTCGCCGGCCCTGCCTGTGGCGTCACCTCGAGCAACCGAGGGGAAGCAACGAAAGCGACCGACGACACGACGGCGAGTGGCTCAGATTCCACCAGGGCAGAAACCGAGACCGCCCCCACCACCGGCGTCACGACATCGCCATCGCCATCGGCTTCGTCGTCGGATCGGTCCTCCACCAGTGGCCAGGCGGCTCAGCCGAGCGACGACAAGGTCGAAGACAATCCGGCCACTGAGACCGGGAATGGCAAAGCCGACAACCCCGCACCCGGACCGACCCTTCAAGCCGACGGGTTCTTCCGATGGATCGAGCTTGACCACCGGGGCACCAAACTGGTTTGGCGAGGTGACGATGATCAGCCACTAGGCCAGCTGGAGCTGGCCCGATTGCAGTTGGAGGATCGGGGCGAGACAGTGGTGGCCGTGGCCAATGCCGGGATCTACCGCGAGTCCCTGGCTCCGCTTGGGCTGCACATCGAAGACGGAAGAGAACTGGTTGGACTCAACCAGCAGTCAGGGGCCGGAAACTTTTACCTAGAGCCGAACGGTGTACTGGCCATTACCGAATCGGGTTTCCATCTACTGGCCACTGCACAGTTCGCCGACCGTTACCGCTCGGCCCCGCAACCGACGCTGCGTTCCGGCGATGGAAGCGACGAACCGGTGCTCCACGCCACACAATCCGGGCCGCTTCTCGTTCAGAACGGGGAGATCAATCCGTTGTTCACCCCCAACTCGGAATCGCGCACAATCCGCACCGCTGTCGGCGTGGGCCCCGAGGGCCAAGCCATCCTTCTGATGGCTTGGCTACCGGTGAACATGTGGGAGTTGGCCAACAGGGCCACCGAGCTCGGTTTGTCCGAGCTGCTGTACCTGGACGGAAGTGTGGCCCGCCTTGATCCGGTGGTGGAAGGGCGACCAGTCTTTCCCAACATCCCATTGGCCGCCATGATCGCTGTCGTCGCCGTTACCGATGAGACCG
>JAHDFR010000013.1:48815-49934 GCA_020628065.1 Acidimicrobiales bacterium
TACCGATGAGACCGACCTGAACTAACAGCGACTACACGGTGGCCAGGTGTCCGGTCGGTCAGGATCGTGCCTGTTCCTCCAGACTGGTCAACGCCTCTCCGAAGCTCTTCGAGAACGAGGCGACACCCTCGGTCTCCAACTTGGTTGCCACCTCTTCCAGGTCGATACCCAACTCGGCCAGGTCGGTAACCACGCCCTTGGCCCACTCCGGGTCGGCATCGACTGTTCGCTTCAAGGTGCCGTGATCATCGAAGGCCAAAAGGGTCTGATCTGGAAGCGTGTTGACCGTATTCGGGCCGATCAGTGAATCCACGTACAACGTGTCGGGATACGACGGATCCTTGGTAGACGTTGAGGCCCACAGAGGCCGCTGAAGTCGTGCTCCTCGGGTGGCAAGAGCATCCCAGCGAGGACCGCTGAACGTCTCCAGGAACTGTTGATAGGCCAGCTGCCCTTGAGCAACGGCGGCCTTGCCCCTCAAGTCGAGGGCCCGTTCCGTTCCGATCTCGGTCAATCGTCGATCCACCTCGACGTCAACCCGGCTGATGAAGAACGATGCCACCGATGAGATGTCGCCCAGAGGCCCTTCAGCGGTTTCGAGTCCACTGAGGTAGGCCTCCATCACTGCCTGGTAACGACTGAGGCTGAAGATGAGGGTCACGTTGATGGACCGCTTCTCGCCGACCAGGGTGGCGATCGCCGGCACGCCCTCAGCCGTAGCGGGGACTTTGATGTACAGGTTGGGAGCGGACAGTTCGTTGTCCAGCACTCGTGCCGCCAAGATCGTGCCGGCCTCATCGTTGGCCAAGCCCGGATCGACCTCTACTGAGACGTACCCGTCTTCGCCTTCCGAGCTGTGGTGGACAGGAGCCAGCAGCTCCAAGGCTCGGCTGATGTCCGACGACACCAGACGCCAATAGACGTCCTCGATAGCCATGCCCTGACCGGCCATCTGCTCGACGTCGCTGTCGTAGTCGTCGGTCTCGGTCATGGCTTTGGCGAAGATCGACGGGTTGGAAGTCAGACCCCGAACACCACGGTCTATCCAGGCTTGGAGCTCTCCACTGTCCATCCAGCCCCGCCGGAGATTGTCCAGCCAGGGGCTTTGACCGTAGTCGT
>JAHDFR010000014.1:0-24996 GCA_020628065.1 Acidimicrobiales bacterium
GACGACGTAGCCGGAACCGCCACCTACGTCTCCGGCGACGACGGCGACAACCTGCTGGAAGCGGGTGAAACCTGGACCTTCTCGGTTTCCTACACCCCAACCGGATCTGTGAGCGACCCGCTGCTCAACACCGGTACAGCAACCGGTGACGATCTCGACGGCGCAGCCGTTTCGCCCGCCACCGATTCCCACGCCACCGACATCAACTTCCAACCGGTGCTGACCACCACCAAGACCGGCCCGGCCACCGCCATCGTCGGTGAGACCGTGACCTACACCTTCACCGTGGCCCACGACGCCACCTCTGATGGATCCAACGTCTCGGGTATCACAGTGGTCGACGACGTGGCCGGGGCGGCGACCTACGTTTCCGGCGACGACGGTGACAGCCTCCTCGAAGCAGGCGAAACCTGGACGTACACCGCCACCTATACCATCACCGTGAACGACCCTGAGCCGCTGGTCAACACTGTCTCGGTGGACGGCACCGACCGCGACGGTGAAGCGCTGGCAACAGCGACGGCAAACCACTCAACCGACATCGACTTCAAGCCGGTACTGGCCGCCACGAAGACCGGGCCGGCCACTGCAGCCGCCGGCGACACCATCACCTACACCATCGAAGTGACCCACGATGCCGCCTCCGACGGCTCCCCGGTTGACACCGTGGTGGTTGACGACTCCATCATCGGCACCCTCACGCTGACCAGCGGGGACGACGGCGACACCATTCTGGAGTCCGGGGAGACCTGGATCTACACCGTCAACTACACCGTGCAGGCCGACGACCCTGATCCGCTGGTCAATGTCGTCACGGTCGACGGTAACGACCGCGACGGTGAGGCTCTAACCTCGGCCACCGCCACCCATATCACCGATGTCACCTACGACCCGGTGCTGTCGGTGACCAAGTCCGGCCCTGCCACCGCAACTGTCGGCCAAACGGTGACCTACACCTTCACCGTCGAGCACGACCCAACCTCCGACGGCTCCCCCATGACCGTCCAGTCGGTAACCGACGACATCGCCGGTGCCGGAACCTACGTCTCGGGCGACACCGACGGCGACGGCCTGATCGACGGCGGCGAGTCCTGGACCTACACCGCCACCAGAACCATCACCCAGTTTGACACGTCACCGATCAGCAACACCGTGACTGTCACCATTTCCGACCTTGAAGGCGAAACCCAGACCGACACTGACAGCCACTCCACGGTCATCGACTACGCCCCTGTCCTAACGGTGACCAAGACCGGCGTGGCCCTGGCCGCAGTCGACCAGACTGTCACCTACAGCTTTGCCGTCTCCCATGACGCCAGCTCAGACGGCTCGCCGGTGACCTCAGTGACCGTGGCCGACGACGTGGCCGGAACCGCTACCTACGTCTCCGGAGACGATGGCGACAACGCCCTGGAAGGCGGTGAGACGTGGACCTACCAAGCCACCTACACCGTCACCGCCGGCGACCCCAGCCCACTGACCAACACCGTCACCGTCAACGGCACCGACCTCGACACCGACCCGATCTCAGCCACCGACAGCCACGACACCACCATCGACTACGCGCCGGTCCTTGCCATCACCAAGACCGGCCCCGCCACTGCCGCAGTCGGCGACACGGTTACCTACTCCTTCGACCTGTTCCATGCCGCTGACTCCGACGGATCGGCCATCTCAAGCGTCTCCGTCACCGACGACATCGCCGGGGCAGCCGTTTACCAGAGCGGCGACGACGGGGACAATCTGCTCGAGTCGACCGAAACGTGGACCTACACCGTCGACTACACCATCACCGCCACCGACCCCGACCCGCTCAACAACACCGCAACCGCCGATGGCCTGGACGGAAACCTCGACCCGATCGCCGCCCAGGACGGCCATTCGCTTGATGTCTCCTACGCCCCGGTTCTGACTGCCACCAAGTCCGGCCCGGCAACCGCAACCGTCGGTCAGGTGGCTACCTACACCGTCGACGTCAGCCACGACGCCACCTCAGACGGTTCAGCGGTCGCTCTGTTGACCGCCAGCGACGACATCGCCGGCTCAATGGCCTACGTCTCCGGTGACACCGACGGCGACAGCCTCCTGGACGGCGGCGAAACGTGGCAGTTCAGCGCCACCTACACCATCACCGCCACCGACACCGATCCGTTGATCAACACCGCCACTGCCGCTGGTGTTGACGGCGACGGTGATCCGGTCACCATCAACGATCAGCACAGCACCGACGTCGTCTTTGAACCTGACCTGCTCATCACCAAGACCGGCCCGGCCTCAGCTGCCTACGGCGACACCGTGACCTACACCTTCACCGTCCGCCACTCCGCCACCAGCGACTTGTCACCGGTTGACACCGTTTCCGTCACCGACGACGTGGCCGGACCCGCCACCTACGATTCCGGTGACGACGGCGACGGTGTCCTCGAAGCGGGCGAAACCTGGATCTACACCGTCGACTACGCCCTGACCGGTGATCTCCCTGACCCGCTGGTCAATACCGGTACCGTTTCGTCCACCGACGGTGATGGTGACACCATCACCGCCACCTCGCAGCACACCACCAACCTGACCTTCAGCCCGATCCTCGACGTGGTCAAGACCGGACCGGCCACGGCCGAAGTCGGCGACACCGTTACCTACAGCTTCGATGTGTCGCACGACGCCACCTCCGATGGTTCACCGGTCACCAACATCACCATCACCGACAACATCGCCGGTACTCCCACCCGTGACGCTGGAGCAGCCGGTGGCGACACCGATGCCGACGATCGCCTCGACGCCGGTGAGACCTGGACCTACACCGTCGACTACACCATCACCGCCACCGATACCGACCCTCTGGTCAACACCGTTAGTGTGTCAGGAACCGACGGTGACGGAACGGCGCTGCTTCCGCCTTCCACCGACAACCACAGCACCGACATCAACTTCCTGCCCGAACTCGAAGTTGCCAAGTCAGGACCGGTCAGTGCCACGGTCGGAGAGACTGTCACCTACACCTTCGCCGTATCCCACACTCTAACATCCGACGGTTCAGCCGTCGGCTCGATAGCCGTCACCGACGACGTCGCCGGGACCGCGAGCTATGTGAGCGGCGACGACGGAGACAACCTGTTGGAGGCGGCGGAGACCTGGATCTACGAAGCGACTTACACCGTCGCTCCTGAGGATCCCGACCCGCTGGTCAACACGGTGACCGTCGACGGCAACGATCTCGACGGCGAAACCATTACCACCGCCAACGACAACCACAGCACCGACGTGGTGTTCGAACCCGAAGTTCAAGTCATCAAGGCCGGTCCGACCACGGCAACAGTGGGCGAAACCGTCACCTACACCTTCGACGTCAGTCACACCACCGGCTCCGATCTTTCTCCGGTTACCGTCGCCTCGGTAACCGATGACGTGGCCGGAACCGCCACCCGAACCGGTGGCGACACCGACGGCGACGATCTCCTCGACGGCGGTGAAACCTGGACATATGAAGCCACCTACACGGTGCAGTTGACCGATCCTGATCCGCTGGACAACACCGTGACCGTCGCCGCCACCGACGGCGATGGCGAAGCACTCACCACCACACCGACCGACACCCACAGCACCAACATCGACTTCCAGCCGGTATTGACCGCCACCAAGACCGGCCCGGCCACGGCGACCGTGGGCGAAACCGTGACCTACACCTTCACCGTGGCCCATGACGCCACCTCCGACGACTCTCCGGTGACCGCCGTGTCACTGACCGACGACGTGGCCGGAGCCGCCACCCGAACCGGCGGTGACACCAACGGTGACGACATCCTACAGAGCGGCGAAACCTGGACCTTTGAAGTCACCTACACCGTTGACCCCACCGACCCCAATCTGCTGACCAACACGGCCACCGTTTCCGGTACCGACGTCGACGGTGAACCTGCGTCCTCCAACTCCCCAACCCACACCACCGACATCGAATTCGCTCCCGTCCTGGACGTAGTCAAGTCCGGCCCAACAACCGGCACCATCGGCGAAACCGTGACCTACAGCTTTGCTGTCTCGCACGGCTCCACCTCCGACCTGTCGCCAATATCGGGTGTCTCCGCGGTTGACGACGTGGCCGGCACCGCCGTCTACGACTCCGGCGACGACGGCGACAACCTCCTCGAATCGGGCGAAACCTGGACCTACACCGTCGACTACACCATCACCGGCGCCGAAGCCGATCCCATCGTCAACACGGCCAGCGCCAACGGAAGCGACGGTGACGGAGACGCACTGGTCACCGCGACCGACACCCACAGCACCGACATCGATCACCTCCCGATCGCTACCGCCACCAAGTCCGGGCCGGCCACCGCCAATGTCGGCGACACCGTCACCTACACCTTCACCGTTGAACACGACGCCGCCTCCGACGGTTCACCCATCGCCAACCTCACCGTGGTCGACGATGTGGCCGGCACCGCCACCTACGACTCAGGCGACGACGGCGACAACCTGCTTGAGACAGGCGAGACGTGGACCTACACCGTCGAATACACCATCCAGCCGACCGACCCCGATCCGCTGATCAATACCGTCACCATTGGCGGCCAGGACGAAGACGGCGACGCCCTGCCGTCGGCCACAGCCGACCACAGCACGGCCTTGGCCTACAACCCTGTTCTCGATGTGGTCAAGAGCGGACCGGCCACCGTGACCGTCGGCCAAGCCGTCAGCTACAGCATTGACGTCAGCCACGACGTCGCCTCCGACCAATCACCGGTTGGCGGGCTGACCGTAACCGATTCGGTCTTCGGCCCGGCCACTTATGACTCCGGCGACACCGACGGCGACGGGTTCCTCGACAGCGGGGAGACCTGGACGTTCATCGGCACCCACGCCGTCACCCTGGCCGACCCCGACCCACTGGTCAACACCGCCACCGCAACCGGAACCGACGGCGACGGCGAAACCGCAACCGGCTCCGACAGCCACTCGGCCGACGTGAACTACCTGCCGGTCCTGGACGTGGTCAAGAGTGGCCCGGCCACCGCCACCATCGGCCAGACCGTAACCTACACCTTCGCCGTGACTCATGATGCCACCTCCGACGGTTCCTCAGTGGCCAACGTAGCGGTGGCCGACAGCGTGGCAGGCACCGCCACCTATCTGTCCGGTGACGATGGCGACGACCTCCTAGAGGACGGCGAGACCTGGCAGTACAGCGTCGAGCACACCATCACCGTCGACGATGCCGACCCACTGGTCAACATCGTGACGGTTGACGGTGACGACCTCGACGGAACAGCACTCACCAGCACAACCGACACCCACTCCACCGCCATTGATCAGGCACCGGTTCTCAACCTGGTCAAGAACGGTCCGGCGACCGCCGTCGACGGCGAAACCGTGACCTACACCTTCGACCTCAGCCACGACGCCACCAGTGACGATTCCGAAGTCAGCGACATCACGGTCACTGACGACATCGCCGGTGCCACCACCTACGTATCCGGTGATACCGACGGCGACGACCGACTCGACGGCGGCGAAACCTGGCAATTCACCGTCGACTATCTGGTTTCCGCTGTCGACACCGACCCGCTGGTCAACACCGCCACCGCAACCGCAACCGACGGCGACGCCTCCACCGTCACCACCACCGATTCCCACAGCACCGATGTGGTCCGGGCACTCATTGAGGTATCCAAGAGCGGACCGGCCTCTGCCCAGGTGGGCGAAACCGTCACCTACACATTCGACGTGGCCCACACCATCGACAGCGACGGATCAGCCGTCTCGGCGATCGGCGTAACCGACAACGTGGCCGGCGCGGCCGGCTATGTCTCAGGAGACGACGGCGACAACCTTCTTGAGGGCGGTGAGACCTGGACCTACACCGTCGACTACACCATCCAGCCGACCGACCCTGACCCGCTGATCAACACCGCCACCGCCACTGGAACCGACCTGGCCGGTCGTGGCCTGGTCGACACCGACACCCACTCGACCGCCATCAACTACAACCCGGTTCTCGACGTGATCAAGAACGGCCCGGCAGCGGCCGCTGACGGCGACACGGTCACCTACACCTTTGACGTCAGCCACGACGCCACCTCCGACGGGTCGCCGGTATCCGGTGTCACGGTAGTCGACGACGTTGCCGGTACCGCGACCTATGTGAGCGGCGACGATGGCGACGGACTCTTGGAGAGCGGCGAGACCTGGCAATTCAGCGTCGACTACGTCATCGATCCCGCCGACCCTGATCCGTTGACCAACACCGCCACTGCTTCGGCCACCGACGGCGACGGCGAAACGACAACGGCAACCGACAGCCACAACACCGACGTGGTTCGAGGCGGACTGCTGGTCGAGAAGACGACCTCGACCCCGTACGTGCTGTCCGGCCAGACCGCCCAGTTCGAGATCACCGTCACCAACTCGGGCGACTCGGAACTGACCAACGTCGTTGTCAGCGATCCGCTGGCCCCCGGCTGCGACGCCACCTTCGCAACTCTGGCCATCGGCGCCAGCGAAACCGTCAGCTGCGAGATCACCGACGTCACCGCCGATGTGACCAACGCGGTATCGATCACCGCTGACGATTCGCTAGGCAACGAAATCACCGGCTCGGACACCGCCACCGTGACCGTGATCGCCCCGGCGATCACCGTCGACATCACCCCCGAAGCGCAGTCGGTTGTCGAGACCGGTACGGCAACCTTCACCGTCACCGTGACCAACGCCGGAGACTCCGATCTCACCGACGTGACCGTCACCTCGGCTGCGGTCCCCGGATGCGACATCACCCTCGCCTCGCTGGCCGCCGGAGACAGTCACACCTACACCTGCACCGCCACCAACGTCACGACAGACATAACCAACACGGTTGTGGCCGAAGGTGACGACCTCAGCGGTGGAACAGTGGACGCCACCGACACGGCCGACGTAACCGTCCTGGTACCGGCCATCGACATCCAAAAGACCCCGGACGTACAGCAGGTGCTGGCCGACGGAACAGCCACCTTCACCATCACGGTGACCAACGCCGGCTCCACCGAACTGACCAACGTTGTGGTGTCCGACCCTCTGGCCCCCGGCTGTGACACCACCTACGCCACACTGTCCATCGGCGCCAGCGAGGCCTATACCTGTACGGCCACATCGGTGGCCGCCGACTTCACCAACACTGCGTCGGTCACGGCCGACGATCCGCTGGGCAATCCCCACACCGACAGCGACACCGCCCTGGTCGACGTCATCGCCCCAACGCTGTCGGTCTCCAAGACCCCCGACACCCAGTCGGTGACGGTCAACGGAACAGCCGACTTCACCATCGAGGTCACCAACACCGGTGACGTCACCATCACCGGAATAACCATCTCCGACGCGCTAGCCCCCGACTGCGACGGCACGGTCGCATCGTTGAATCCCGGCGAAACACGCACCATCAACTGCACCAGCGAGGTTGTGACCGCCGACTTCACCAACACCGTGAATGTCAGCGGGACCAGCCCTCTGGGTGGCACCGTGACCGCCTCCGACACCGCCGACGTCGTGGCCCTGATTCCAAGCATTTCGATTGCCAAAGACCCGGCCATCCAGGATGTGGCCTACGGTGACACCGCCACCTTCACCATCACCGTCACCAACGACGGTGAGACGCCGCTGACCAACATCGTGGTCAGTGACCCGCTCAGCTCGGCCTGTGACACCACCATCGCCTCCCTGGCCCCAACCGGGTCGGCTACCTACAGCTGCACCCAGACCGATGTGACCGCGGGGTTCACCAATACTGCCAACGTCACCGCCGACGACCCGATCGGCAACCCGGTCACCGCCTCGGCCAGCGCCGATGTAACACAGACGGCACCGGCCATCACCATCTCCAAGACACCCGACTCCCAGACCGTGGCCTCCGGCGACGCCTCGACCTTCACCATTACGGTGACCAACACGTCGGCCGTCACCCTGACCAACGTGGTGATCACCGACCCGGCAGCACCCGGATGTGACACCACGTTCGCCTCCCTGGCCGCCGGTGCTACCGAGACCGTCACATGCTCAGTAGCCAACACCACCGCCGCCTACACCAATACGGCTACCGTTACCGCAGACGACCCCTACGGTGGCGATCACACCGTCACCGATGACGCCATCGTGGCCGTCATCAACCCAAACCTGAGGATCACCAAGGCCACCACCACACCCCAGATCCACAACGGCGACGACGTCGAGTTCACCATTGAGGTGAGTAACACCGGCGACGTCGACCTGAGCAACGTGGCGGTAACCGATCCGGCCGCCATCGGCTGTGACGCCACCTTCGCCCTGCTGGCCTCAGGAGAAACCCAAACCTACACCTGCACCTTGGCCGCAGTAACCGCCGATCTGGTCAACGTGGCCACCGTCACCGCCGACGATCCTCTGGGCAACGAGTTGACGGCGATTGATGACCAGCCGATCGACGTACTCAACCCTGACATCACCGTCTCGGCCACCCCCAGCTCGCAGGTCATCGTCCAGGGCGACGACGCCACCATCGACATCACCGTCACCAACTCCGGTGACGCCACACTGAGCGACGTCGTCGTCGGCCTACCCACCGGACTCGACTGCGGCACCCTCACCCCGACAACACTTGACCCCGGCGAGAGCGTTACCTACACCTGCACCTACAGCTCCGTGGCCACCGACATCGTTGATGACACCATTAGTGCCACCGGAACCGACGACCTCGGGCTCGACGTCAGCGATTCAACGTTGGTCGACGTGTCCGTACTGGTACCGGCGATCGAAATCCAAAAGTCGCCCGACTTCCAGCTGGCCCCCATTGGCACCACTGCCGAGTTCACCATCACCGTGACGAACAGCGGCCAGACAACACTGACTGACATCGTCGTTTCCGACGCCCTGGTGCCGTCATGTGACACCACCATTGCCTCACTGGCCGTCGGTGAGACAACGTCGGTCAGCTGCACGGCGGACATCGCCAACGCCCTGGCCGACGACTTCACCAATACCGCATCAGTCGTTGCCACCGATCCAATCGGAACGACCCACTCCGACTCCGACATAGCCGATGTTGACGTCATCGCTCCGGCACTGACCGTCACCAAGTCACCCGACGGCCAGGCAGTGATCTACGCCGACACCGCCACCTTCACCATCGAGGTGGCCAACATCGGCGACGTCACACTTACCAACGTGGTCGTCTCGGACCCACTGGCCCCTGGCTGTGACACCACCATTGCCAGCCTCGACCCCTCAACCAGCCAGAGCTACAGCTGCACCGTCGACAACATCACCGACGACTTCACCAACTCGGTCTCGGTCACCGCCGACGAACCGTCAGGGGGAACGGTCAGCGCAGACGACACTGCCGACGTGACCGTGCTGAACCCCGAACTCTCGGTCACCAAGACGCCGGTGGAGCCGGTGATCGTCCAGGGCGAGACGGCGGAGTTCACCATCACCGTCACCAACTCCGGTGAAACCGACCTCACCGACGTTGTAGTCACCGATGCCACCCTGCCGGTCTGCGATACCACTATCGCCACCCTGGCCGTAGGCGAAAGTGTGACCTACACCTGTGCCTCCGATCCGGTCTTCGTCGACGTCACCAACACCATTTCGGCCTCGGCCGACGATCCACTGGGCAACCCCTGGACCGGCACCGATTCCACCACCGTTACCGTGGTCGACGGCGGCGGCGTGGACGGCCATCTGTTCCTCGACCTTGACGCCGACGGCATCCAAGACCCCGACGAACCGAACCTGGCCGACGTTGACATCATCATTACCGCTCTGGACGGGACCATCATCACCGTCACCAGCGATTCGGAAGGGGACTGGGTTGCCCCCATCGTGCCAGCGGGCATTGCCACCATCGAGGTCGATACCACCGACCCCGACTTCCCTGACGGCTACGGCGTTTCTACCAACAACGACAGCCAGGACATCACCGTGGACTCCTCCACCGGAGGAACCCTCAGCCTGACATCCAGTGATCCTGTCGGCTTCGCTCCGCTTCCGGCGATCTCCGGAACAGCCTGGGTCGACACCGACGGCGACAACACCTTCACCGACGCCGACGAAATCTTGCCCGGGACTACAGTAGAGCTGCTGGATGAAAACGGTGACGTCGTCGATACGACGGTGACCGACGAGAACGGGCGGTACCAGTTCGACCAGCTACCGCCAGGTGAATACACCGTTCGCTACGCCCCACCAGGCGACGACGACTACAGCGAAGTGACCCCGACGGAAATCACTGTTGAGGTAGGACTGGCCGACGACGTGGAAGTCAACGCCGGATTCGAGCTTCCGGCATCGGTAACCGGCGTCGTCTGGAGCGATGACGATGGCGACGGCGCTCGTGGCGCCGGCGAGCAAGGCGTCTCCGGCGTGACCGTCACACTCGTCGACCCCGGACCCGACGGGGTCCTTGGAACCGTCGACGATTCGACGACAACGACGACGTCCGAAGCCGACGGCACCTACAGCTTTGAAGGCCTCACCCCCGGAGACTACGAGGTTTCCATCGACGTCGATCCCGACGTGGTCACGGCTGGAAACACCGAACATCGAGTCACCCTGGTATCCAATGAGCAAGCCGGTCCGCTTCAGACCGGAGTCACCGTACTGGCCGGGGTCGAAGGCATCCTGTGGGTTGATATCGACAAGGACGGCGAGATCGACGAGAACGAACCGCGACTGGCCGGCGTCACCATCGACGTGATTGCCACCGGAGACCCGGCCGCACTTCTGGCCAGCCAACCCGAGGCTGACCGACTGGAAAGTGCTGAGGACGTAGTCGACGGCCAGTTGGACGGCGCAGCGTTCGCCGGATCGCTGGCAGTTGCTCAGGACTACACCTTGACCACCGACGAACTTGGCCGCTACTCACAGAGCGGCCTGGTTCCGGGTACCTACTTGGTCCAGGTGGCCGGCAACCGCCCGAGCGACATTTCGCCGAGGGTAGAGACCGACGGTTCAGTAGACGAGATGGCCGTGTTGACCATTCCACCGCAAACGGTCGGCCGTCACGACATCGGCTACGAAGGCAAGGCAGCCTTCGAGCAGACCGTCTGGCTGGATTTCAACGGCGACGAAACTCTCAACAACGGTGAACCTCGACTCGACGGCGTAGACGTTGAGGTCACCTGGGCCGGATTCGACGGCGAATTTGGAACAGACGATGACTGGACGACCATCGTCACCACCGGGACATGCGTGGGCTGTGAGCCGGGCGAGATCAAACTTGACTGCCTGCCTCCTGGGCCGTACCGACTCGATGTCGTCGACGACACCGTGTCAGACGACTACGGTCTCTCGGTCGATCCGGACGATGAGCTCGACGGCATAGTGGCCGTCACCTTGACCAATGGAGAAACGGCGACCGATCTCGACTTCGGCTACGGGGGCACCGCCACGCTGGGTGACGAGGTTTGGTTCGACGCCGACGGTGACGGAGTACGGGATGAAAATGAAGAGGTCCTGGCCGGTGTCGATGTAGTCATCACTTGGTTCGGACCCGATGGCAAACCCGGTGGCGGCGACGATCAGCAGATCATCGTCACCACCGATGAGAACGGTGTCTATCGAGCACCCAACCTTCCGCCCGGCATTTATACGGTGGTTCTTTCGCCCGACGATGCCCCCGATGGCTACAGCAACGACACCATTCAGGTCGAGCTGACGCCGGGCACCACCAATCTTGATGGCGACATCCCTGTGCCCGGCGACTCCGATCTCAACGAGACCCCGGACGGACCGCTGGCCTACACCGGTGCCGAGTCCGGCGACCTGGTCGCAGCCGGGTTGGCTCTACTGGCACTGGGCGGTGGCCTACTTCTGATGACCCGACGCAGGCGAGACGACACCGACCCGGAAACCGTCTAAGCGTCGAAGCGGTCTACCCTCTACCCGGTGGAGCAGCTTCGCCACCCATTGAGCTCGGCCATCGCCAACCTGTCCGAACTCCTCGAGCAACTGGACAACAGCCCGGGGAAGCTCAACAAACGGTATCGGCGAGTACTGGAGCTCGAGCTGGACTCGCTACAGAGCCTGCAGCGGGAACTGAACCACGGACCACCGACGCGTCGCTACTGGTCGCTGGGACAATCCTCGATTCCAATCCTTAACTCCATGATCAACGCCGTGAGGCGTTCACCTGCTGCGGTACCCGACCAGCTACTGAAACAAACCCAGGAATCAGTCAGCGAACTGGCGGTTGCCCTAGGCCACGTGGCCGAAGGTCGAGACTGACCCGAACCTGGCGCTACAGCTGATAGCTGGCCACGGTGCATCCGACGGCGAAGATGGGAATCGGGTGGTAGAAATGCACGGTTCCTTGCGCCGATCCCTGCTGGCCGGCCGCAGCCCCCGACACGGTGATGAAGGTTCGGATCTCGAATCCGCCTTGTCCCGCCTCGGCGTACACCGACTGGTCGTCATAGTTCAGCAGCGCATTGCGGTCACCGGCGCACCAGCGACGCATGAAGTCGCGGTCCCACTCCTCGTTGATCTTGCCCGAGTCCGGTGTGGCCGGCCAGTGAGAGATGCCGCCGGTACCAACCAGGGCGATCCGCTCGGGTACCGCGTCGGCCGCCTGCCGAATAGCCTCACCTAGAGCCCAGGCCCGATGGAGTGGCGCCAACGGCGGCCCCTGGCAGTTGATGTTGATCGGGATCACCGGCAGATCAAACCGCGGGGTCAGAAAGTGCAACGGTACGGCGATGCCGTGGTCGAACTTCCACTCTTCGGCGTAGGCCACATCGACGGTGTGCATCATCTCGGTGATCATGCGCATCGACAGGTCCCGGTTCCCGGGCGCCTCGAATTTGTCGATCCCCAACCAGTCTGAATCCTCGATGGGGCCGTGATAAAAGTCGGCCATCCCGACGGCGAAGCTGGGCATGTTGTTCATGAAGAAGTTGGCGAAATGTTCGGCGGCCACGATCACCAAGGCATCGGGTTCTGTGGCTTCGATGTCGGCACGCATCTGGTGATAGGCCTGGTAAAAAGCATCCCGCGGCTCGGGGTCGGCCAGGTCGGCTCGCCCTGTGATGCCGGGAGCATGGCTGGAAACACCGGCGTAGACCAGTGGCATGTCAGCCTCCCTTCTGGTTATCGGTGGGCGGATCGGTCCGCAACCGATTGGTGTGGGCCTCGGTACCTTCGTAACCGGTCATGGCGTACACGCCTTCTCGAACCGGCCCGTGTTGCTCGATTCCGTCTCGCATGAGCTGAAGGTAGTCGGCCCAGGCGATCTGGTGGAAGGCGGCAAAGTGCATCAGGATCTGACCGTTGACCCCAAGGTGATATAGCAATCCGATATCGGGCTGGGTCAGCGCCCCGCTTTCTTCATCCGTCAGTTCATAGTCGGCAATAGCGTGATGGCGGTCTTGGCGGTAGGCGTCCTGCAGGCTCTCATTTCGATTCAACTCGTAGAGGAACTTCTGCACGTAGTAGAGACTCACGCCGGTTCCTAACTACGCCCGGCCGACAGATCGGGTACGGCGTGGGTGTCGAAGGCAATGGCTACATTCTTGGTTTCGGTGTAGAAGTCGAAGCTCCAATCGCCGCCGTCGCGTCCGATACCGCTGCGCTTTGCACCGCCAAACGGCGTCGGCAGGTGACGAACGTTCTGGGAGTTGACCCACACCATGCCGGCCTCCAGATCACGGGCCACTCGGTGAGCCCTCCCCACATCGGACGTCCACAGATAGGCGGCCAGGCCGTACTCGGTGTCGTTGGCGATGGCAAGTGCTTCGGCTTCATCGCGGAACGGTATAGCCGTCAGTGATGGGCCGAAGATTTCCTCCCGGGCGATGGTCATAGTGTTGTCGGCGTCGGCGAACAACATTGGGGCGACCCAGTTGCCGGCAGTCGGCGCGTCGGCCCACGGCGTCCCCTCGATGACGGTGGCTCCTTCGTTTCGAGCCGTCTCGACGTAGGAACAGACCTTCTGATGGTGCCTGGGGTGGATCAGGGGCCCGATGACGGCCGAGGGGTCCAGCGGGTGGCCAACCGGGATAGCCACCATCTTCTCCCCTACTCGCTTCACCACCTCGTCGTAGACCGTCTCCTGAATCAGCAGACGACTGGAGCTGGTGCAGCGCTCCCCGTTGAGACTGTAGATCATGAACGTGGCGGCGTTGACCGCCCGATCGAGGTCGGCGTCATCAAAGACAATGACCGGGTTCTTGCCGCCAAGCTCGAAGTGCACCCGTTTGAGCGTTGGCGCGCCCTGAGCCTGAATAAGCGATCCGGTAGCCGACTCGCCGACGAAGGCGATGGCTTGGATGGCAGGATGCTCGGTGAGCGCCTTTCCGGCCTGCTCCCCCAGTCCGTGGACCACGTTGAGCACACCGGGTGGCAGCCCGGCCTCGGTAGCCGTTTCGGCCAGCAGATGAGCGGTATAGGGGCTCCATTCGGCCGGCTTGTGAACCACCGTGCACCCGGCAGCCAGCGCCGGGGCGATCTTCCATGTGCTCAGCATGAACGGTGTGTTCCACGGGGTGATGACGCCCACCGGACCCAGCGGTCGGCGGGTGGTGTAGTTGATGTGATCAGCCGTCGGTAGCGACTGACCGTCGGCCAATGACGGTGCCTGGTCGGCGAAGAACCTGAAGTTGGCTGCTCCCCGCAGGGCGGCGGCACTCATAAACCGCATTGTTTGTCCGGTGTCGACGCACTCGGTCACCGCTATCTGGTGGGCTCGCTCCTCGATGAGGTCGGCAACATCGTGAAGGATGGCTTTGCGCTGGGTTCCAGGAGTTCCACTCCATTGGGCGAATGCGTCGGCGGCCACGCCGGCGGCGTCGTCGATATCTGTTGCCGTTCCCGCAGCTACCTGTCCCAGCTCGGCACCGTCGATCGGTGAATTGCTGGCAAAGGTCTCAGCGCCGGCCACCTCAGTTGTGCGGCCGTTGATGAAGTGCCCTAGAGGACTGCTGGCGAAGCGGGCCAGATGGTTCGATGCTGCGGCCTGATTTTCTGCGAAGGTATGGCTAGTGACGGCCATGGGTAGTCGACTGGACTCCTCGGGTGGGGCGTACGATCAGCGGTAGCCAAGACGTGAGTCGGTTTGGCGCTCGACCTAATTTGTTTAACATGATAACTATATGCGAGACTGACCCGCAAGGCTGAACTCGAACTGGCCCAACAGATCGGATAGGGGGCATATGTCGGCCAACAAGTATCACCAGGAGCGGCTGGAACGGCCGCCGGCACCCCCAGGCTGCCCCGTTCATGAGTCTTGGAGCCCCCTCGACGACGACTACCTGGCCGAGCCATACCGCATCGCCACCGAGCTGTCAGCCGAACACCCGGTCTTCTACGCCGAGTCCTTGGGTTATCTGGTGGTCTCCGAAATGGCGGAGATAGAAGCCATCTTCACCGACCACGAGACCTTTGCTTCGGTCAACGTCCAAGACCCGGTCTTCCCACTCGACCCCGCCGCCCAACAGGTTTTGGCGGCCGACGACTTCGACCCGGTCGCCGTCATGTCCAATCGCCCCGAACCGGACCACGGACGCATCCGTCAGTACACCCGCCAGGGGTTCTCCAACCGCAGACTCAAAACCCTCGAGCCCTATGTGCGGCGACGCACCCACGAGCTCATCGACTCCATGACACAAACCGGCTCCCCCATCGAGCTGATTGAGGCACTGGCCTTTCCACTCCCGGGCGAGACCGTGTTTCGGTTCATTGGTTTCCCCGAGTCCGATGACGAGCTGCTGAAAGGATGGTGCGGGGATCGAAAGGCTTTCTCCTGGGGTCGACCCACCGGCGGTGAGCAGGTTCAGATCGCCCAAAACATGTTGGCCTACTGGCGATACTGCCGGAGGTTCACCGCCTCCAAGCGGGCCGAACGCGGCGACGACTTCGCCTCCGAGTTGATCACCGCCCAGGAGGAGAACCCGGACGACATGACGTATCGAGAGGTCGAGTCGGTCATCTACGGCCTTTCGTTCGCCGGACACGAAGCGGTCACCGCTCTCATCTGCAACACCCTCATGTGCATCCTCCCCAGACGAGACGTGTGGGCTGAAATTTGCGCCAATCCCGGCCTGATCCCCAACGCCATCGAAGAGGTCCTGCGGTACAACTCAAGTCAGATCTCGTGGCGACGCTTAACCACCAAAGAGACAACCATCGGCGGCTACACCGTCCCCGCCGGCACAGCGGTGTTCCTCAACTTCGCCTCGGCCAACCGGCAATCGGATGTGTTTGACGACCCGGACCGATTCGACATTCACCGGGTCAACGCCAACCGGCATATCTCATTCGGGAAGGGCGTTCACTACTGCCTGGGCGCCCGTTTCGCCAAATTCGAAACGGAGATCGTCACCGAAATCCTGGCCGAGCGTCTACCCACACTTCGGATGGTTGACCATCAGGTGTTCTCGTACTTCCCCAATATCACGTTCCGGGGTCCAAACGAGCTGCAAGTCGCCTGGTAGGCGAAGCGCCCGCCACCAGACCAGCCGGTTTAGCCGACCTTCTCCACCTTGGCCCGCACGTGTTTGTGATGCGGCGTACCGGCGAACCAATCCCGCTCATCAGTGGAGGTCAATTCGTTGGGAGCAACTCCAACCGTGTCCGACGACTGGCCTCCTCGCCCAAGACCAAAACCGTTGGGTAGCGAAACGTGTCCCTGACCCATGGCGTCGGTGATCTCGACCACGGCCACGGCCGAGCCGCGCCGGGTTGAAATTCGGGCTCGATCGCCGTCGACGACACCAATTCGATCGGCGTCAACCGGCGAAATCCGCAACGAGCCCTGCTGATCCGTTTTGCGCCAAGTGGGATCGCGGTAAATGGTGTTGGCCGTGGACGAACGGCGCTCACCGGCGGCCAGCACCATGGGGTACTCGTCATCAGTGGCCAACGGAGATTTCTCGGCGGCCAGACCGGCAAGCTCCTCAAGCAGCTCCGGTATGAGCAGGTTGACCTTGCCGTCGGAGGTCAGCAGTCGCCGCATGGTCTCGTCATAGTCGTCCAGGCTGAAGGTCACCCCGGAGGGGCTGTTTAGAACGGCGTTGAACAGTGCCTCGCCCAGATTGTCTTCGCTTCCCGTCTCAGCTGCATCTCCGATGCCCGCTCGGCGAATAGAGGCGTCCCAGAAGCCGGCTGCCAGTTGCGACAGCCCCCAAATGGCGGCTGCTCCGGCGGCCTCGACACCGTCATCGGTGGTCAGGGTTGGACCCAACGTCTCGTACAGAACGGTAGGCAACAGTTTGGCTTTGTCCGGCTGGGACGCCATCAGGGTGAACACGGCGGCGGCGAACTGCTCACGCCCTTCAACGGCTGCCGCCTTCAACGGTGCAAGGTCGTCCTCGCTATAAGCACCCAGCGCTCGACACAGCCGGGCGTGAATCTCGTATTCGGGCAGGGTTCCCTCCAACGGGTCGAACACCGGACGACGTAGGTGAAAGTAGTTACCGGGAAATTCAAGGTTGAAGAACGTGCACTCCCACTTCTCGTATTGGGAGGCGGCCGGAAGCACGTAGTCGGCGTGACGAGCTGTTTCGGTCATAGCAATGTCGATGACCACCAGAAGGTCGAGCGCCTCCATGGCCTCTCGCATACGTACGCTGTCGGCCAGGGAGTGGACCGGGTTGGCCGACTCGACCAACATGGCCCGGAATCGGTCGGGGTGATCGGTGAGAATCTCGTCCGGGATGACATTGCACGGCACCATGCCGGTCACCAATCGATGCCCGGTCACCGGAGTCTCGGCTCGGCGACGAGGCCCGCCTTTGCCACCGCCGGAACCACCCGAGCCCAGCGAGGCGAATCGGGTGTGCAGATTCATGCCGCCCCGGACCCCGAAGTTGCCGGTGAGAAGAAAGACCAGCTTCTCCAGATAGCTGTTCAGGGTCGAGTGCGGGGCTTGCTGAATGCCCAAATCTCCGAAGATGGATACACCGCCGGTGGCTCGGCCCATCACTTCAGCCGCTTGGCGGACGTCGGCTTCGTCAACGCCGGCTCGACGGCAGTACTCGGCCACGTCGATGTCGGCCAAGTGTCCGACAAGTTCGTCGTAGCCGGTGGCGTTGTCGGCTATCCAACCCGAAGCGACCAGTCCGTCGTCAACCAACACCTTCAGGATGGCCGCCAGCAAGTGGGCGTCGCCGCCCGGCAATGGGCGAAGGTGGATGTCGGCCATCGCCGCCGTTTCCGACACCCGGGGGTCCACCACGATCATTTTCCGTGCCGGGTCCTTGGCGATGGCATTCAGCACCCGTCGGGCCTGGGGGAAACCGTGGGACTGCCAGGGGTTCTTGCCCCAGAATACTGAGACTTCGGCGTTGTGGTAGTCGCCGGTGGTGTGGCAGCTGGCTTTGCCGAACAGCTGTCCGTCGACCCAGAACTCCCCGGTCTTCTCCTGGGCCAGAGCATTGGAGTAGTAACGGATGCCCATGGCGGCACGGGTGGCGTTGCCATAGGCCCCACCCAGGTGATTACCTTGGCCGCCGCCGCCGTAGTACATGATTTTCTCGCCACCGTGCTCGGCCATGACGTCGCCGAAACGGGCCGCCACTTCGGCAATGGCGGTGTCCCAGTCGATCGGTTCGAAGGTGCCGTCGGGCCGGCGACGCATCGGCGTGGTGAGCCGCTCGGGGTCGTTCTGATAGTGATCCAGCCTCAGCGCTTTCTCGCAGGTGTACCCCTGCGACGACGGGTGAGCCTTGTCGCCTCTAACCCGCTTGATGGTCGGGCCCTCGAGACGCATTTCCACTCCACAGTTGATGGAGCACAGGATGCAGGCGGTCTGGTGCCAGTCGTCAGAACTGGGCGAAGCGTCGGTCACGGGGATGGCTGCCATACCCAATTCATAGCACTATCACCACATCCGTGTGTTACCAATCGGTAACTACGGACGGCCGATACCCTTTGACGACGGTAGGCATTGCGCGAATCGCAGGCGGATTCAGACTCAACAAGCTCGGACTGCGGACCTCCGAGGTTGAGTGGGAGCCTCGCCCCAAGCGCACGGATGGGAGGCTACTTACGATGATTCGACGGCTCGTGGTTTGGTGCTCAGATCGTCCATTCCTGTGCCTTGCCATCTGGTTGCCCATTGCGCTGTTCGGCTGCTACGCCTACGCGCAGCTCATGCCCAGGGAGGCGTTTCCTGCGGTTGAGTCTTCGAAAGTCGTCGTGACCGGCAACTATCTGATCGATGATGAAGAGCTTGTCGATGCACTCGTGGTTGAAAGACTCACCGACTCAATCCTGGCTGGTAGGGCCAAATCGGTGGAGAGTACTGCGTATCGCTCCTCCTACTCCCTGTTTGTAGAGTTGCCCGATGACGTCCGCGGTCAGATCGCCGCAGATGAGATTCTTCGAGACATCAGCCGTGACGGAACTCCCGAGTGGGCCGACGTGCGAATTTCCGCTCTTCAAGACTCAAAGTATCTGGAACAATTCGACCTGGTTGTCGCGGTCTACACCAGAAGTGACGTCGACGCCGGTGAGCGCCAGCGATCAACCAGTGGGGTGGATCAAGCGTTAGTGCTGGATCCTGCTATCAAACAAGCTCAGCTGCTGCCCGTCATCGCCATCGGCCACAACCCGTTAACCGGCGAGCGGGTAACCCGAGAGTCAGGTTTCACCCTGATCGGCCTGCCGGGTGAGTCTCAGCCCGAGGCCTGGGGTGCGGCTGCCATCGGGGTGACCGCTGCGCCTGGCGTGGACTCGATCCAGCTTCGGACCGCCGTCGATGAGGTGCTAAGGGAGGTGTTCCCGTCAGACTCACCGTTCCTTGAGGGCTATCAGGCCAAGGTCGTCCTCGATCTCTCGGCACAAATCGTCCAGCAGCTACGGTCACTCGGATCGAATGCCATCGGCGGGTTGGTCGTTGTCCTGCTTCTTAGCTTTGCACTCGTAGGTCGCCGTAGTGCGCTGGTAACAGCCGCCTTTGTCACCTCCGTACTGGCCGGATCGTTCGCCGTCCTCTGGCTACTTGGCGTAACGCTCAACACCGTCTCGCTGCTGGCAGTCATTCTGTCGCTTGGACTACTCGTCGACGACGCCATCGTGATGGGCGACGCGCTGGGTGCCGCCCATCGGGCCGGCGCGCCTGATGATGCTCTCAGCGGCCGGGCCTTCGACCTCGTTGGCACAGCGACAATCGCTGGAACGATCACCACAATCCTGGTGTTCGCTCCCATGCTGGCCATTACCGGCGTGTTGGGTGACTTCATACGCATCTTGCCAATAACGGTTATTACCGTCCTCACCGTCTCGCTGTTGGTTTCGCTGTTCGTCCTACCGGCAGTTGTTCGCCGTGTAGGCGCCGCTCACCAGGATGAGTCACCGCTGGGCCCGAGAGTTGCCGATACCGGCAAGGCAGTTGCCTCCGCTGTGGTCAAGCGACCGGTTTCTGGTGCTGTCATCGGTGTGGCCATGACCCTGATGGGTCTGCTGTTCTTTCTTCCTCAAGCCGGGTTCAACATCTTTCCCAAGGAAGCGGACTCGACTGAAGTGGCCGTCGATGTCAAGTTCCCCCCGGGTCTTGAGCTTGAGACGGCCCGCGCCCACGCTCTAGACGTCACACTGGCGTCGCTGGAAGCGCTGGACGAACACGTGATTGACGTCTTTGTTTGGTCGGGATCTACCGAAGGCATGCAAGCGCAGATCAACCTCACGCCGATTGGCGACCGACCAAACGTCAAAGAGCTGATTGACGACCGCCTTCGCCCTCTCGCATCGAGCTTTACGGCCGGACGACTTACCTACACTCAGATCTCATCCGGACCCCCCGAAGCACCATTCCCGTTCAAGGTTCAAGTGTTCGACGAAGACTCAACCGTACGTCAGCGCGCTGCGGAGGCGATTCAGGAGGCGTTGAACGGCCTCGAGCTACGTCGGTCTGATGGATCGACCTTCAGCGTGGCTGAAACCGACATTGCCTTCACCTCAACGATCGCAAGATCCAATGGCTCCCCGTACACCGAGGTAAGCGCAAGATTCGATGCCGATGACGTGAGCACGACGTTGGCCGAAACCCGGAGCTATATGGAGGCTGAGTTCGACACCGCACGGCTGGCTGAACTCGGATTGGAGGAAGACGCTCTTGGCTTCGACTTCGGGACCGACTCGGACAACGAAGAGTCATTCGACTCGATGAACCTTGCCTTTGGTATCGCTTTGCTCCTGGTGCTGGTCATGCTGATCTTTTTGTTCAGGTCAACCAGCCTGTGGCTTCTCATGCTCCTCGCTGTGCCCTTTTCTTTCTTCGGCTCGTTCGGGGGCCTGGTGCTTTCTGGAAATCCGCTGAGCTTCTTCGTGATGCTCGGCCTGATGGGCCTCATAGGAATTGCCGTCAACAACACCATCTTGCTCACCGACCTGGCCATCTCCGAGCGACGCACCGGAGCTACCGCCAAAGCGGCTATCCAAAAGGCAATCGAGGACCGGTTCAGACCGCTTGTTTTGACAACGGCGACGACGGTAGTCGCGGTGCTGCCGCTGGCGCTTCGTGATCCCTTCTGGGAAGCGTTGGGCTTGACGTTGGCCCTTGGACTGATCTCGTCGACGGCAATCGTGCTGTTGGCGTTCCCGGCCTGTTTCATGGCGCTGGAGGCGGCGAGAGGTCGAGTCGTCCCGCCCTGGCGAGCAGTCGGCGCAGACGGCCAGCATGAAACTAGCTGTCGGACGTAATCCTCGGGTAGACCCGTTCGACGTTGCCCGACATCACCTTGGCCCGATCGTCTTCGCTTAGGTCGACGGCATCCACATAGCGCTTGGTGTCATCGTAATAATGACCCGTATCCGGGTCGAGACCACGGACCGCGCCCACCATCTCGGAGGCGAACAGGATGTTGTCGGCCGGGACGACCTCGAACAGCAGGTCGATGCCGGGCTGGTGATACACGCAGGTGTCGAACCAGATGTGGTCGAGCAACGAGTCGAAGTCCCAGTCCTTGTCCTGGGCCATACCTTTGAAGCGCCCCCAGTGGTAGGGAATAGCTCCGCCGCCATGAGGGATCACCCACCGCAGCCCGGGGAAGTCGTTCATGAAACCTGACGACAATGCCTGCATGAAGGCGGTGGTGTCGGCCCCGAGATAGTGGGAGCCGGTAGTGAAGAAATTGTCGTTGCACGAGGCCGAGACATGGATCATGCCCGGAACGTCCAGTTCCTGCATTTTCTCCCACAGTGGCCACCAGTAGCGGTCCCACAGCGGTGGCCCGGTCCAGAAGCCACCGGTGGGGTCGGGGTTGACGTTGCAGCCGACGAAGCCCATGTCAACGCAACGCTCCAGCTCGGCTACCGAACCGGCCAGTTCGGCGCCGGGCGACTGAGGAAGCTGACAGACCGGGACGAAGTTGTCCGGAAAAAGATCGCAAACCCGGCGGATGAGATCATTTTGATGTTGGGACCAAAAGGTCGAGGTGTGCTCGTTGCCGATGTGGTGCCCCATCCAGCTGGCACGGGGCGAGAACAGCGTACGATCTGTTCCCCGCTGCTGCTGGAACTTCAGCTGCGCACCTTCGATGCTTTCCCGAATCTCGTCGTCGGAAACCTCGATGGTGCCCTTCTGCCCTACGTACGCCGGGTCGGCTTCGACTGCGGCTGCTTGAGCCGCCCGCCAGTCGCCTACCGCTGGCGGAGTCGTCGTGTAGTGCCCGTGGCAGTCAATAATCACTCCGAAATGGTAGCCGTCCCGCCTTGCTCTGTGGCCTCGAGCCCGTTGACCGTGGTCAACGGATCCTGCCGGCCAACACTCCATCTTTGGAGAGAATTCTTGAATATCGACAGCGCCGCCATCTTTCGTACCCGCCGCTATCTTTCTTACATGGCATGGATTACCGAATGGGTGTCGGATCCGGCGGCATGGAGTGCGTTGGCCGCGCTGGTCACCCTGGAAATTGTTCTCGGCGTTGACAACGTCGTCTTCATCTCAATTCTGGCTTCGAAGCTGCCGGAGGAACAACAGGACAGTGCCCGCCGAACCGGCATCCTGGCTGCCGGTGGTATGCGGGTCTTGTTCCTCTTGGCTGTCGGCTGGATCATCGGCCTGAAGGCGGAGTTGTTCGAGATCTTCGGCGTCGGCTTCAGTGGGAAGGATCTGGTCTTGTTGGCCGGTGGTCTCTTCCTCATCTACAAAGCGACCAAAGAGATTCACCACAAGTTGGAGGGTGAGAACGAGTCGTCTACGGCCGCCGCTGTCGCCCCGACGTTCGCCTCGGTCATCGGGCAGGTCATGCTGCTGGACTTGGTGTTCTCCATCGACTCGGTCATCACCGCGGTCGGCATGACCGAGTACATCGCCGTGATGGTTATCGCCGTCATGACATCGATCGTCGTCATGCTTGGGGCGTCTGGGCCCATCTACCGGTTCGTGAATCGCCACCCGTCGGTCAAGATGCTGGCGCTGGCCTTCCTACTGCTGATCGGTATGACGCTCATCGCCGAAGGGATGGGTCAGAAGATCCCCAAAGGCTACGTCTACGCCGCCATGGCCTTCTCCATCTTCGTCGAAGTCCTCAACCTGACGTCACGCCGCAACAAGAACGCCAAACCGGTGGAGCTGCATGAGAAGATGCAGCCCGAACCGGAGTTGGTCAACTGATCGGCCGAAGCTTGTGAAGATCCGCCAGATCCGTTTGTACCAGCACGATCTCGGCGTTCGAGATGGACGCTACGACATGTCGATCTCCCATGTGGAGAGCCTGGACAGCACGGTCGTAGCGATCGAGACCGACACCGGGCTGGTGGGTTACGGTGAGACCTGCCCACTCGGTCCGGCCTATCAACCTCAACACGCCGCCGGAGCACGTGCCGCCCTTGGCCAGGTTGCTCCCTACGTCCTCGGACTTGACGCTTCTTGCATCGGACTGGTGAACGACGCAATGGACGCCGCGCTGTTGGGCCACGGCTACGCCAAGGCGGCCATAGACATCGCCTGTTGGGACCTGGTCGGCAGGCAACGTCACGAGCGTGTCTGCGACCTGCTCGGAGGAGCCCGTAACGACCCCGTTCCCTCGTACTACGGCATACTTCCCACCGACCCGGTTGACGCGGCGGCACAAGCCGTGGCCCTGCAGGATCAGGGATTTGGCCGGTTGCAAATCAAGACCGGTAAGGATGGGGTTGACGTAGATATCGCGGTGACGAGGGCGGTGGCCGAGGTGACGAGACCCGGTGTGAAGCTTCTGGCCGACGCCAATCGGGGTTGGACCCAGCGGGACGCAATTCTGTTCTCCGAAGCGTGCGCCGACATCCCGCTGGCCTTGGAGCAGCCGTGCAACACCATGGCCGAGAATGCTGCCTTACGAGGCCGCGTGCGGCACCCGGTCTTCCTGGACGAATCAGCCGACTCGGTCGCCGCCGTCATGGAGGCTATCGAGACCGGTGTGGCCCAGGGTTTCGGCATGAAAGTCTCACGAGTAGGTGGGATATCGAAGATGGCAACGGTGATCGCCATGTGCTCGGCCCGTTCCATTCCTTTGACCTGCGATGACACCTGGGGTGGTGACATCACCGCGGCCACCACCGTTCACTTGGGAGCGAGCGTGCCTTCCAGGTTGTTCGAAGGTACATGGATTGCCGAGCCGTACACCGCATCTTCTTACCACTGCCGGACCGCCCCCATCACCAACGGCCAAGGCCACATAGATGTTCCCTCTGGACCCGGTCTCGGCGTCGAGCCCAATCTCGAGCTTTGGCCCGATCCGATTGCCGTCTTTGGTTGACGCCGGCCGGCAGCGGGAACAACACGCCCGGCCCGGCGGTTGCATGGAGCGCAGCCCCATCGAGAGTTCGGAGACGAAGACATGAGCAGATCTCGCCGGGCCCAGTGGACTAACGCCGCAGCTCTTGGTTTCATCGCAGGTGTCATGTTCATCATCAACCGGGACGATGGAGTGTTCGGGGCTGTTATCTTTCCGGCCCTTTTGGCGGTTGGAGCGGTAGTTTCCAGCCCTCTTCTCAAACGAAAGTCGGTCAGCCACCGGGAAGCCTTGGCCTTGACCGGCCAGCACACAGTGCCATCAGCATCGGAGGATG
>JAHDFR010000014.1:25096-49526 GCA_020628065.1 Acidimicrobiales bacterium
AGTGTCAAACAACCAGAACGCAGGACAGTCACCAAACGTCATCATCTACCACCGGCCGGGATGCTCGTTCTGTGCCCGGATGAAGATGGCGCTGCGTGACGTCGCCGACAGGGCCGTCTGGGTTGACATTTGGGAGGACGAGGAGGGCGCCGCCTTCGTTCGATCAGTCAACAACGGCAATGAGACGGTCCCGACAGTGGTGATTGACGGCCAGGCTCACACCAACCCTCCCCCGGGCCAGGTTCACGAGGCATTGAGCGGCAGCCCCGCATAAACAACCCCTCGGGCAGCGTATGGAGGCCTGGACCTCTCCTCTACGATCCGGCTTGCTCGGCGAACAGCAACCGGGCCCGCTCCCAGGCGGCTGTACCAACCTGAGCACCAAGCTCCCGGCCGGCGAAGTCGTCGGCCGGCACATGGATGCCGCCCCAGATGCGGGATACACCGGCTTCGTCGGCCGCCTCACGATAGGTGCCCCATTGCAGCTCAACCGGTTCTGTCGGGCCGATTTCGTGACGTAGATCACCGATCTCCACCTGGTGGACGGCCCGCCCTCCCGGGAAGTGGGACGACCCGGTGAACGCGGTCAAGATTTCAGCTCCCGCTCTGCTGAACGTGCTGTGCCCCGATACATATCCGGGGAAGCTGGGGGTAACGAAAGTCGGCCGCTGGTATGGCACCCAATGTTCCGGCAGCATCCAGGACGCCCCCCGGGCGGCCAGTCCGCTCTCACTGTCCGGAGGCGTCCAGGCAAAGATCACCTGTCGACCGATGTGAGCGGACAGGTCGGCGTGGCGCTGGCCGGGCTGTGACGACTCTGCGGTCACCACCTCCACCAGGCCCTCTCGTTCAGGCAGTTCGCCCAGAGCGCCGTAGTGGCGGATCGCTGAGATAGGCCGTACATAGTCGTAGTGCCGCTTGGTCCCCCAGGCGGCGATAGCGGCATCGTGAAGGGCTCCGTTCAGCGCCAAGTACAACTTGACGTCCCACTCCACTCGATCGACGACGTCGTCATTGCCATCAGTACTGATGGTCAGCGATCCGGCTGAAGCCAACTGATCGGAGACCTCGTTGGCAAGAACGTTCCAATGGCCGGGTGGAGTCTCGGACTCCGGTCCGTCAGCCCAGTACTCGGCCACGATCCGACCGTAGTCGGCGGTGTCAACAACATTCGGCTCATAAGGTTGACCGGTTGTTGGATCATCACCCTCGGCGGCGATGTCGGTAGTGGTCTGCCCTTCGGTCAGCTGGGCTGAGGCTTCGAGAACCACCAACAGCTCGTCGAGGAACTCTGGCGATGGCACCACAGGGGGCGGACCGGGATCAAGAGGCAGACCGCCCGCCTCGTCGGCTTCGTCTCGACTGCGGTTAAGGGCGAAGCCGGTAACCGCGCCCCATTGAGGCCCGATGTAGACCTGCGGTCCAGCCGGTTGAGGAATGCCGTTCTGGGAAATGGCCACATCCAGTGAAAGGGGTTGCCACCTTGCCGGATCGACCATCGGGATGAAGTCTGGTTCGCTCATCACCAACGGATCGTTGATGGATTGATAGCTCACGTCTTCATAGTCGAACCGTTCCAGCGAGCCGTCCTCAACAGATGCCGCCATAATCGCCTCGGCCACCTCCACGCCGTAGGCCGCCGCCGTACCTTCAGAAGCGGCCAGTACTGATGCCATGGCATCAGACCCGCACCATGCGACTAGGACTTCCTGCAATTGACCCGCTGTCTCGGAGGCGGCCACCGAGTTGCGGTACCGGCTTGAGAGCAATGTGTAGGCGGCAGCGTGCATCGCCTGGGCTCTGGCTTGATCAGGATCGCCGGCTTCTACGGCAACCAACGGGGCGGCACCAAAGAGCGTGGAAGGCTTCTCACCTTCGAACGCAGCCCATATCTCCCAGAGAACGGCGGACAGGTGGTATAGGTTCCGGGCGTGGACGGTTGGCTCCGGGTCGTCAAGTCGGATGGCGTCAAGCGCGGTGTCGTTCCAGGCTCTGGCCGCCGATATGGACACGGTGCCCGAAGCGTCGTCGGTCTCGTCGCTCATGGTGCGACATTGCAGCTCGTTCTGGGCCGAGATCGACACTGCACCCGGCGAGCCGCAGCCCACCAGGGCCACGACCAAAACGACGGCGAAGACCGTGGTGAGCACGTCCATCCGGGGCCCCCCCCCCCCCCCCACTACTGGTCGAAGAATCCGGGACCTCAAGTCTCGGGCCTGCCGTCAGGCCCTGAGCCCGGCTGGCAGGTACTCGCCGTGTGCTTCCATCATGGCGTCAACCAGACCCCAAATTTGCTCCAGGTCAAGCTCGGCGGCCGTGTGCGGGTCAAGCATGGCGGCATGGTAGACGTGGTCTCGATTGCCGGTCAGGGCCGCCTCGACGGTGAGGCTCTGCACGTTCACGTTGGTCTGCATCAGTGCAGCCAGCTGAGGGGGGAGTTTGCCGATCCGGGTCGGCTGGATGCCGTTGTGGTCAACCAGGCAGGGAACCTCGACGCAGCAGTCGTCAGGGAGGTTGTCGATCAGGTCGCGGTTAGGGACGTTGCCGTAGATCACGCGTGGCTGTCCGGTTTCCATGGAGTGGATAATGCCGGCGCCGTACTCAACGCTGGGAACTACTTCCAGGCTCGCCTCGGGATCGACAAGCTCGTCCTTGAGGGTTTCCCATCCGGCGATCTGCCGCTCGCAGCGGCGAGGGTACTCGTCAAGAGGGACGCCGAACTTCTCGATCAAGTCTTCCCGGCCGCTCTTGATGAAATACGGCACATACTCGGCGAAGTGTTCGCTGGACTCGGTCACGAAGTAGCCGAGTCGTCGGAACATCTCGTACCGGACTTCGTCGGACAGCCCCTCGAAGGCGCCGTCGCTTCGCTCGGGATCTCCCCGGTCGGGGGCCGGCTGCTTGGCCCGCTCGGCGATCCTCGGGTAGAGGTCAACCAGTCCGGCGTCGCTCTGCTGTTGGAACTCGAGGTAGAAGGCCATGTGGTTGATACCGGCGCATCGGTAGCGCAGCTCGTCGGCCGGCACGCCAAGGTCGCCCGCCAGCTGTTCGGCGGTGTGTTGAACGCTGTGGCAGAGACCAACGGTGGGCACCGTGGTTGCCCGGTCAACAGCCCAGCACAGCATGGACATGGGGTTGACGTAGTTCAACAGCGTGGCGTTGCCGGCGACGTCCTCCATATCGTGGCAGATTTCGAGCAGTACGGGAATGGTTCGAAGGCCCCGCATGATGCCTCCCACTCCAAGAGTGTCGGCGATCGTCTGTCGAAGACCGAAGTCCTTCGGTACCTCGAAATCGATAACGGTCGACGGCTCATAGCCACCAACCTGAAACATGGTGATGACGTAGTCGGCATCAGCCAGAGCGGCCCGACGGTCGGTCGTGGCCTCGATGGTGGGTTGGACACCCAGGGCGGCGGCCGTCTTTCCCGCCACAACTTCTGAGGTGGCCAGGCGTTCGGAGTCAATGTCGTGAAGGGAGATCGTCGACTCGGCCAGCTCGGGGGCCGAAAGAATGTCGCCCATCAGGTTCTTGGCGAAGACCGTGCTGCCGGCCCCGATAAAGGTGATTTTTGCCATCGGATTCCTATTTCTGTTCGTAGCTCCCGGGTTTGTGCCGTTCGAGAGCGTCTGTCTTGGTTGTAGTCGGTTTTGGTCGGTTTGACTTGCTTATTGGGCCGCTTCGGGCGGCGAGATGCGCTTCACGTCGAGGCGCTGGTTTGCTGACACTTGATGACTGCTGACCGCCCCGTCCGGCCAGCGAACGGTTGCCGTGGCCTGACCAGACCAGTCACCGAGACCGAAATGGGCCTGGGTGGCGCTGGTGGAGAGATAGCCCCGGGTGGACGTGATTTGTTGGATACGGGTGTCGTTCCCGAACTCAAGGGTGACTTCAGCTCCGAGAGCATCGAGGTTGGCCACACCTTCCCAGGTTGGTTCGACGATGATCGAACCCCCACCGCACAGCTGATTCTCAAACAGCACAGTGGGTTGATTGAGATTGTTGACGACAATATCGAGGTCACCGTCGCCGTCGAGATCGGCTACCGCCGCCCCACGGCCACCGGAGGTGTCGTTCAACCCCCAGTCGAGGCGAGGCGCAAACCCTTGCCCGGTATTGCCGAACACCTGATTTGGCTCCACCAATTCGGGCCCGAACGGCGGATCGAAAAGACCCACGGCATTCATGCCGTTGACCACAAACACATCGGTAAGTCCGTCGTTGTCCAGATCGGCCAACAAACTGCTCCAGCTCCAGCCGGTGGCGTGCACACCAAGCTCGCGGCCCTGCTCGTCGAATCCCTGGCCGAATCCTCGGTTGAATGCGGCGCCGGTGCCCAGCTGCAGGACGTTGCGGGGTTTCTGGACTTCATCAGTGGTGGCCGCTTCGATGTCGGCATTTATGGGCACCCACAGTTGGGGATCCTCGTCCGCCAGTGGCGCCATATCGGTGGTGTACATGTCCATGAGGCCGTCGTTGTTGATATCGGCAATATCCATGCCCATGGTTGATAGAGAACTCTCGGCGAACGGCGAGACCACTTCCAGCCCCGTTCCCGGGTTGATCCACACTCGGTCGGGGGTCCCCAGATCGTTGCCGACGTAGATGTCCTGTCGACCGTCATTGTCGAGATCGGCGATGGTTGTCACGAGGCCTTGCGACTGTTCGGTCAACAACTCCCCCGGCTCATCGTCGTTGCCGTTGACAACCACGGGCCCTGATTCCAGCTCATAGAGGATGATTCCGGTGTCTTCACCTCTGAGGACTCGAGGGTCTCGAGCGGCGGTCAGTTCGGCGTTGTAGGAGCTGGTTACCAGGTCCAAGGAGCCATCGCCTCCGATGTCGCCGATCGATCCCGAATATCCGACGACGGTGGCTCGATCGAGGACGGCGCTGGGCCACTGCACGCCAGTGGGGTTCTCGGGCTGGGTGAGAACCACTGGTGGTCCAACGCCGGTGACCATGACGAGGTCGCGACGACCGTCGCCGGACGTGTCGGCCACCAGGGCTTGACGAAATCGACCGTCGGTTGCCGCCGTCCGCTCAAACCCGCCGTCCCCGTCGTTCCAAAACACCGAGAGCTCGCCTCGAAGGTTGGGCAGCACGAGATCGACATCGCCGTCGTCGTCGAGATCTTCAGCTGTGACTCCGGTGCCGGTGGCGTCGGCCTGGGTCGGGGTCGAGTTCAGCGTGGTAGTGGTGTGGGCAAGATCGGAGGCGACGTAGGTGCCGGAGCACTCTCCGGGAGCAAAGTCGCTGGTGGCCGCTTCCACTTCAGGTCCGCCGCCGCTGCAGGCGGTGACAAGCAACCCGGTAGCGGCCAGCACCACTATTGACCGTCGACGACGTAGCCGAAACAACCGGTTACCGCCGAACAGATTGTCGAGCGAATTACGACGCACGACGCAAGCACCTCTGCAGGTAGGTCAAGCCCCTACGCACGATCCCCGGTGTCCCTGCTTGGAAGCAGGACACCGGGGACCGTTTTGAGGGGGATCAGTAGTCAGGCCGGTCAAAACCCGGCCCGAAACCGATTAGCCGGCCAGAAGCTCGTTGACTTCGTCGTTGGCGGCCGAAATGGTAGAGGCATCGCCTTCACCGCGGATAACGGTGTCGATGGCATCACCCATGATGTTGCTCACCTCGCCGGCCTGGCCGGCGATGGGGAACGTGAAGGTGGTGCCTTCGTCGACGTGCACAGTGAAGGCCGACACGTCAACGCCGTTGGCCAGGAAGGCCTCTTCAGCCAGCTTGGCACCGGACTCGATGGCCGGGAACACCACGCCACCGGCGCCAATGGTCTCCTGGCAGGCCGGAGAAGCCATGTACTTCACCCACTCCCACGCAGCTTCAGGGTTCTCCGAAGCGGTGGTGATGGAGTCAGCCAGACCGTTGAACATCGAGGCGCGGTTACCGGACGGACCAACGGGGGTCGGTACGAATGCGGCGTCCACGTTCTCTGAGGTGCTCCAGGTGCCGATCTTCCATGAGCCGTCAGGCATGATGGCAGCCTGGCCGGCGTCGAAGATGGTGTCGGAGCCGGTGCCGGCCAGGGTCTCGGAGTCGGGGCTGAAGCCCTTCTCCACCATGGAGGCCATCCAGCCGATGGTGTCGGTGAACTCGGCGTCGCCGTAGTTGTAGACCGAACCCCAGGGGTTGGTGTCGAGGAAGTCCCAGCCGTTGGCGCCGGTCAGCATCGAGAAGCCGGTCTGACCGAAGGCGTCGGCGTAGTTGGTCTGCGACATGAAGCCGTACTGAACCACGTCGGAGGCGTCGAAGCCGTCCTCGTTACCGCGGACGCCGTTGGCGTCAACGGAGAGCTGAGCGGCGACGGCTTCAAGCGAGCCACCGTCGGTCGGGTTCCAATCGAGGTTGGAGACGTCGTCCAGGGTAAGACCGGCGTCTTCCAGCAGAGCCTCGTTCACCACCAGGGCGATGGTGTCGAAGTCCTTGGGCAGGCCGTAGCGGGAGCCGTCGGGGGCGACCCACAGGTCAGCCAGACCGGGGAAGTAGATGTCGGTGGCCACACCGTCAGCGTCGATAAAGTCGTTCAACGGCACCAGCACGCCGGCATCGATGAACTCGGGGTAACGGGCCAGGTGGTCGGTGAAAACGTCAGGCACGTCGCCGGTGGCGAAGCCTGCGGTGAGGCCGTCCCAGTAGTCGGCCCAGCCGAACTGGGTGATCTCGACGTTGATGCCGGACTCAGCGGTGAAGTCAGCGGCGCACTGCTCGTAGAAGGGCTGCTGGTTTCCGTCCCACAGCCAGTACGAAATGGTCGCACCGTCGCCGGCAGCGGCCTCTTCTTCCATGGCTTCTTCGTCTTCGGAAGCTTCAGCGTCGGCTTCTTCGTCTTCCATGGCCTCTTCTTCCTCGGCCGCTTCGGTTTCGGTGTCAGCCGAGTCCTCGGCTGCGTCGTCCGAACCACCGCCGCAGGCGGAGGCAACCATGGCCAACGCACACAGTAGGGCGAGAAGTCGCCAAAGGGCGTTCTTACTCATGATGTGATTTCCTTTCACTGTCATTCGAATTGTTCGAATCACTGTCACTTGTAATGACTGTTTGTTGCTTAGCTTTTCTTGAGGGGGATTGCGGTTCCATCTCCGTCAACGTTGACGCAGCTCGGGAAACGCTTTTCTAGCTTGATTTTTGGGGTGAGGAGATTTCTACTTCCACAGCGCTTCGGACCAGTCCGGCGCCCCGTTAACAGGTCGACTGGGAACTGTCACGTTCGTATCCGTTACTTAATACCGGAGAACTGGATGGCATCGACCACGCGGCGACCCAGCACACCGAACAGGAGCAGAATCGGGACTGCCGCAACAAAAGTAGCGGTCATAAGCCCGGTCCAGTCAGGTCTGGTTGTACCCGGGGTCTGCGCTTTGAAGTCGTTCAGGGCCACAGTCACCACTCGCACACTCTCGTCCCGACCGGCGACAAACGGCCATAGAAATTCGTTCCATGAGTTCACGTAGGTGATGATGGCCAGCGTTACCAACGCTGGAACCGACATGGGCAAGATGATGCGGAAGAATCGCCGCATGTGCCCGGCGCCGTCGATGATTGCCGCCTCCTCAACTTCTCGGGAGATGCCGAGGAAGAACTGTCGGAGGAAGAAGATTGCGAACGGTGTCATCAGGAAAAACGGCGCCATAAGGCCAGGGAAGGTGTTGATCCAACCGGCTTTGTCCGAGCCGGGCAACCAGCTGAGATCGAGCGATGTGAACCCGAGACTCAACTGCAGGTCTCGCATGAACAAAAAGTTCGGGATCATGGTGAAGATCGGAGGCACGACGAGGGCGCTGAGAAACAGTGTAAAGACCAGCTCACGGCCCTTGAATCGCAGGCGAGCGAAGGCGTAGGCGGCCATGGCACAGAAAAAGACCTGGCCGATGGTGATGCCGGTGGCGACGATCATGGAGTTACGGACCGCCAACAGGACGCTGAACTCTCCACCGGTTCCGCCGGCAGCCTGCACCTCTTCAATGGGAGGATCTCCCAGGACGCGTTCGTAGTTGAAGAAGGTGGCCTCGACAGGTAGCGGGTTCGACGGTTCAAGAATGATGCCGGAGTTGGTCGACAGCGACGTCCTCAAAGCCCAGAAGACGGGGAGAATGCTGAACAACATCACTACTGCCAATACGGCCCAAGCGATTCGCCGTCCCGTGGCGCTTCCTACGTTTCCTACTCCTGCTGCTGTGGACATTAGGCGAGATCCGATTGGTCGGCCCGCAGCAGACGAAGCTGCAACAGGGTGATAACGGTCAGGAAGATCATGAGGATGGTGGCCAACGCCGCGGCGTAGCCGAACTTGTTCTGGAACAGGAAGGCGTTCTCGTAGATGTAGAGATAGAGCACTCTGGACTTGCCCAATGGGTCACCCGGTGAACCCTGGACGCCACCGCCGGCGGCGGCGACCACGTCAAACACCTGGAACGAGCCGATCAGCGAAACAACCATGACCAAGGCCAGGATGGGCCGAAGCAAGGGGATGGTTATCGATCTGAACATCTGCCACTCGGTGGCGCCGTCGATCGAGCCCGCCTCGTACAGCATCTTGGGGATTGTTTGAAGCCCGGCGAAGAACAACAGCGCGGTATACCCGGTGAATTTCCAGACGTTGATTAACGCCAGGGCGGGGATGACCCAGGTGGTGCTGGCCAGGAAGGCGATCGGATCAAATCCGAAGAATTTGAATACCTGGGCCACGATCCCGACCGTCGGGTCGAAAATGAACAGGAAGAGCAGTCCAACAAGGATGTTGGGCAGGATCCAGGGCAGGAGGATGGTGGCCCGCACGATGAGTGATTCGGTCAGCCGGCTCATCAGCACGGCCAGACCCAGGGCCAATACTGTCTGGATGCCGATGTTGATGACCACGTACTGGAGCGTGACCCACGCCGAATTCCAAAAGTCGGCGTCCTCCATAATGTCGGTGTAGTTCTCCCAGCCGACGCTGGTTGCGGCCGCCGGATTGAGGATCGAGACCTTCTGGAAGCTGAGACGGATGGCCCTGATGGTCGGTATCAGGTAGAAGACGAGGAACCCGATGAGGCTGGGCAGCAGAAACCAGATGGCCACTTTCCAGCCGTCGTTGTCCACCGAACTCTTGCCGCGCTTCGGTTTCTCGGCCGAAGCATCTGAACCCGCGACGGGGGCAGCTGCTGTAGTCACCTGGGTTCTCCCCTTCCCACAGTAGACACGAACTTCTTGGAGCCAAGAATACTCCTGGACGAGGTGAAACCATAACACGGGCCGCCGACTACGTCAACGTTGACGTAGTCAGGTGTTTTCGATTCATAATGTTTGTTCAGCACGATGATCGAAGCGGCAAGGCTACGGCCCGAATCACCGCAGCTTTTGCACCGCCCGGCTATCGATGTACGCTCCAACCGGACCGGGTACGGCCGACACATTGCGGCATTGCCGGCTGATGGCACCAGGAGACATCCACAACCGACACTATGAAGAAGTCCGAATCAACCCTTCATGATGTAGCCCGCAAAGTCGGGGTCTCACCTCGGACCGTTTCGCGGGTGGTCAATGGTGAAAGCGGGTTCTCTCAGGCCACGGCCGAACGGGTTCAGGCAGCCATCGAGGAACTCGGCTACCGCCCAAATCTTCTGGCCAGAAGCCTCATAACCAAGCGAAGCAACACCATCGGGCTCATCGGGGTTTCCCTCACGGACCCGTTCTTCCCTGAAGTGGCCGAAGGGGTTCAGCGTGAAGCCCGTGAACTGGGGCTCACCATGTTTTTTGCCACAACCAACGACGAACCGGATCGCCTCGTCGCTGCTCTTGATTCGATGATTTCCCGGGCCGTCGACGGCGTTATCGCCTTCCCGGTCCAAGCCGATGCCGGCCCTCTGGTCCAGGCTGCCAACGAAGGCATCAACCTGGTCATTGTTCACCCGGCCGAACCATTGCCGGGGATTAATACCATCAGCTCCGATTTGGCCGCCGGGGCGATCAGGGCCGTTGACCACCTGCGGTCGACCGGTCGGTCCAAAATCGCTTACCTCGGAACGTCCACCCGCTCCCCCAACAAGCGGGCCGCAGGCTACCTCGAAGCGGTCGGAGACGAGCCCCGGATCGTGACCTCCGCCCCGACGGCCGAGGGCGGGTTGGCCGGCACCCGGGAGATCCTCTCTCGCTGGCCGAACATCGACGCCATCTTTGCCTACAACGACATCATGGCTCTGGCCGCCATCCAGGCGTTGGAAGAGTCCGGGCGTTCGGTACCCGGTGACGTTGCCGTCGTCGGGTTCGACAACATCGAGCTGTCGGCCTACGTCAATCCTCCACTGACCACCATGGACATGGACCACGTGTCGCTCGGGGCCAAGTCCGTCCGATTGTTGCACTCGCTTATTGAGAATCCCGACAAGGAGCCCGAGCACATTGTTCACCCGGTCGAGCTTCAGGTCCGACGCTCCACCTGACCGGCCGCTAACGGTTGCTGTCAGCCAGCCCCGATGTCACCCGGGAGACATCGCAGCCAACGTCAACGAGCATGCCGTCGCCGTTGGCCGAGCCCGAGCGGACGTGGTTGTCTTCCCCGAATTGTCGCTCACCGGCTACGTCCTGGCCGGTCCCGATGTCGATCTGGACGACCCGATCCTCGACGGGCTGCTCGCTGTATGCCGGTCGACCGGCTCGGTAGCGCTGGTCGGTGCTCCAACTGCTGACGCCACCAGTGACCGACGATTCATTGCCACCTTGATGGTGACCGCCGAAAGCGTAACGGTGGCCTATCGAAAGATGTACCTGGGCTCGGATGAGCATGATCACTTCCGGCCCGGCTCGGACCCCGAACTCATCGACGTCAGAGGCTGGAGAACCGCTCCCCTCATCTGCAAAGACACCGGCACCCAAGAATGTATCGACGGCCTGCAACGCCTGACTCCATCACTGGTGGTGGCCGGCCTTGTCCACACCCCGAGCGAGCTGGAAGAGCAGGACCGTCGCGGAGCTGCGATAGCTCGACGGTTCGGAGCGCCGGTGGCGTTCGCTTCAGCCGCCGGCGACATGGGCCCGCTCTACCGGTCGACCGCTGGTCACTCCACTATCTGGTCGGCGGATGGATCAATGCTGGCCCGGGCATCCGGTGCGCCCGGAGATCTCGTCCGGGCCACCGTCAGCCCAACCCGAAGCTGACGGGACTAGGGACTAGAACGGATCGGCCTCGTCCCGAGGAGCGAAGTCGTCCCAGTCGGCGTCGATGGCGGGACGCTCGGGTGCCGTCACCTCAGGTTCGGGCTCAGGTTTGGCCATTACCGGATCAATCGAGCCTGCGGAACTCTCTCTGTCAACTGAATCGTCGTCGCCCGATGAGGCATCGACCACCTGGGCTGAAGCCACCATGGACGCCAGCCATGTCGTGATGGGTACAGCGGCGATCAGGCCAAAGGATCCGCAAAGCGTCCGAACGATTTCAACCGCCACCAACTCGGAGTTGGCGATAAGGGCCAACGGCTGGTTGGACACGACAAACAACAGAACGAGCGGCAGGCTGACACCGGCGTAGGCCAGCAACAGGGTGTTTACGGTGGCGCCGATGTGCTCCCTGCCAACCCGTATGCCGGAGGCGAAGAGCTGGCGCCGCGACATATCGGGGCTCTGGTGGCGCAGCTCGGCCACCGTTGCCGCCTGGGTGACGGTCACATCGTCGAGAGCGCCAAGGGCACTGATCATCGCCCCTCCCAGCAAAAGCCCGGTCAGGTCGATGTCGTTGGCGATGATGGGAAGCACCAGTCCTTCCTCGGTGGCCAGGCCGGTAAAGCCGGCCAGGGCGAAGAACACGGAGGAGATGACCAACGTAAGGCACAGGGCGGCCAAGGTTCCAATGAGGGCTGTAGTCGTCGTGGGGTTGAATCCGTGGGTCAGATACAGCGTCAGAAAGGCAATGGCCGACGCCGCAACCAGGCAAACGGCGATCGGGTCGTTGCCGTCAAGAACCGACCCGGCGACAAAGCCGACAAGAATGACCACGGTGGTGATCATGGCCGCCAGCGCCAACACTCCCTGTGAACGCCCAAGGACCATCACCATCGCTGCAAACAGCAAAACCAGCAGCAACAGGGATCCCCGTCGATCTTTGTCGCCGTAGGAGTAGAAGCCGGTGGTCGGCTCGTAGTCGATTATCACTCGGTCGCCGGCCTGCACATCGGGAACCGGCAGACCCGGGCCACGCACAAACTCAGGCAGAGCCAGAAGCTGACCGGCGTCAGGCCCGGAGTCCGGTATCACCACCAGTGTTCGGCAATCCCACTCGTTGTTTTCCGTGGCGAAAGAGCAGTCTTCGTCGATCACCTCGTCGACGTCGGCCGAGAATCGATCCGAGAGCAGGCCGATCTCGGCAGCCTCGGCCAATACCGCTACTCGCCCCTGGCCGTTGGGCCACAGGACGGCCAAGCCGACAACGGTGGCTACCGCTGCCACGACCAAGAGGCCGATCAGCAACCGCAACACAGCGTTTTCCCGCCACTGATCCCAACCTCCCACCGCTCCGTGTGAATGACTGTGCGAATGAGTGTGGGCATGGCCGGGCGCGCCGCCTCGACCTTTGGGCTGAGAGGCCTCGCGGCTGCCGGTAGACACCTGAACAGTCTAGGTAGTGGACGAGTCCCGGGTAGGGCGCTTGCCAGTTTGGACGGCCTCACCGCCGCATAAGTACTCTGGGGTCGGTGAGCAGCGACAGCGAACAAATGGCCCCGACCGTGGACCAGGCGTGGCTGGAACCGACGGCGTTCATCGAGTCGGACCAGCCAGACGTCGTCAACTTCGCTCGCCGCGTCACCGACGAGGCATCCACGTCCATGGAACAGGCCATTGCCCTGTTCTATGCGGTCCGGGATGGTTGGCGTTACGACCCCTACGGTCTGGACACGACGCCCGACGCCTTCCGGGCCAGCGTCATCTTGGCCGGTTCGGCCGCTTGGTGCACCCCAAAATCCATTCTGCTTACCGCGGCCGCTCGCAGCATGGGCATCCCGGCCCGGCTGGGATTTGCTGATGTGCGAAACCATCTGAGCAGTCAGAAGCTGCAGGACACCATGGGGACGGACCTTTTCATATGGCACGGCTACAGCGAACTTCTGGTGGACGGGCAATGGTTCAAGCTGAGCACGGCGTTCAATATTGAGCTGTGTGAGCGATTCGGGGTGAAGCCGTTGGAGTTTGACGGCACGGGCGACGCTCTACTTCACCCCTTCGATCAATCAGGTAACCGCCACATGGAATATGTCAACCAGCGGGGAAGCTTCGATGATCTGCCCCTGGACGAGATGTTGAGTAACTTCACCGAGGTCTACCCCTACATGACGTCGGGGACAAGGCCAGGCAGTGCTGTCGAAGCCGAGGACTCGGCCTTCACGAGCTGAGGTCGCCTGACGGCAATCGGTGCGCAATCACAGCATCTCGGTCATGGCGTCTCGGTCACGGCGTCTTGGTCATGGCGAGGTCTCGAGGCGACCCGTACACTGACCTGCCATGACTGAAGACACAAACGGCGGTGTCGGAGACGGTCAGACCCTGTCCGAGGTCGAGCGCTTTCTGGCGGATGAGCACGGCTTGGCAGTCGTCAGCACCACGCAGGCCGACGGTCGCATACTGTCCTCGGTTATCAACTGCGGTGTGGTCGACCACCCGATTACCGATCAACCGACCGTGGCCTTTGTGTCCGGTGGTTCGGCCGCTCGGCTGGGTCACATCCGGCGGGGCTCACTGGTGACCGTAACCGTTCGTCGCGGCTGGAAATGGCGAGCCGTAACCGGCGCGGCGTCGCTCATCGGGCCCAACGACAATCATGATGTGATCGCCCCGGAGCAGCTACGTCTTCTGCTTCGTCACATATTTCAGGCCGCCGGCGGCACCCACGACGACTACGAGGCGTACGACCGGGTGATGGTGGAGGAACGCCGTACCGCGGTGTTCGTGGAGCCGGGCCGCGTCCTCGGGAACTACTAGGTGGGTCGAAGCATCATCGTGGCGACGGCGATGATTGTCGGCTTGGCCATGACTTCCGCCTGCGGTTCGGATCCCGGCGGTACCACCGCCGACGAAACCGGTCCTCTTCGGATATTGGCCGCCGCTTCTCTCACCGACGCCATGACGGACTTGGTCGAAGGATTCGAACAGCAGATGCGCAGCGACGGGTCCGACGTCAATGTTGAACTGAACATCGCCGGAAGTGCAACGCTTCGGGAGCAGCTTCTGGCCGGTGCCCCGGCTGACGTCTTTGCCTCGGCCAACAGCAACATCATGGCCGAGGTGGCGGCCACCATAGCGCTGGAAGGCGAGCCGGTGCCTTTGGCCTCCACGTCGATGATCCTGGCCATGCCGGCGGGCAATCCGGCCGGCATCACCGGGTTGGCCGATCTGGCCAACGACGAGTTGTTGATTGGATTGTGTTCTCCCGGTGTGCCCTGTGGAGACTTTGCCACCGAGGTCTTGACCAAGTCGGGGGTCGAGCCCGAAGTCGACACCTTCGAGGACGACGTTCGGTCGCTGTTAACCCGTATCACCGCTGATGAGTTGGACGCCGCCATCGTTTACAGCAGCGACATTGCCTCCTCCGATGGTCGGGTAGACAGCCTCGCCATTCCCGAGGCGGTCAACGTAAAAGCCGAGAGCCAGATAGCGGCGCTGGCCGGATCGAACCCGAACCTGGCTCGAGCCTTCGTCAACTACGTCACCTCGGCCGATGGTCAAGCCGTGCTAATCAACCACGGATTCGACCCGGCATCATGAGTCCCAGCATCTCGAGTCCCGGTGTCAGGGGATCCGGCGTCAAGAGCCACGACCGGGCAGGCCGTCGTGCCACCCCGACAGCCATTCCCAAGGCGGTTATGGTTCCGGCCGTCCTGGGGCTGTTGTTCTTCGCCATTCCTCTGATAGGCCTGGCGGCACGGACACCTTGGGCCGACCTGCCAGGGCTGTTGACATCACCGGTGGTGGTCGACGCCCTACGACTGTCGATGATCAGTTCCCTGGCCGCCACCGCGCTGGCGGCGATCATGGGAGTTCCCTTGGCCTGGTTCTTGGCCCGCGTCCACGTTCCCGGCAAGTCGATCATCCGTGCACTGGTCACGTTACCTCTGGTGTTACCTCCGGTTGTCGGCGGGGCGGCGCTGCTGTTCGCCCTCGGTCGCCGAGGGGTGTTGGGAGGACCGATCGAGAGCGCTACGGGTTTCCTTCTTCCGTTTTCGATCTGGGGCGTGATCGTGGCCAACACGTTCGTGGCCATGCCCTTCCTGGTGATCACCGTTGAGGGTGCGCTACACAGCAGCGGAACACGCCACGAAGCTGCGGCGGCGACACTGGGGGCCGGACCGTTGACCATCTTCCGTCGAATAACCCTGCCGATGATCAGGCCTTCGATCGGGGCGGGGTTGGTGTTGACCTGGGCCAGGGCGTTGGGCGAATTCGGAGCCACGGTGACGTTTGCCGGTAACGCTCCAGGCTCGACCCGTACGCTTCCGCTGGCGGTCTTCGTCACGCTCGGTCAGGATCGGGAGACCGCCATCGCCATTTCCATGATTCTGGTTGTCGTCTCGCTCGTCGTTCTGATCGCCCTGCGCGATCGTTGGTGGCGGAATCTGTGAGTAGTCTCAGTCAGCCATCGGCCGACGGGTTGAAGGTCGCCTTCCGTCGCTCCAACGGAGACGGCTTTGTTCTCGACGTCTCACTCGAGATCGCCGGTGACGAGACGGTGGCGTTGCTCGGCCCCAATGGGGCGGGCAAGTCGACACTGGTCGAGGTCATCGCCGGATTGCAGGCGGTCGATGCCGGAGCGGTCGTTCTGAACGGAACCACACTGGACGACGCCATCAACCGGATCTTCGTGCCTGCCGATTCCAGACGGATCGGCGTCGTGTTTCAGGACTATCTGCTCTTCGACCACCTCTCGGTTCACGACAACGTTGCCTTCAGCCAGCAGTTTGGCCAAAAGCACAGTTCCGACGGACCGGGGGTAACAACGCTGATGGAGCAGCTTGACTTGACCCCCTTGGCGGAACGTAAACCGCCCAGCCTCTCGGGTGGCCAACGTCAACGAGTTGCGCTGGCCCGAGCTTTGGCCATGAACCCTTCGGCCCTCATGCTGGACGAACCGATGGCTGCGCTCGACATCAACGCCCGTTCGGCGGTTCGCTGTCTGCTGGGGCAGCTGCTGCCAACGGTGGTCGGTCCCCGGTTGCTAATCACCCACGATCCGGTTGACGCCTTTCTGCTAGCCGACCGAATATGCGTTCTTGAGGGTGGCCGGGTAACACAAGTCGGTACGACCGAGGAGATTCGCCGCCGGCCGGCAACCGAGTACATTGCTGCCGCTATGGGAACCAACCTACTCCACGGCCACAACACCAAAGGCATGATCAACATGGCGGGGAGCGACCTCCAGCTCCATACCGTTTATGGCGGAAGTGACGGGCCGGTGGTTGTCACCATCGCCCCGAATACGGTTGCTCTCCACCAGCGGCAGCCCGACGGCAGTCCCCGTAACACGTGGTCCACATCAGTGGCCACCGTCGAACGTCGGGGCGACATTACCAGGGTCGTGTTGGCCGCTCCCCTACCGCTGGAAGTCGACATCACCGTGTCGGCGGCCGACGCTCTTGACGTTCAGCCCGGCTCAAAGGTTTGGGCCGCAGTGAAGGCAACCGAGATTGCAGTCACCGAGGGTCGGTCCATGCCGCACCGGGAGACATAGGCCCGGCGAAGCCACACCGTGAGACGTGCCGGCGATACTCCTGGCGATCAGTCGAGCACCCGGTAGCCCCAGAAGTCTCCCGTGCTGTCCATCGTGTAGGGGTAGCCTTCGTTGTGAACCAGCAGTGACAGCATCCCGCTCCCAACCAGTCCGGCCGAGACGTCGTCGTACCCTGACTCAGCCTGGTACGCCGGCCGGGTGCTCACCACCAGGATCCCGCCGGGCCTGACCATGCGGGCCACGTTCTCAAGGGCTGAGGGTGGCACATGGCCGACAGTGAACACCCCGCCGATCGTCACGATGTCGGCCGAGGCCGCCAGATGTCCCGGCGGATCAACCGTCAAATCGACACCGGCCTCCAGCCGTTGGTAGATCCCCCGTTGCCGGGCCAGCTCGACCATTTCGGCTGATAGATCAACACCGGAGATGTTGCGATACCCGGCTTCGGCCAACGCCGCGCCGACCAGGCCGGTTCCGCACCCGGCGTCCAGAATCACACTGTCAAGATCCAGACGGTCAACCCCGCTGGGCAGGGACGGTCCGGCCCGCCACCGCTCAACCGAGTCGGCCAGCGTTGCCGTCATCGAAGCGGGCAGTCCATAACCGTGGTCGGCCACATCGGCGTCGTAGTCCGCAGCCCAGTTGTCGTAGTAGTCCCGCAGCTTGCCGGGGTCTCCCTTGAGGCTCATCACTTCGCGCATCGAGTCGGTCATCTCGGTCAGCCCGGACGCAGAGCCTTGATCTCCGGTCTCGGCGGGTTCGGGCTGTCGGACTTCGGAACTCATGGCGCCTACCGTACTAGTGTCGTCAGTGGCGGACGAGAACAGACGAGACCAAGGACTCGCCGTTCCGACACTCCGATCGAAGCTTCAGAGTTTCTCCGTCGGATTTCGGTCGGCTGGAGCGACGTACTAGTTGTGAGCAGTAGCCACACCGAGAATCCCAGACAAGTTCAGGCGCTACTCGACCTGTACGATGCTGCGCTGCCAGAGGTGTACGGCTACGTGCGCAGGCGGGTGGACTCCGAGCAGTCGGCTGAAGACATCACAGCCGACGTATTCTTGGCCGCCGTGGCCCAGTTGTCGAAGCCGTCGGCCGGTGACCGCATGGAGCAACCGTCGGTCGCATGGCTTATCGGAATAGCCAGGCACAAGGTGGTGGACTACTGGCGCCGACATGAACGGGAACAACGGCGACTCGACGCCCTCACCCAGGCCGTTGCCGTGGGGGCAACGACGGGCGCAATCCCCAACGTACCCGACTCCGACCTGGTTATCGAAGCTCACTTGGCCGAGTGGACGCTGTCGCGCATCGCCGCGCCGTATCGAGCAGCTCTCACCCTTCGCTATGTGGACGACCTGCCGGTCAAACAGGTCGCAGAGCACATGGAGCGAACGCCCGGGGCTACTGAGGCGCTACTCACCCGTGCCAAGGCGGCGTTCAGACAGGAGTACCCGGTCGCCACCGATTCCCCCGCCCAAGTAGATCCCCAATTCATCGATCCCCAGTTCATCAATAGACAGTTCAGCAATACACAGTTCAGCAGTACACAGTTCACCGAAACACAGCACATTAGGCCGACCGGCAGTCAGGAGGGGTCATGAGCGATCCGTTCACTGATCCGTTCACTGTGCTTGGTGGAGGCGATGCACCGATGCACCCTCGCCCTGACTTCGCCCGTGCGCTTAAACAACAACTTCTGGAGGCAACCGCCATGACAACCACCCGACCATCAACTGTTTCCAACCTGTTCTACTTCACCCTTCCGGCTCCCGACCTAGAACGGTCAAAACGTTTCTACACCCAAATTCTCGGGTGGGACGTCGCAGGCGGATCAATGGGCGGTCACATCGCTAGCGTCACACCGGCCGGCGGCCTAAGCCCCGGAGCCGGCACCGACGACCGAGCCGCATATTTCACCGTCGCCGATGTTGATGAGGCGGCACAGCGAGTCGTGGCCCTCGGAGGGACAATCGAGGCCGACGTCGTCTCCTACGAATCGGGGCGCATGGTCCAATGCCGCGACGATCAGGGGACGGCATTCTGTCTCCAGGAACCGGCACCGGGCGAGTACACCGACTACGCCCAAAACCCCAAGAAGGCTTCTCGCCACGGCGATCTCTTCTACTTCTCGCTTCCGGTGTCGGACGGCGACCGCGGCCGTGTATTCTACTCGGCCCTGTTCGGTTGGGAGTTCGGGGAGTCAGGCGACCAAGGCGGAATGCACGCCGAGAACATGATCACCGACGGCGGTATCGGTGCCGGCCGCCCGGGGGATCACGTCGAGTTCTGGTTTCAGGTCGATAATGTCACACTCACCATCGAACAAATCGAGTCGGCCGGTGGATCGGCAGAGGGACCGATGGACACCCCGCAAGGTCCGGTGGCGGCCTGTGTCGACGATCAGGGCGTGTCGTTCGGAATCATCCAGCCTGCCTAACAGCGCTTCTTCGGGTGGCCGCAGGCGACCCGAGGAAGACGAACCTTAGAAGATCGTCGGTTCCGAACCGGCGACAATGTTGGTCGCCACTGCCGCCCGATCGGCCTCCAGCGTCGGTGCAACCCGCAGTCGTTGCAAGGCGAAGAGGGCGAGGAGAACACCGCCGGCGAGAGCGTAAAGAAACAGTCCTCGACCGGCTGCACCGTATATCGGCGGCGAGAACCCGGCCACAATGGCGGCGGCCAGGTAGCCGGTGGAGTCCAACAGGCCCGTCCCTACCGCCGCCCGCTCCGGTCCCGTCACCTCCAGCACCAGCACTTGGGAGCCAATGTTGGCGAACGATTCACCGGTGCCGTGGAGAAACCCGACCATCATGAAGATGACAACCGAGGTGGCGAACGAATAGCCCAACATCACCGGTACCAGACCGATGGTGGCCGGGATGACAACCCGGTTGGTCCCCAACCGCTCGGCCAGATTTCCAGCGAACCGCGGAAGCACCAGCATGGGAGCCCCGACCACCACAATCACCCATGCCGTTGCCGCTGTCGACGCGCCGAGCCCGGTTAGGTGCCGATCGACGATGGCGTCAAACAATCCGACATACGACATCACGATGACCTGGATGGTTAGGGCGGCCTGCATCCGCGGGCGACGAATGAGCTCCCCCATGGTCCCGTAGTCAACGGAACCTACCGCTATCTCGGCCCGGAGAATGGTGACCGTGGCCGGAATGCCAACCAGAGCGATAGCGACGGAAACGGCAACAAACGGAGCAGCAAACCCGAGCGGTTCGAAGACTGCGCCAATCAGCGGTCCGGCGATGAACCCTGCAACCGCAGTCGAAAGTAAGATCCCCAGCTTGGCTCCCCCGCCGGCGGTGTCGGTTCCGATTAAGGCTTTGCGGGAAAGCAACATGAACAGACCCAGCCCGACCCCGGAAAGGCCTCGGCTGAAGGCGACGACCCCCAGCGTCGAGCCGTAGGCGAAACCCAACGGACCAATGACACCGCTGACCAAAGCAATTAACGCCAACGGCCCGGTTACACCACGATCGGCCAGCGGGGCCAAGGCAAGTTGGGTGATCAGGGCCGCACCAAACCCGGTTCCGGCGATGACGCCGATCTCCCAGTCCATCAGGCCTCGGCTGGTCTGAAGATCCTCCAGAAACACAAACACCACCCCGAGGGCGGAGGTCAACAGGAAGCTGGTGACGTAGAGGATCAGGTTTGATCGGCCGCCAGTCAGCCCGCCTGCACTGGCGGAGTTCATATTGTCAACTCGCTGAGGAGCGGGTCCGTGGTCACCACAGCACGGTACCGCTCCAGCGTCGTTGCTGCTCAACGTTAATCTCAGGTTCCGCCGCCGATAGTCTTCCCACAGCGCAGTATCGACCGGCGTTCAAGGGATGGGAGAAACGTATGACACCTTCGGAAACAGACCCGGTGCTGGACGCGCTGGACGGCAGCGGAGTCGAATACGAGATCATCGCCTGCGATCCCGATCTGGCCGACACCGCTGAGTTCTGCAAGGCCTACGGATACAGGCTGGACGAGTCGGCCAACACCATTGTCGTGGTCGGGAAGTCCGATCCGGCGGTGTACGCCGCCTGCGTGATCCTTGCCACCACCCGCCTGGATGTCAACAAGACGGTTCGCAAGAAGCTGGGTGTACGCAAAGCCTCATTCGCCGGTGGGGAGCAGACGGAGCAACTGACCGGGATGACCATCGGTGGGGTCACGCCGTTCGGTCTCCCGGCTGACATTCCGCTGTGGGTCGATGCTCGAGTCATGGATTCCGGCCGTGTCGTCTTGGGTGGTGGTGGCCGGGACCGGAAGGTGATCGCCAGCCCTGAGATCCTGACGGCAGCCGGAGCCGAAGTGGTTGAGGATCTGGCCAAGACCGTCGAATAGCCACCCGATCGGTCGCCGCAACTGGATCAATCCACAAGCAGCAACTAACGTTTCTAGGGAGTCGGTAGGGACACCGGACTCGCCACCACAGAGCCTCTGACAGCTGTTGACCGAAGGGGCGGTCGAGCGGCTGCGGTCTTTGGCCTACACCGAAACAGGCGAACAAGCCTGTGAAAGGAAACGGGGAACCATGAAACCGGAGCTACTCAAACTCCATCAGCAGCAAGCGCTGGGCAACACCACACGCCAGTCGACTGGCCAGACCGTCACCCGTCGAGCGGCTCTCAAAATGGGTGCTGGTGCCGCAGCGGCCGTCGCTGCCACCGGGGCCTCCTCCTCCGCCGCTGAGGCCATGCCCAGCGGCAAACCACCGAAGTTTGGGCCGTCAACCGGCTCCTTCACCGATGACATGTTCGACGTCGACGCCGTGTTGGCCGGTGCTTGGGACAACGGGCCCTATGGCCAAGGGGACCAACGGGGAACGTTCAACGAACTCACGCCCGAACGTACTGCCGCTGCCCTGCGCATTCTCTCCAGCGGCAGGCCGGTAAACACCTACCAACTGGGAGAGGAGATGTTCAACGGATTCCCGGCGTTTCCCAGCAACCCTCCCAGAACACACGACATGTTCCTCTACACCATCGGCATCGACACTCCCGACGGGTTCGAGGAGGGCGGTGGCATTGTTTCGGGCCCCGATCCGTTCCCGCCCAATCAGGTGTCGGTGTTTGAGGAACGATTCGCCGAGAATTTCACCTTTCAGATCGCCACCCAAATCGATGGCCTCAACCACATCGGGGTGGGCGACGTCTTCTACGGCGGCTACCGAGGCTCGGAGATCGCCACACCAACCGGCACATCGGCCTTGGGCAACGAGACCATGGGCCCCGTAACCGCCCGGGCCGTCATCTACGACGTGGTCGGGTTGAAGGTCGCCACCGGCCAAACCGACGACTTTTTCGTCGCCGCCAACGGTCAACCGGTGCTACGTGACAACTACCGGGTTTCGCTCGACGATCTGCGAGCCTGCCTAAAGCGCCAGAGAGTCAACCAGGTCGGCCCGGGTGACGTTGCCATCATCCATACCGGCTGGACCCATCTGGTCCGTTCGGACCCCAATCGGTACTTGACTCAAGAGCCCGGAATCTATCTGGCTGAGAGTCGCTACTTCGCCGATCGCAGAGTGTCCATGGTGGCCACCGACTCGTGGGGCCTCGAGGTACTGGACCCCGAAGTAACCGGAGGCAACGCCTTTCCCTGCCATCAGTTGCTCATCGTCAAAGAGGGGATACGTATCGGAGAGTCGTTTGTGACCGACGCCGCCATCGCCGACCACTGCTATGAGGGTGTACTGGTAGCGACACCGGAGAACGTTCCGGGCGCAACCTGCGGTTCAACGCCGCCGTGCCTGTTGGGACAACCAGGGCGCGCTCCGAGGGACTAACCCGTAGGCAACATGACATAGACAAACATCGCGTAAGCGACGGCAGGTCGAGAACGGCACATGTCGACAAAGAACACGGAGGCATGCCAGAGTAAATAGCCGTGTATGTCATCGAAGTAGCAGAAACCGGCGGCCCCGAAGTAATGGAGTGGGTCGAGCGACCTGATCCTCAGGCGGGTGAGGGCCAGGTCGTGGTTGATGTGGCGGCAGCCGGCGTCAACTTCATCGACACCTATCACCGGTCCGGCCTGTACGAGGTTCCGCTACCGCTGGTTCCCGGATCTGAAGGGGCGGGTACGGTCAGCGCTGTCGGATCAGGGGTCAGCAATTTTGCTGTCGGCGATCGTGTCGCATGGGTCGTAGCTCTCAACGCCTACGCCACCAAAGTGGTGGTGGACGCCGACCGACTGGTCACCGTTCCCGAGGACGTCGACTTGGAGTCGGCGGCCGCAGTCATGCTTCAGGGAATGACGGCCCACTACCTTGTCACCGACACTCACCGGTTGAAGGCCGGCGAGCGATGCCTGGTCCATGCCGGCGCCGGAGGCGTCGGATTGTTGTTGATTCAAATGGCCAAGAACATTGGGGCCGAGGTGTTTACCACCGTCGGCTCGGCTGCGAAAGGCGAACTGGCGGCGGCAGCAGGTGCCGACCACGTGATCCTGTACCGTGACGTCGACTTTGTCTCAGCCGTCGAGGACGCAGCCGGCCAGCGACCATTGGCAGTCGTCTATGACGGAGTTGGTAAGGAAACCTTCGACGGCGGCCTGGCTCTTCTGCAGCCACGAGGAATGATGGCCACGTTCGGAAACGCTTCCGGGCCGGTTGACCCGATAAGTCCACTTGTGCTCTCGGCCAACCGGTCCGCCTTCCTGACCAGGCCGGTGCTGTTCGACTACATCGCCTCCCGCCAAGAACTGCTCGGCCGGGCCGACGACCTTTTCGCCTGGATGGCGTCCGGCGACTTGGATGTTCGAATCGGTGAGCGCATCACCCTGTCTGAGGCAGCTGAAGCTCATCGCCGCCTAGAGGGTCGATTGACCACCGGCAAGGTCCTGCTGGTCCCTGAGGACGTCCGCCAGTAGGCTATTGCAGCCCTCGGTCGACGCCGCCGTCGACAGGGATGGCGGCTCCGGTGATGAATCGGGCTTGTTCGGAACAGAGGAAGGCGGCGGCCTGACCAAAGTCATCGGGGTCACCGATGAACCCGGCCGGGATCGTGGCTGCCAGGTTCACCTGCTGCTCAGCGGAGTACACGGAGGTGAGCCGGTCCGTCTTGTGCTGGCCGGGCTGCAGAGAGTTGACGGTTACTCCGTCGCCGGCGACCTCCCGGGCCATGGTCTTGAGAAAGGCCGTCAATCCGGCTCGAGCAGTGTTGGACAAGATCAGCTGTTCCATTGGTTGGCGCACGGACAGCGAAGTTATGGCTACGATCCGACCCCAGCGTTGAGCCTGCATGGCCGGAGCGGCCGCTTTGCACATGGCCACTGTCGACATCAGGTTGAGCCGTAACGCCGGTTCGTACGCCTCAACCTCGGTGGTGGCGAAGGTGCCAGGAGGAGGCCCACCGGCGTTGGCGATCAGGATGTCCAGTCCGCCCAGCCGTTCGGTGGCTTCAGCCACCACTGAGCCCACCTGATCGGTGTCGGACACATCTGCGGCGATCCAGCCGGCGTCACCCCCCAAAGCGGTTGCCGCCGCCTGTAACTTCTCCGCCGATCGGGAAGCCACGATGACCGACACCCCCTCAGCTGCCAGGGCCTTGGCACAGGAGAAGCCAAGGCCTGTCGATCCACCGGTTACAAGGGCACGACGGCCACGCAATCCCAAATCCATCGGGCCAGTCTATTGAATTGCCCTCGTCGCTATTCGACAGCTTCGATGTCTCGTATTCCGGTGAGTGACATGGCGGTGACCACACC
>JAHDFR010000379.1 GCA_020628065.1 Acidimicrobiales bacterium
TGTTCTACGCTGCGGCGGTCGAAGACGGCGTCGTGTCTGAACTCACGGAGTGCACCCGGCGAGTCTGAGGTAGCGGATGCGACTCCGCTCCATCGTCCGGATCCTCGAACAGGGCGCTGGTCGGTCCAGAGAGTTCAGGTGAATCTCACCGAGTAGAGGGTTCCCTTGGGTTGGTTGGCCGTTCATCGGTCAGACTGATCTGATGGAGTCTGCGCATCATCGATTCTCGCTCACGCCGCAACCCGCTTCGCCCGGCACGATCGTACGAGCTGAAGGCTGTGAGCTGATCACCGACACCGGGCGCCGCATCCTTGACGCCGCCGGAGGAGCGGTGGTCAACAACATTGGTCATGGCCGCTCGGAGGTTGCCGATGCCGTGGCCGAAGCCATGCGGAACCTTGACTATGTGATTCCGCTGTGGCCCACGCCGAATCGGTTGGCCCTCAGTCAGCACCTGGTCGATAACTGGCTGCCGGACGAGTTTGAGCACGTCTTCTTTGCCGGTGGTGGTAGCGAGGCCAACGACACCGCAATCCGGTTGGCTCGGATGCATCACCTGAGTCGAGGTGATGAGCAGCGATACAAAGTGATCGGCCGGGTGCCCAGCTACCACGGATCGACGTTGGCCACGCTGGCCATAGGCGGTCACATGGCTCGACGGGACGGGCTCGATCCGCTGCTGGGTGAGCACCCGAAGGTGCCGTGGGACAAAGCCGACGCTCTTGCCGCCGCCATCGAAGCCGCCGACCCGTCGACGGTTGCCGCCTTCATCGCCGAACCGGTCATTGGTGCTTCCGGCCCGGCGCTCATGCCGCCGATCGATTACTGGGTTCAGGTAGCAGCCGTCTGCCGGGAGTACGGGGTGTTGACGATTTCTGATGAGGTGATGACCGGCTTCGGTCGCACCGGGCGGCAGTGGGGTTTCCAACATGACGAGTGGACGCCCGACATCATGGTGGCGGCCAAAGGCATCACCGGCGGATACACGCCACTGTCGATGGTGTCGGCTTCGAACCAGGTGCTGGAGCCCATCATCGCCGCCGGCAACAGCGTCATGTTCTTCACCTATTCGGGCCACGACGCCAGCTGCGCCGGAGCGTTGGCTGTGCTGCGAATCTTGGAGGCCGAGAACCTGATGGAGCGCGCCGCCACTGTCGGCGCCGACATGCTGGCCAAGCTGCAGGCTGCCGTCGGCGGTCACGAGGCGGTGGTTGAGGTGCGCGGTCGGGGTTTGATGCTGGGAGTCGAGCTCGACGGTCTGGCCTCAGCCGATGTGGTGGCGGCAGCGCTGGATCGTGATGTTTGGATATACCCCGGCGGCTCAGGCCCGGCTGTTAATGACGGGTTGCTGTTCGCCCCGCCGCTGGTGGTCACCGACACCCAGGTGGATCGGATCGTCGCTGTCGCTGCCGAGGCCATCGCTGAAGTTGCGAGTCGCTAGTCAGATCAATCCGGCCGGTAGTGGTTGCTGGGACCGGCTCCACTGCTTGGGGGATTGTCCGTAGGTGCGTCTGAACTCGCGGCTGAATTGGGAGGCGCTGGCGTAGCCCACCTCGGTGGCTGCTTCACTCACCGTCATGCCGGCAGCCATTCTCAT
>JAHDFR010000380.1 GCA_020628065.1 Acidimicrobiales bacterium
CTCAGCTCGGTCGGCCGCACCGCCGCGCTGGTAGACGTCGACTTCCGTCGAGGCCGGGTTCACAGTATCTACAGCATTTCCCGCAGCCCGGGCCTGGCCGACCACGTGACCGGTCAGGTGGAACTGGGCAGCGTGGCCCGCCGGGTGGAAGGAGCCGACGGACTCTATGTGATCCCCACCGGCACCGCTCCGCCGAACCCGGCAGCATTCGTCGGCCTGCCCGGCTTTGCCTCCGCCCTCAACGGTGTTGCCCGACAGGTCGGCACCGTTGTACTGGACGCACCGCCGCTGCTGGCCGTCTCAGACACCTACACCATGGCCCGAAACGCCGACGGCGTCGTACTCACTGTCAGGGCCGGTTCGACCACCAAGTCCGAACTCACCGAGGTGCTCACCGTGTTGTCCCAGGTGGAGGCCAACGTCTTGGGCGTGGTCATAATCGGCGCCAAAGAGTCCGAGACCTACGGCGGCCGCTATTACACCACACAACACACCGGTCAGATACCGGCCGCCATTACCACCGGAGGGGCGGCAGCCGGCCGAGCCGCTCGACGCCGGCCGCACACCGGGCAGCTACAGGTGGCCGACGACCTCGCCATCGTCTACAACACCGGGCCCGGACACGCCGCCCACAGAAGTACCGCGCAGCATGCGCTTCGTAGCGGCCCGCCAACGCCAACCATGAACGGCACCGGAGAGGTGGTCCGTTTGGGTGACACCGCCAACCACCAGTACGTGCAGTCTGGCGACCACTATCCGATCGGAAGCAACCAGGCCGGCAGCTATCAGACCGATCCCGGTGTCAACGGCAATGTCAAGAGTAACGGGTCGGGTTATCGCGACGGTGAACCGACCTCCATCTTCCCCGGGATGTTCGACCGATGATGCAACAACACGGCGCACAGCGCACCGACGTCGCCCGGCTTGAGGACTACATCAGGGCAGTACAACTCCGCAAGTGGCTGGTGCTGGCCATCACCCTCTTCGGCCTGGTGGTCGGGTACCTGTTCGCCACCACCGGCGACACCACTTACACCGCCAGTGCCTCGGTTCTTGTGCGAACCTCGCCGGTCGGGGCTCGGGTGCAGGGGCAGTACGAAGAGGCCAACCTGGAGCGGGAACGAGAAGTGATTCAAGGCAACCGGGTAGCTGAAGCGGCCGCCAGCGTGCTGGCCAGCGGTAAAACCGCTCAAGACCTGCAACGCAATCTCGGCGTCGGCTTCAGACCCGACTCTGATGTTCTGCTCGTTCGCTACACCTCTGATAGCGCTCAGGAGGCGGCTCAGGTGGCCAATGCTTTCGCCGCCGAGTATGCGGCGCTCCGGGAAGGTGAGGCTGCCGGTTACTTTTCATCGTTGCTCGAGTCCACGGCTGATGACGTGACATCAAGCCGGGCCGCTCTCGAAGCGGCCTTTGCCGAGAAGGAAGCGTTGGAAGAGGAACGAGTAGCGGTGGACGACGCCGGGGGCGATGTGGCCGCCATCGACGCCGCTATCGCCATCACCAACTCGAACTCCTCGTCGCTGTCCCGCCAGCTGCAGGTCGCCGAGCAGGAACTCAGCGATCTGCAAAAAGAGAACGATGCCCGTTTCCCGGC
>JAHDFR010000381.1 GCA_020628065.1 Acidimicrobiales bacterium
GCGAGATGTCTGAGCTTCGGGCGGAGCTTAAGGGCGAGATGTCTGAGTTACGGTCTGAGCTTCGTGGTGAGATGTCCGAGCTTGGGGAAGAGCTTCGTGGTGAAATGTCTGGACTTCGGGTTGAGATGGCGGACATCCGAGGTGAGATGGCGGAGATCCGCGGCGATATTTCCGGGCTCCGAGGTGAACTCAAATCCGACATCGCCGGTGTTGCCGCCAGCGTCGCCGGCCTTGACGCTCGAGTCGGTGGCGAAATCGGTCGGCTCTACCGGTGGGGAGCGGCGGTCGTCACTGCCAATGCGGTCACAACGCTCACCGTGCTCCTGGCCGCTTAGGTCGGGGGCGTCAGCCCACCGGGGCCAGCACGAAATGGCCGTGGCTGGCGGCAACCGGAGTGGACCTGTCCTGTTGCCACAGTTCGCAGCGCACGTTGGCCACCCGGCGGCCGCGGCGGGTGACGATGGCCTGGCCGAAGGTTTTGCGATCGGCTCGGGTCGGGCGCAGGTAGTCAACCGAGATATCGACGGTCTTGGGTAGCCGCTCGCAGTCGGTGTCATGCAGCAACTGGAGTACGGCGGTGAATTCCAGCATTGCCCCCACCACCCCGCCGTGCACAGCAGGCAGGTTTTGATTGCCGGTTAGGTGTTCGCTGGCAGGCAACTCGGTGATTACCTCTTCGCCCATCTGTTGCACGATCAGGCCCAGGAAGCGGGCGTACGGAATACGTTCAACCAGAAGCGAGAGATCTATCGGCTGGTCCGGCAGGCGTATGTCGTCCAGGAACCGACCGAGGCCGCTGGGTGCATCATCGTGTCCGGTGTCCATCATCTGGTTCTCACCCGACTTTGGTGTTGGGGGTGCCCATCATGAACGCTCCGGTGCTGATGGCCAGTGGGTCATCGACAATGGTGTCATAGGCCCGAGCACGGACAAAGGTGATGGTTCTAGTCGCCTTCACCAGCTCGGCTCGACCGATAATGTCCCGCCCGGGCTTAGCCGGCCGCAGGTAGTCGATTCGAAGATCGAGAGTTGCGATAGCTGCTCCGCCCGGCTCGATGGCCCCTGGCCGGGCGATGAATCCGGAGGCGTTGTCCAACAGGGCGGTAATGGCTCCACCGTGTACCACTCCGGTGTCCGGGTCGCCGATCAGATGTTCGGCATACGGCAGGACGATTTCGATGAAGTCGTCCTCAACTCCATAGCACCGTAATCCCAGCGCTTTGGCGTGAGGTATCGATTGAAGATGCTCGTTGACTGTCGCTGCGGTGAACATGGTTGGTGCCTGTGGGCTCGTTGGAGCCTAGCGGGAAGGACCGAACGGCCCGGCGGTCAAGCCGCCAACAGCACCTTAAGACCCGAACGAGCTTTCGTCGAAACCGAAACCGAGATCGTCGGAGGACAGGACCTTGTCAGTTGATGGCGGTGCGATGTCGACCGGGTTGCCAAGATCGAACAGCTCGAATTCGAGGGTCACCGAATCCAGGCTCGTGTCTCCCAGATCTTCGCCGTCGGAGTCGCCCATCGCATCGGCGTCGATTTCGATGAACATCTTCCGGGCCAGCCCCTGCTCGTCGACCCAAAGGTCCATGGTCTGG
>JAHDFR010000382.1 GCA_020628065.1 Acidimicrobiales bacterium
CATGGCCACCGCTTCAAGGAGTTCAAAGATGAGCGAACTTTCACTGTCACTCAACGAAGATCAGCTGCAGCTGCAGAAGTGGGTGCACGACTTTGCCGAGGACGTTATTCGCCCGGCAGCCCACGAATGGGACCAGCGAGAGGAAACCCCGTGGCCCATCTTGGAACAGGCAGCTCAGATCGGCCTGTACGGGTGGGAGTTCATGGCCGAAATGATGATGAACGACCCCACCGGGCTCTCCATGCCGGTGGCTCTGGAAGAGCTGTTTTGGGGTGACGCCGGAATCGGTATGTCGATCATGGGTTCTGGCCTGGCCGCCGCCGGTATCGCCGCCTCCGGCACAAGCGAGCAGGTGATGGAGTGGGTGCCGCAGTGCTACGGCGACGCCGAGAATGTGAAGTTGGGTGCCTACGCAGCCTCCGAGCCCGACGCCGGATCCGATGTTGGCGCCTACCGAACCCGTGCGGTGTATGACGAAGCAACCGACGAATGGGTTCTGAACGGGACAAAGACCTGGATTACTAACGGCGGTATTGCCGACGTGCACGTGGTGGTAGCCGTGGTTGACCCCGAGCTGGGGGCCAAAGGTCAGGCCAGTTTTGTGGTTCCTCCGGGAACCAAGGGCCTGTCGATGGGCCAGAAGTTCTCCAAGCATGGCATTCGGGCCAGCCACACCGCTGAGGTTGTGCTCGACGATGTTCGAGTACCCGGCCGCTGTCTGCTGGGTTCCAAGGAACGCCTCGACGAGCGCCTGGCCGGCGTGCGCGAAGGCAAGGCCAACAATCGCCAAGCAGCGATGCAAACCTTCGAAGCGACTCGCCCGGCGGTCGCCGCTCAGGCGGTGGGTATCGCCCGGGCGGCCTACGAGTACTCGTTGGAGTACGCCAAGGAGCGCCACGCCTTCGGCAAGCCGATCATCATGAATCAGTCGATCTCGTTCATGCTGGCCGACATGGCCACCGAGATCGACGCCGCCCGGCTACTCACCTGGCGGGCCGCCCTGATGGGCAAGACCAAATCGTTCAAGAACGCCGAAGGTTCAATGGCCAAGCTCAAGGCCGGTCGGGTTGCCGTTTGGAGCACCGAGCGGGCCATGCAGATCCTCGGTGGCTACGGCTATGTCAGTGAATACCCGGTTGAGCGTTGGCACCGAGACGCCAAGATCTACGACATCTTCGAAGGCACCGAACAAATCCAACAACTCGTCATCGGTCGAGCCATCTCCGGAATGCGCATCGAATAGGTAAACAAGGGGATCCTGGCCCCTTCGTGCTGTCGCACACCGCTGCGCCCAGCCTGCCATGACGCTGCGAGTCTACGCCCACACCGTCGAGCGGGCCACGATGCGCTAGCTCAGCGGGAGAACCAATGTGGGGTCCTCCGCAGCGTGGTGTCCGCACATGTAATTCGGTAGCAGGATTGTGACCTTGCCGAAGAACTGCAGCAACGACTTGATCCGTCATTCATCTTTGTTCGTAGTACTATAATGCCGATTAAAAGGCGTATCGGTATTATAGTACACATCGTGGAAGAACACGGAGAGACGAGTGGCACGATCGATCACGCGGCAGGCTAGCGATGCGGCCCGTGCC
>JAHDFR010000150.1 GCA_020628065.1 Acidimicrobiales bacterium
GATCTCATCCGGTGAAGCGAGCCGCCCCTTGTACCGTTCCGCCGGTTCGTTGGTCAGATGGCTTCCGGGAACCAGGCGAGTGGCGCCGTTGTCGGCAGTGAAGTCGACCAGCGCCACGATGGCGGTAACCACCGTCGGTCGATCACCCTGCAGAGAGTCGGCGACGTCGCGATGTAGATCCTGGCCTCCATAACCCGGTTGGGGTGATCGCAATGACACCTGCACCGGTTGCAGATCTTGGCGGCCGGTCATATCAGCTACCACAGTGACCAACTCAGGCCGATCGAGCATGTCGGCCACCAGTGGGATGCGCCGGTCCAGTTCCTCCAGATGTCGGGTGCCGGAGTAAGGCTTGTCCCTGGGGTGGGCCGATGCGTCATCGGCGAACAGCCGGTGGCATTCGGCCACGATCTCGTCGCACTCCCGACGGTCAAGTAGCCCGTCTAGTCGGACATAGCCGAGGCCCCGATCCCAGGTCGGCGTAGCACGGTTCATGAACCTGACACTACCGACCGGGGCCGGTTCCCGCAGTTGAGTTTCGACGCGGCGTCGCTATGGCCCGCAGAGTCGGGAAAGCACCTTGGTCGGGGTACCGGTGAGCTCCCAGATACCGGCACCGCCGGCTTCAAACACCACATCAGCAGTAGCCAGGTCCATGTTGCCGTCACCATTGATGTCGGCAATGGCCACCACGGTGGACACCTGGTGTTCGAAGATCTCTCCTTCACCGGCCACCGACCGATGAACAGCGACGTTCTCAACAGTGCCGTCTACGCCAACCCGGCGAAGAACCAGGACCGAATAGGCGCCGTCGGCACCTTGACCAACTGCTTCGACCAGCACCTCGTCGACACCGTCGCCTTCAAGGTCGAACTGGAATGCCTGTAGGGCCAACGGTCCGACATCGACGCCGTCCAACACCGCGGACACCGCTTCCAAATGCTCGGCGGTAGCCGAAATCTCGTTGACCAGCTGCGGAAGAATGGTGCGATGAGGTGTGCCGTGAACCTGAAGCCGGTTGGGCTCTCCCCGATCCAGCCCCAAACCGTTGTTTCGCTCGATGGAGCACTCGGTGGGCACAACTGCGGTCGATGTCTGCCAGACCACGTTGTGGTTGTCCGTGCCGATTGTCTGGAGGGAGTCGACTTCGAAACCATCAGCGGCCACGAACTCGGCGGCTCCGTCGACCGGATCAACCTGCTGCCAGGATGCGTTGCTTTTGTCCCAAACCCCGACCAGCTGGGTGCCGACGAAGATGTGGACATAGTCGTCATTGTCAAAGGGACTGGGGGAAGCGGCCCCCGAATCGCTGTCGACATCGGGGTCACCATCCACCAGGGCCGGCGAAGGCAGTGCCAGCGCTTCGTCGTACAGCTCTTGGGCGTTGTCGATGTCAGCGCAGTCGGCCAGCTCCATCCCCGGGTCGCCTTCCTCGGCGGTGAAAACCTCGTCAGGCGAGATGAGCCACTCGACCGGCCCGGTAATCTCGCCGTCGAGGTCGATCTCGAACATGCTGGCCTCGTACCCGGCGTCACTAAAGTACGTACCGATCGCTCCGAACGGGAAGGTCCCGTCGTTCCTGATTGCGTACGCTCGCAATTCGGAGCCCGACCCAAGTCCTCGGCGTGTCAGCTCGGCTTCATCGAGGGTCAGCTCGACCATCGTGTCGACGACAACCATCGAGTAAACGTCGTCGGCGTAGCAGGTCGCCCCGGGTGGCAAGGTCGACTCGACCGCCGTCTCATCTGACGATTCGGAGGACTCGGCAGCCTGACCGTCCTCGCTGGTTGCACCGTCTCCACCACCCGTCTCGTCTTCACCGGCCGGGTCTTCGACGGTGCCGGCGTCGCTGGTCTGGTCGGCAGCCGGGTCATCATCGACGTCACCGTCGGCTGCGATCGAAGGCTCGCCGGAGTCGCCGTCCCCTCCGGCAGTCTCCACTGCGCTGGGGATGTCTGAACTGCGGATGATCTGATTGAGGGTCAACCCACCAAGAATCAATAACAGAACGCCGGCGGCCGCTGCCATCATCGTTTGCCCGTTGAGTCGTCGACCGTTGTGGTAGTGCCGTTGGGAGATCATGTCATCAAGTCGGATGACATCGGCTTCTGTATCCCGAGTGTCGGAAAAATCTTGCTCAGCCTCAACGTCGAGGGGCGATTCGACCTCCGAGACAGAGCGTTCAGCTTCCACCGCGGCCAAACGGGCATCAATGGCATCCCAGTAACCGGCTCCCGGCTCAGGGGCCAGATCGCCAAGTTCGGGGATGGGGTTCGGATCGCGGTCCGGGTTGATGTGGTCGCTCATCGTTCAAGCTCCTGTTGAAGACGCCGACGAGCCCTGCTGGCTCTCGACGCTACAGTCCCCCGGGCAATATCCATGATCGAGGCCACCTCGTCATAGGAGTAGCCCAAACCGGCCGTCATGGTCAGAATGGCGGCCTCATCGGCTGACAGCTGAGCCATGGCTTGAGACAGTTGTTCCCGGTCGACCACCCGAACCGCCAGGTCACCTCCGCTCGCCGCCGACATGTCATAGGAAACCGCAGCGTTCTCGTCATCCATGGACGGGTGGCGACGGCGCCCTTCGTAGCGGATGTGGTCGATGGCCGTCCGATAGCAGACCGAGCTCAGCCATGTCTTCACCGACGACCGGCCATCGAACGAACCAATGTTGCGAAACGCCCGTTCGTAGGCACTCTGCATGACATCATCAGTCATCTGCGGCGAACGCAGCACCGACCAGACCACGTTGCGAAGATCGCGGTCGTACATCCTGGCCAACTGGCCGAACGCTGAGGCCTCGCCGTTACGAGCCCGCTTTTCAAGGTCGGCGACCTTGTCGATCATGGTTAACACCACACGCGTATAGTCGTCTGCGCCGCCCAAGAGTATCCCTCCCACCTGAAGTTTTTTCGGCGGGGCGAATCGATCGTCGGAAGCTGGTGGACTTTCGAACCACGACCGGGCGGCGAAGTGGTTCTCCTATGACCTGAGCGAACCGCCAAGCGGCGACGACTGGCAATACGCTGGGTCGAGTGCTGGCACAGGAAGCAACCAACCTCGGTGACGGTGTTATCGACAACATCATCATCAGTTCGGCCGCCCATCGGTGGTGGGGCGCGCTCACCGTTGCCGCCATGTTTGTGGTTGTCGGCCTGGTAACCCGCCACGTCGCCAGAAGCGAAGCGGTGTCCACTACTACTCGATGGTCATTCCTTGTGGCCCAGATCGCCCTGGTGGTTCAAGCGCTGCTCGGCATCAAGTTGCTCGACCAGGGCCAGGGGATCGTCCAGCTCTACATTCACTATGTAGGTGGACTGATCCCCCTCGGTTCGTTCCTGGCCGGCGGGTGGTTGGCCCGAGGGGACACTCCTCGCTCGGCCCGAATTCTCCTGGTGCTGTTGGTCGTTGGTATGGCTTCGGCTTTCATGGCCTACACCATTGGCCGGGCCTATGTCACCGGCGGCTGAGTCCCGGCGTCAACGCTGGGTGATACCCACCAGATACAGCACCAACAACACGATCATGACGACTGCCGGCATCATCTCTTTGGGCTCGTCTCCGGCCCGCCGGTGGTAGATGATGGCGCCGATCATGGTGGCAATCAGCCCGAGAGCGCCCAGCAAACCAAGCCACTCCCAGTCGCCGTCCAGCAGTCCGAGGAATACGCCGGCACCGCCGGCCACTTCGGCTGCGCCGATCAACATCCGCAGGTTCTCGTAGCCGAGCTTCTGCGCCATTTCCCTGGCCATACCGGTGCCGGCCAGCTTCATTCCGCCGGCCATGACAAACCCGACCGCGGCCAAAAGACCGGCGATCCACGCCAAAGTACCCATACTTTTTGTCCTTCCGATTGCTGCGCCACTCCACCTGTTGCCGGTTTGACTCCCGCAGTGGTGACCGGCGTTACACAAATTCGACTGCTGTCATCTCATCGCCAACTCCAGGTCTACTGGGGCCGCCTGGCGCTGTAGGTCACCAAGAAAGCCGGCATTAGCCTTGGGCTGGTGACGACCGCCGACTCGGACATCACTCCACCCTCAGCTCTGGCCCTTGTGTTAGGGGCCGGCGGGCCACTCGGTTGGGCGTACCACGTCGGCGTCATTGAAGGGCTGCGTCGAGCACTCGGTCTGGACCCGGCCGACGCCAACCGGGTGATCGGCACGTCTGCCGGGGGAGCAATCGCCGCCGGCTTGCTGGCCGGGGCAACCAGCCAGGAGATTCTGACCGCCATTACCACTCGGCCGAGTGATGAGGACATGGCGGCAATGAGATCGGCGGCCGCCGAGTTTCGCAGGCCTTGGAGCCGGCTGCGTCCGGCCGCTCCCGGTCTGGCCGTACGGGGCCTGGGGCGCCTGGGATTCGGGGCGTTGGCCGGGCTGATTCCGTCCGGCGTCTTCCCGACCGGCTCGATGAGGCGCTTCCCCACGGTCGACGACGGGTGGCCTACTGCGCTGTGGATTCCAGCCGTCGATCTATCGAGCGGTGAAACGGTGGTGTTCGGCCGAGACCGCCTGGACGTCTCCGTGGCCGATGCGGTGGAAGCCACGTCGGCGGTGCCGGGCATGTTCCAACCGAAAGAGATCGACGGGCGGCGGTTCGCCGACGGCGCCGTGCGATCGGCCGCCAACGCCGACCTGTTGTCCGGTGGTGGGCACGACCTGATCGTGGTGTCGTCGCCTATGACCCGACCCGGCAGGGGGGCCGTACGCACCCGGGCCCGGTGGCAGCTGTCGACCGAAGTGGAGGAGCTCCGCTCGGAAGGTGCCTCGGTGGTGGTACTGGAGCCCGATCAGGCCATGGTCGACTTGGCCAAGGGCTATCCCCGCACCAACCACCCGGCCGGCCCGGCCCTGGTGGCCGCGGCCGCCGATCAGACCGAGCAGGCGCTCAACCGGCTGTAGATACGGTGGGCCCTCACCTCTACACATCGGTGCGGGTCACCTCCGTCGACGACATCAACGAATCGGGATAGGCCTCGAACAGCACCATGAGCTTTTGCCAGATCTTGCGCGATAGCCCGGTGGTCAGCGCCTCAATCTCGGTCACGCTCTCGAGCACCACCTGATCGTCAAAGTGCTGAACATAGAGAGCGGCGATTTTGCCGGAGATGGCCAGGAGCTCCGAGCAGTAGTCGAGATACCGACCTAACTCAAACGGCGTGAGCTCGGCTTCGATAATGGACGACTCAGCACCTTCCGGCGCTCCAATGACCCGGTGCGGATCTTTGGTCAGCTGGTGCATGTCGATGACGTGAGCGAACGAGCGCAGCTGATGAAGTTCGCGCAGCGTCCGGCGACGCTTTATCCGACTCTCCAGAGTCACGAGGAAGACCACGCCGGCGCCGAGCAGGATGACGTCGTTGATGGCGGCCTCGACGATCTGCACCCAGTCCAGCAGGTCGCGTTCCTGCCGGCTGGTCTCAAAGTTCAAGGGCGCAGCCACCAACCCCACAACCACACCGAGAATCAGGACGGCGAACAGTGAACGGATCCACCAGATCGGCTTGGTGATCTCCTCAGAACGGAGCTTCGCCCGCTCGGCCAGCATGACCAGCCGGTCAGCCTGGAGACACAGGTTGGCGTCGGGGAACCGGTCCTTGACCCGTTGGGTCAACTTGTCGGCGGTATTGATGATGGACTGGGCGTCGAGTTCAACGGTGGTTTCCATTGACAAAAGCGCTCCCCCTCATCGCTGCTCTCTGAGACCTGCCTGCTCTCCCAGCTGAACGCTACAGCGCCTTGCCGGGGTTGAATCGACCGGCGGGGTCAAGTAGAGACCGAATCCGGCGCTGCACGTCGAGCTGGATGGGGTCAAGCTCGTCCTCGACGAACTGCCGCTTCAACGTCCCGACGCCATGCTCGGCGGCAATCGTTCCGCCCAGTCGTAGCGACAGGGCGATGATGTCGGAGAAAGCTTCTCGAACCCGAGCCACCTCGTCGGCGTCGTTCTCATCGAATACCAGTAGCGGATGCATGTTGCCGTCACCGGCATGGCCAAGAGTCGGCAGAACCAGGTCGTACCGATGCGAGATCTCGGTGATACCGGCCAACAGCTCGGGCAGGTGTTCCCGGCGTACAGCCACATCCTCCGGCAACAGCGCTTTGCCCAGCGTTTCGAACGCCGGCCAAACCTTGCGTCGAACCTCGATCAACATGTCGCCCTCGGCCGGGTCATCCACGTGGTAGACGAAGCTCGAACCGTTGGCCCGGCAGATGTCGGCGATGCGCTCGATGGCTTCGCTCGATCCGTCCCCCTCGGTCTGCACCAACAGTAGGCAGGCGGCGTCGATGTCAAGCTCCATCGGGTAGACCGCTTCCACCTGGCGGAGACAGGCCTGATCGATGATCTCCATCACCGACGGTTCAAGACCTTGGCGGAACACCTCGACAATGGCGTCTCCGGCCGGTTTCAGCTCATCGAAGTAGGCCACAGCGGTGGACGGAGCATCGGGGGCCGGGACCAGCTTCAACGTGATCTCGGTGACGATCCCGAGAATGCCTTCGGAGCCGACGAACAGCCCCGTCAGATCAAGACCGGTGGTCGACTTAAGGGTCTTTCGACCGGTACGCATTACCCGACCGTCGGCCATCACCACTTCGAGGCCCATCACGTAGTCCCGGGTCACGCCGTATTTGACGCAACACAGCCCGCCGGCGTTGGTGGCCACGTTGCCGCCAATGCTGGACATGTCGACCGACGCCGGGTCGGGAGGGTAGAACAAGCCGTGCTTGGCCACTTCGGCTTTGAGATCCGAATTGATGACACCGGGTTGCACTCGACACAGGCGGTTAGTGGTGTCGATCTCCAACACCTGATTCATCCGATGCAGGGAGAGCATCATGCACCCGTCGACGGCGTTGGCCGCCCCGGTCAGACCGGTACCGGCACCTCGGGGGACGATGGGCACGTCGGCGGCGTTGGCCGCGTCCACTGCCGCTACCACCTGTTCGGTGTTGCGGGGCATGACCAGAATGGATGCTGTTCCCCGGCCTTCGAAGATGGCCCGGTCCTGACTGTAGGTGTCGATGACGTCGCGGTCTACCTGCAGGCAGTCGGCCGGGAGGCGGGCTTCAAGTTCGGCCAGCAACCGGTCCGAGGCCGACACCGAAGCGGGACCAGAGGTCATTGCGATGCCGCCGCGTCAACTACATCCTCGGGGGCCTGGACCAACTCGATCAATACCCCTTGGCCACAGAGCGGAAAGTCGTCGTTGCCTTTCGGGTGGATGAACACAACATCGTGACCGGCCGCTCCCTGCCGGATACCGCCGGGGGTGAACCGCATACCCTGCTCGGTCAACCAATCGACAGCGGTCGGCAGGTCGTCAACCCACAAGCCGATGTGATTCAGTGCCGGTTCGTGCACCCTGGGGCGCCCGTCGGGGTCGACCGGTTCCATCAGATCGATCTCCACCACCGCCGATTCGGGCCCGGTTTGGAGAATGTCTTCCCGCACATTCTCCGACTCGCTGGTGTACTCACCGACTTTCTCCACTCCAAGCACGTCAACCCAAAGATGGCGGAGAGCAGCCAGATCGCTGGAGCCGATGGCGATCTGCTGGACACCAAGAATTCGAAACGGTCGCATGTCGGCAGCGTAACGCGACCATTACAAACGATACGAGTCCGGTCCCGGCCGCCCGGCCCGACGTGACTGGTGGGGCAACGAGCAGTAGCATGACATCAGATTCAATCTTGTACAACGATGTTGGATCGTCGGGGATTCGCGGGGCGGCGATGAACAGGCGGTTGCATCGTTCACAACGAATCGTCTTGCGGCCAAGCCCTGTGAGGTGGAACTCGGCAGGATGCAAGACTTACCAAGACACAACTCCGGGAGATATATAACGATGGGTAAACGGCGGATTCTCGCCGCTGGCGCAGTGGCTGCGCTGGCTGCAACGCTTGGCTTCTTTTCAACCCCCGTAACCGCACAGGACGCCGACGTTGTCGACGTGCCACTGGGCAGCGCTTTCATTCAGGGCGCCGAAGGCGACACTGTTGCGCTGGGATCGGCCGACGTCGACGCCGGCCTGGTCGGCCGGGCCTGCAACGTGGTGGCCACGGTGGTCAATCAAGGTTCGGTGCATGCCGGCAACAAGCTGGTGGTCAGCAGCGGTGACTCCTCGGTGGAGATTGCCGGAATCGAAGACACGGCTGACGCCACAACCAGCAACGGTGGAGCGCTCACACTGGGTGAGTCGATCTCGGCGTCCATCGTGCTCGGAGCCGACGGCATGTCCAGCATCGCCAGCAGCATGAAGGTCACCTGTGAGCCGGTCCCCGAGGCCGAGCCCACCGATCCGGCTCCGGCCACTCCGACCTACACCGGCTGATCCGCTGCGATCAATAGTGCGTTTGCGTTTCGCCGCCGGCCTGATCTGCATAAGTCTCCTCGGAGCAGCATGTTCAGCCGGCGGCGACGCCGTTTTGGAGTCGTCTCAACTCGATTCCGCCACCGAAGACACCTCGACAATCGATACCGAAGAGTCGGCCTCCGAACCGGCGGCCGACGTCGACCCACTCCCGGTGGACGGCGACGCCGCCCCGGCGTTCACCGTGGTAGCTGAAGCCGCCTCTCCGGAAATCGTGGCCCGAACATCAGGTTCTGACGATGCCGACGAGCTCGGACGCTTCGCCCATCCAACTCCGGTGGGCACACCGATGGTGTTTCGGGTGGTTGACGGCGGGGCCGACGGCTCATCGGAATGGATCGAAGTCTTCCTCCCCGTCCAACCCAACGGCACCACCGGGTTCATCAAACGGGCTGACGTCACATTGACCAACAACCCGTATCGGATCGAGATCGATCGGGAAGCCTTCAACCTGCGAGTATTCAATCAGGATGCTCTGTGGATGGAGACAGAAGTGGCCATCGGCACCGGAGACACGCCGACCCCGGTCGGAGATTTCTACCTACTGGAGCTGCTGGCTCCACCCAACCCCGAAGGCGACTACGGACCTTTCGCGTTCGGCCTCTCCGGCTTCAGCGAAGTGTTGGAGTCCTTCGGTGGGGCCGACACCGCCATTATCGGATTGCACGGCACGAACGATCCCTCTTCGCTGGGAACGAATGTCAGTCATGGCTGCATTCGTTTGGCCAACGACGTCATTACCGAGCTGGCACAAACCCTTCCGCTGGGCACACCGGTACTGATCGTATGACTATCGGCTAGTAGTCCAGCGGCACCAGAGACATGATGGTGCTGGCGCCGAAGTCGATCCCGCCGCCGGGAAAGAAGTTGGTCATCCAGTTCCGACGGCTCTGGATATGAACGCCAATGTAGGTCGGGGTTTCCGGCGTTGAGTCCCGACTACTGGGACACCACGCAACGTCGTAGCTCCCGGCAACGCATCCCCAACGACCGTTAACCGCGACGTTGTCCAACATCGCCTTGGTGAAGTGGTTGCACCTCTGGGCCACACTGCTGGCGGTGTCGCACCCGGTTGGAACCTCGGAGTTGGTGGTGGCGTCCCACACCACCACATATTGCAACTGGTCGTATTCGTTCGGCTCCAGCGAGGCCACAAGCGCCTGGACGACCATTTGGTCGGCCTGATCTTCGCCGGTCATCGCTGCACCCGCCCGCACGCCGAGACGGCTGGCTTGTTCGACGGTGATGGAGTCACGCCAGGCGAAGCCGAGTTCGATAAGACCCATGCACAGGAAGGCCAACAGCACGCCGACGATGGCCATCTCAACCATGGCTGCGCCTCGTTCGTCATCGTCGTTGACACCTTGAACCGGCTGAAGTGGACGTCCGCTCATCGAAGATCCAATCTGGGTCGGCCCGGCTCGATGCGAACCACCGTGGTGTCTCGAAGAATCCGCTCAGTGCCGAAGAACCCGGTCAGGTACTGATGGCGGGTTTCCACATAGACACCGACATAGCCGGGGCCCGGGGGTTCGGCCGAGGTGTTGCGATCCAGCGGACAGAAGTA
>JAHDFR010000383.1:0-1308 GCA_020628065.1 Acidimicrobiales bacterium
GCAAGTGCCTGATCAGCATCGACATCGAGCGGTGGGGTCCGGTGGCCACCGGAGGCTTCCCGGCAGCGGTGGTCAAGCGCCTGGACCAGATCTAGGACTCGTAGAGTCAGCCTGCAAGTCAGGCGATCGGCAACTCAAACCGACCGCCGGCCAGCGGTCTGAGCACATCGAAGTGCCGTCGGTCGAGCGTCAGGACTGATTTCGTCCGATAACGGTCAGCGAGCACGACCAGGGAGGCATCGGCCACCCCGATGGACTGATCCTTGTAGTTCTCGACCACGTCAGAACACAAAGCCAAATCCTCGGCACTCAACGTGGGCAAGTCGTAGGCACCGCCGGCCAGCTCTCTCAAGACGATAAGTTCAGCCTCGGCGCCAAGGCGGGTCGAGACCAGGTAGTCCAGCTCGGCGATCACAAAGGGCGACACAATCAGCGGTTGGATCTGTTCGTTTACGTATTCGACGACTTGTTCGTGGGTCGGCTCTCGCTTGTTGAAAAGGGCCAGCAGTCCGCTGGTGTCGGCCACTATCACCGTTCACCGAAGCCGTCGAGTAACTCGTCGACCCGGTCGGCCATCGGCTCGGCGTCCAGCAGTCCCACGTTTGGTTGCGGCCGTTGGACAGCGGCGGCAACGGCCTGGCGAATAACCTCGGCCTCCGAACAACCTCTTCGCCGGGCCTCTCGTTCCAACCCGGCCTTCAAATCGTCGGGCAAGTAGATGGTTGTCTTCGTCACGATCAGCAGTCTACCAGAGTGCCATATAGGGCACCATATGTGGTAAGCATCCGACTTGCGGCCGGAGTGGGCTGTCGTGCGTCAACAGTAGGGTGAAACATCCCAGAAGGACGGTAATTCTGTGACGTAGGCGGCCTTGGAATCATGTGCTTGGTGGACTGGAAGATCCAGGCCAGTTGGCCCATGCGACCAACGCTACATCGACAGGAGTCGAAACATGAAGAATAAGATTATCGCTGCAGCAGCCGCCACGGTGGCCGCGATTTCGCTGACAATGGTGCCTGCGTCTGCCGACCACTCAATCAAGGTCACCCCGAACGGCGCGTGCCACGAGACCAATGGCAATCCACGGCTGAACAACTCAAGCAGCACTTGGAACGCATCCGCTGAGGGTCACGATCGTGCTCGGGCGGCGAACTCAAGCCTTCTTGACGGTGATGATTGGGCCTGCATCGATGGCGTACTGACACCGCGGTAACGGCCCCTTCACGCCGGGCCGACGATCTCGAAGTTCGGGCGATGCCCTCGAGATCGTCGGCCGAGATCCAGGTGAGATCGAGTGCTACATCGTTG
>JAHDFR010000383.1:1318-1587 GCA_020628065.1 Acidimicrobiales bacterium
GGCATGGTACGTCAATGACCTTTGAGCTTCAACCCGAGACCCTTCGGTCGACGGTTGAGCGCGCTCGATCACATGACCCCGATGCGTGGGAGGCCCTGTACCGTCACTGCTATCCGCGCATGGTTGGCTACGCACGGCTTCGTTCACCAAACCTCCAAGCGGCCGAGGACGCTGTGAGCGAGTCTATGGCCCGGGCTTTGGTGGGTATCGACGGATTCAACTGGCACGGCTCCGGCTTTGTCGGATGGATGTTCGGCATTTTGCGCAAC
>JAHDFR010000384.1 GCA_020628065.1 Acidimicrobiales bacterium
AACCCGCAAGGGTTCCGGGGGTTCGAATCCCCCTCTCTCCGCCACAAAACCCGCTGGACGCCTTGGAGCTTCGGCGGGTTTTATGTGACCTGGCAAGCGCCGCCACATTGCGAATCTAGTGTGTGGTCCGATTCTGCTGAAGCCGAGCTGAGCGACCCACCAGTAGGCGGTTCTCCGCGGCGTTATGTACACATTGTTGCGCCTTGGTCAGTGCTTCAACCGCCTCGTCGGCCCGGCCCGCTCGAGTTAGTAGTTCGGCCCGGGTTGCGTGAAACAGGTGGTAGCGGTCAAGCCCTTCGATCTCATCGACCAGTTTGAGCCCGGCCAATGGCCCATCGGCCATGGCGATGGCCGCCGCTCGGTTTAAGGCCACCACGGGCGACGGTCGCATTGCCATCAGTTGGTCGTAGAGAGCGGCGATCTTCGGCCAGTCGGTGTCGGCCGCCGTTCGGGCGTTGGCGTGTTGGGCGGCGATCAGGGCTTGGAGCTGGAACACCCCGGGTTGCATCATCTTCATGGCCTTGGCCAATGCTTCGTTTCCGGCCGCTATCTCTTCGGAATACCAAACGGTCCTGTCCTGTCGGTCCAAAAGAACAAGCTCGTCGCCGTCGGTGCGAGCGTTGCGCCGGGCATGAGTGAAGCGCACGAGCGCCAGCAGCCCGTGGATCTCGGCGTTCTGCGGAGCCAATCCGCACATCAGCTCAACCAGCCTCAGCGCTTCCTCGCACAAGTCGAGCCGCATCGCTTCGGCGGTGGGTGAACGGCTGAGGTAACCCTCGTTGAACGCCAGATAGAGGACGGTCGCCACCACCCCAAGCCGATCGTCGAGATGTTCGGGCATGGACATCGGGATGTTCGCTGTCCGGATCTTCTTTTTGGCCCGGGAAATCCGTTGCGCCAGAGTTGGTGTCGGGATCAGGAAGGCGGCGGCGATCTCTTCGGTTGTCAGGCCACCAACAAGTCGTAGCGTCAGCGCAACCTGGGCGTCCGGATTAAGTGCCGGGTGGCAACACAACAAGATGAGCCGCAGGCGCTCATCGTCAACCTCCACTGTTTCGTCTTCGGCAATCATCGGTTGTACCTCGATTGGTGAATCGTCCGAGACCAGCAGGTCGGGGGCGGCCGCCTGCACCCGTCGCCGGGCCGAGGTCTCGCGACGGATGTGGTCGATCGCCTTTCGTCGAGACACCTGGTGAAGCCAGCCCGCCGGGTTGTCCGGTATCCCGTCGACCGGCCAACGGCGGGCTGCTTCGATCATGGCCTCCTGTACGGCGTCGTCGGCAATCTCGACGTCACCGAAACGCGTGGCCAGGAGCGACAGGATTCGCCCTGAGCTGTGCCGAGCCAGATGAGTTAGGGCGGCGTCGACATCGTCGGTCATTAGATTTCCGGACGGAACTCAATCGGTCGGACTTCAAACCGGCCCGCCGGTAGCGGAACCCGTCGAGCGATGTCGAGGGCCTCATCGAGATCGGCCGCCTCCACGACGTAGTAGCCGCCGATTTGTTCTTTCGTTTCGGCATAGGGCCCGTCGGTGATCGATTCGGTTCCGTCGACCGCCTTGTTGAGCACCGTCGCCGTGTCG
>JAHDFR010000151.1:0-3705 GCA_020628065.1 Acidimicrobiales bacterium
TGACCGGGCCTACTCGGCGGCCATGGCCGCCTGGTGGCAGTAACAGGATGCTCGCACCTCAACCTCCGAACGGGCCAGGGCCAAGTCGAGCTGCTGAGAGATCATGATCGACTCGGCGGCAACGTCTTGCCCTTGGGCCGCTCGGTGGTTGAGGCATTCCATCAACCCGTGCAGGCTCCACAGATTATTGGGGTGACGACACGCTCGGCTTAACGTCGTGTCGAGCCCAAGGTCGGCCCGGTACACGGCTTCGGCTTCGTCGTAGCGAGCCTGTTCCAACAGCAGCGCGCCGAGGGCGTGGCGGGTCGGCTGCATCCAACCCCACGGTTCGTCGTACGCCAGGTTGTCTTCCAGTTCGACGGCCCGCCGCAGGTGGGCGAAGGCTTGGTCGTGGTTTCCTCGCCGATAGTCGAGTTCACCGTCGATCATGGCTGTGGCCACTTCCAGCAGATCGACCACGGTGTTGTTGTGTACCCGTCGAGTTTCAGGCACTCGATCCCGGGCCGCCAGGAAAGCTTCACGGGTTGCTTCGGCTTCGGCGATGTGGCCGAGCGCCGAGTGGGCCAGGGTTTTGGCGTACAGCGTCATGGCGGTGGTGGCGGCATAGAGTTCGAGATCGTCGGGCAGCGTGGTCTCCAGGATCTCCGCCCACTTGCCGAACCGGATCTGAACGTGGAGGCCCATAGCCAGGAATGCTTCGGCGGCGTCCGCCATTGGTGGCGACTCGATGCGGAGGAACTCTTCGGGTGTGGTGTCGATGAGTTCCCGGGCGGTGGCCATGGCGGCCGAGTACTGCCCGGAGAACATGGCGCCGTAGATCACGAAGTGATGATTGTGGTTGCGGTAGAGGGTGTAGACGTTGTGTAGCCCTTCGTTGGCCAACCATCGCCTGTCGGCTTCCACCGCTTTCTGGTTCCAGTAGACGACGTCGTGATAGTTGCCGCACAGCACGTCGATGTGGGTTGGCATGTGGATGAGGTGACCGGAGTCGGGCATCAGTTCGCGCAACCGGTCGCCGTGGCGTAGCGCAAGCTCGGGCCAGGGCGACATCTCCATGAGGTGGACGTAGCAGTGCAGTAGGCCTGGATGATCCCAGGCGGTGGGGTCTTGGGCGAACGCGGTTTCCAGGACTTCCCGGGCTTCGGCGGTGCCGGCTCCTTCGGCCACGTCACCGGTTGCCAGGTTCCACATCAGCCACGGTGTGAGGTTCAAGATGGCGTCGACGAACGCCGCTTGGATGTCCAGGTCATGGGGGAAATCGGCCGCCACCTGACGCATGGCGTCGGCGTAGGCGTGGTTCCACGGTTCCTGGTCTTCGATGGTCTCGGCCTGGGGGTAGCGGGCGGTGAGGGCCTGGGCGAGTGCGGCCTCAGCGGCGGTGGCGGGCTCGGTTGATGCTGTTGCCATCGTCGTTGCTGTGGCGGTGGTCTCGTAGGCGGCGGCCAATACCCGGGTCCGACCCCGGTCGTCCATTTTGTCCCAGGTCAGGTTGTAGTTGGGGCCTAGGGCGAGCGCCCGACCCCAGTGCGCCATCACGCATGATTCGTCGGCTTCGATGGCCCGGTCGAAACAGGCGATGGCCTCCTCGTGGTTGAATCCGTAGAGCCAATTGAGACCTCGGTCGAACCACAGTTGGGCGTCGGGTGAATCGGTGGAGACCGGGCGGCTGTAGTCGCCGAGGTCGTAGTACTCATCCTGGTTTCGGTTCATGTCATTGTGGGTTCGAGTTCGGTTGTGGTGCTGAGGCTTCTGTGTCCAGTAGACCATGCCGCCGGCTGTTCCCGCAGATTCGGTTTCCCCACACTGAATGGGTGGTCCACGGGCGGCGACTGTCCGCCCTGGGTTAAGGTTTGTGGCGGGCGAAAATCTTCACGAAGAGGGAAGGTTATGCGCCAATCATTGTTTCAAGTTCTCGTGGCGGTTCTGGCCGTCTTGACCACGCTTCTGGTGCCGGTGGGCTCGGTGTCTGCTGAAGACAGCGGTGCGCCACCGCGGGTTCCCGGAATGGTAATCGTGGAGAGTGACCAGGACGTTGTAACAACGTGGTCAACGCTGGTCGGTGTTCTTGACGCCAACCCGAACATCCGGGTCATCGCCACTGTGGATCACGCGGCAGCGGCCGCTTCCGCCGGTCTGGAACTGGATGCCAACCGGGTTGTCTTCTTTGGCAATCCCCGCCTGGGTACACCGCTGATGCAGGTGAACCAGACGGTCGGTATTGACCTGCCGCAGAAGATTCAGGTGTTCGAGCAGGCCGGGCGGGTGTGGGTCGGGTTCAACGACACCACGTATCTTCAGGCCCGCCATCGCCTTGGTGATGTTGGCACACTTGAGGTGATCGCCGGGGCATTGCGCAACCTGACTTCGGCCGCCACCGCCACCGATGTGACGGCGGCCGACGACGCTTACGGGGTCCAGCGATTCGCCAAGAATTCTGGATTGTTCACCGTTGCCTCCGATGCTGATGTGGACGTCACTTGGGATCGGTTGCTGGCCGCTATTGATGGTTCACCGGCCAGCGTCGCCTTCACTGTGGACCATCAGGCCGGAGCTGCTTCGGTCGGCCTTGAACTTCGTCCGACTCGTCTGGTGGTGTTCGGCAATCCCGTTCTCGGTACACCGCTGATGCAGAAGTCGGCCACTGCCGGCATCGACCTGCCGGTCAAGATCCTGGTTTGGGAAGATTCGGGCGGCCAGACCTATGTGACCACCAACGACGAGCGTTTGGCCCGACGCCATCGGATTCCGGCTCCGCAGCTTGAGACGATCGGTGGGGCCGTTTCCAACTTCGTCAACGTGGCCGCCGGAGGGTAGCGCTCGGCCTCGGGTCGGCTGACTGGGCTCACTGTTGGACCGTTACCTAGGCTGGCGGTCATGGAACTTCGCGGCGCTCATGTTCTTCTCACCGGCGCGTCAGGCGGTATCGGCGCGGCTATGGCGGAGGCGTTTGCTTCGGTCGGCGCACGGCTGTCGTTGGCCGCCCGATCGAAGGACGTCCTCGATGATCTGGCCTCCCGGCTGGACGGCAAAGCTTTTGTGGTCGATCTGTCCGAGCCGGACCAGGTGGACGGGCTGATCGGTCGGGTGGAGAGCGAGGCCGGGCCGATCGACGTGTTGGTCAACAACGCCGGCGTGGCCACTTCCGAGTTTTTCGGTGAGGTTGACCCCGATGTGATTCGCCGTCTGGCCCGGGTCAACTTCGAGGCACCGATGTTGCTGACCCGGAACGTTTTGCCCGGCATGATTGAGCGCAACCGGGGGCATCTGGTGTTCACCGGCTCGTTGGCCGGTACCGGTGGCTTCCCCGGCCTGGCCGCCTATGGGGCGTCCAAAGCCGGTCTCAGTAACTTTGAGGCGGCGTTGCGTATTGAGCTGCGGGATACCTCGGTCGGCACCACGGTGTTGGCTCCCGGACCGGTCGACACCGCCATGTACGACGACCTGCTGGATTCCAGTTATCTCGATGGTGTCATCAAGCGGTTGGATCTCTTTCAGCTGATTCCCCGCAAGTCGCCTGCGATGGTGGCTGAGCGGGCGGTGGCTGCGGTTGCCGCCGAGCGCAGTCTGGTGGCTATTCCTCGGCGGTTGACGGTGAACCATTGGCTGCGGGAGGTGCCAACCACCCTGACCAAGTTGGTGCTCACCGGGGTTGATGTGGGGCCGGGCTCCAACACCGATCATCGGTAGAGGTGGTTGATTGTTGAT
>JAHDFR010000151.1:3805-9900 GCA_020628065.1 Acidimicrobiales bacterium
CGTCCCCGACCGGGAAGAGGACTTCACCGCCGATCCGGTTGAGCTGTTCTTTGATCTGGCGTTTGTGTTTGCGTTCTCCCGGCTGGTGGCTCACCTGGTCCATCATCCGGACTGGACGGGGGCAGCCCAGGCGGTGCTGCTGTTCCTGTTGATCTGGTTCTGCTGGTCGTTGTTCACCTGGAGTGCCAACTCGGTTTCGGGTAACGGCCGGGTTGTTCGAGCCGTGTTCCTGGTGGCGACTGCGGTGACGGTACCGATGGCCGCTTCGGTCGAGACGGCGTTCGGCTCCGGTGGTTTCACCTTCGCCGCCTCAGGTGGGGTGATCATGTTGATGGCCGCCGTTCTCCAGTTGGTCTCGTTTGACCGGGAGAGCGAGTTCTTTCGCAATGCCGTACGGTTCGCCTGGCCGAATCTGATTGCCATAACGGTTTTTGTCATTGGTGGCACGGTTGAGGGTGGCGCCCGCGTCGCCTTGTGGTTGTTGACGTTGGCCATCTTTCTGGGTTCCACCATCGCCGCCGGCAGCAGCGATTGGATTCTGCGTTCCGGGCATTTTGCCGAGCGGCACGGTCTCATTTTGATCATCGCTCTGGGCGAGGTGGTGGTGGCCATCGGTATTTCGGTGGTCGGTGGCTTGGACGAGGGTGGTCTCGGTCAGGCGACCCGTATTGGTTTGACGGCGGCCGGGGCGCTGGCCGGTTTGCTGTGGTGGTCGTACTTCGACCGGGTGTTACCTGCGTTGGAGTACCGGTCTGAGCAGTACTCCGACCATGAACGTGGCCGTTTCGGTCGTGACGCCTACACCTATGCTCATGCCCCGATCATCGGTGGGGTAATAGCTATCGCTGCTGCCGCCGAGGAAGCGCTTCTTCACCCTGACGAGCCGCTACACATCGAGTTTCGGGTCATGATGGCCGTTGGTTTCGCCCTGTTTCTCTCCGGTATCGGCATCGCCGTCTACCGGGGGTTTCGGGTTGTCGCCAAGGAACGACTGGTGGGTCTGGTTGCCATCACTGTGTTGTGTCTGACCACCGGCGGCTGGGATGCGGTGTGGCTGCTGGTGGCCATCGACTTGTTGTTCCTGATTGTGCTGGTGGCTGAAACCCTTCGCATTGAGGGTCGGCAGGCCAGTGACGCAGGGGTCGGTCAGGCGGACTCGAGCAGCTCGGCGTCGGCCGAGACCTGACCGGTCCAGGCGTACAGCAGCACCGTTGGGGTGTCGCCAAAGCGTTGAGCGTGAGGCATCCACGGTCTGTGGTGTATGGCATCGCCGATGCTATGGGTGGTGAAGTCTGTGGTGTCGGTTCGAAACTCCGGTTGTCCGTAGAGAATGTGGTAGAGCTCTTCGGCTTCGTGATGGTGCATTGGATAGTTGAGGTTGGGTCCCCATAGCCCGATGCCTACTCGAAGGTCGGGGTGGGGAACGATGGAGTCCGGCCCGATCAGACGTATGTAGCCGTAGTTGTCCAGGTAGTCCTGGTCCAAGACTTTCAGGTATCCGTAGGTTTGGGACCACGGCAGGTTCCGGGCGACGGCTAGAAACTCGTCCATAATTGGTTTTGTGGGGCTTGTTGGGCGGTCCTGGTTGAGCCCGTCGAGATGGCGTATTACCGGTTTCGGGTCCGGGCTGATGGCCGGCGGGATGGTCGCTGCGGTCAGGGCGTCGAGCACCTCGTTGAGCATGGGGTACTGTTCGACCTCGGTCCGGTAGTAGTTGGTGATGGCGTTCAGTAGTGGCTTGATCATGGGTCTTCTCGGCCTCTGGACGGGTGTGTGGGGTGGGGCTAAAGCATTAGCCGTTGGACCCCGATGACTGCGTTGATGCCTGAATTGACTGGTTGGGACTTGGCGCTCTCGTCGCTGTCGACTGAGTATGTCGGCGCTGTTGCTCTTGACGCCAATTTGGCTATTCAGGCGGTTCACGGTGCGGTGGCCGATCGTTGCGGGTTCACTGAAGCCGAACTGCTGGCGATGACGGCGTTGGACATGATCCATCCGGATGATGTGGTTCGTGGCGCGGCGGCCATGGTTGAGTCCACTTCGATTGAAGGCACTCGTCTGCCTGCGTTGTATCGCCTGCGTTTGAAGGACGGTGGTTATGAGCCGTTTGAGGTTCGGGCCACCAGTCTTGGCGTTGAGGATGGTGCGCTGGCCATCCAGATTTTCGAGCCGAACACCGAGGTCCGGGCTGAGGCTTTTGCCGACGAGTTGGTTCGAGTCATGCAGCTGCTGGTTGCTCCCGGACCGTTGGGGGAGAGTTTGCATCGCATCGCCGATTTCGCTGAGCGTTACGTCGAGGGTTTGTCTCTGTCCATTACGGCGTTTTTGCCTGACGGGTCGTCGGCCGCCATCGACCGTACCGGCGTCCCCGAGTCTGTTCTGGCCGCCAACCGGGCTGTGCATGTCCTGGTTCCGCCTCCTCATGTTGTTGCCGCCGTCGATGCCCAGCTGAGGCCGGGTGCTGATCCGTACAAGCCGGGTATCACCGACGATCAGATATCCGGCCGGGTTACGGTCGCTGCTCTTGACGATGATGACGACGAGTTGTTGGGCTACATAGAAGCGTTTCGGGTAATCGACGGTCCGCCGGCTCGTGACGAATGGATCGTCTATTTGGCTGTTCAGCGCCTGGTGTCGATGATGTTGCAGCGTCGCCGTCTTGATGAGCAACTCCGGTACGCCGCCGACCGTGATCCGTTGACGGGTTTGTTGAACCGTCGGCGCCTGCTGGACGACATGGATGCAACGCAATGTTTGGGCGGTTCCGGTTTGTTGCTTATTGATCTGGATGACTTCTCGTGGGTGAACAACACATTGGGTCACGCTGCCGGTGATCGGGCCATTGTGGCCGCATCGGAGTACATGCTCAGCACCGCGCCCGAGGAGGCCATGGTGGCCCGTTGGGGCGGTGACGAGTTTGTCATTTGGGTGCCGGGCCCATTGGACGCGGCGGAGCTGGATCAGTTGGCCGAGGCATTGCGGGCGGCCATGAGGGTTCCGGTGACCGTTTCGGATTCTCGGGAGTTGCTACGTTGTTCCATTGGGGCGACGGTGATGGAGCCGGGCGAGAGTCCGGAGGACGCCATCAACCGGGCCGACAAGGCGATGTACGGTGCCAAGCGGGCCGGTGGCGATCGGGTCCGCTCGGTCAGCTGATTCTCACGGCCTGTTGATTCCCTCGTAGACTCGGCTCGACTCTGTTCGGCAGGACGCCGTTCGGGACGAGGGGAGTGCTCATGTCGGATCTCACTGTTGACGTCGGATCGGTTGGTGTTTGGACCGGGGCGTTGGATGCCATGGAGGTGTCTGAGGCTCAGGATGCGGCCGCCGAGCTTGATGAGTTGGGTTTCGGAGCGTTGTGGATTCCGGAGACGGTCGGTCGTGACCCGTTTGTGATGGCGGCGTTGTTGTTGTCGGCTTGCGACCGGTTGCCGGTGGCTACCGGTATCGCTTCGATTTACGCTCGTGATCCGTTGACTATGGCCAATACGTTGCGGTCGTTGGAGGCGGCGTTCCCGGCCCGGTTCCTCCTGGGGTTGGGGGTGAGCCACCACACGCTGGTGGAGTGGGTTCGCAAGCACGACTACTCGAAGCCGTACTCCTACATGAAGGACTATTTGACCTTCATGGTGGAGAAGACCCGTTTCCGTGGCGTCGGCCCTCGGGAGCTGCCGGGCAATATCGTGTTGGCGGCGTTGGGCCCGAAGATGATGGCGTTGTCCGGTGAGTTGGCGGCCGGCGCCCACCCGTACTTCACTACGCCGGAGCACACCGCCACTGCCCGGGAGATTTTGGGTGATGGTCCTTTGCTGGCTCCGGAGCAGATGTGTGTTCTCGATTCCGACCCCGATTCGGCCCGGGCCACGGCTCGCAAGAACATGGCGGTGTATTTGAGTCTGCCGAACTACGCCAACAACTTGAAGCGTCTTGGTTTCACCGATGACGACATCGGTGATGCCGACTCCGGCCCTTCGGACAAACTGGTGGATGCCATCGTGGTGTGGGGTGATGAGGCTGCTGTGGCCGCCAGGGTGAAGGAGCATCACGATGCCGGTGCCGACCATGTGTGCGTGCAGGTGCTGGCTGATGATCCGGCTGATGTCCGAGCCGGTTGGCGCCGTCTGGCGCCGGCACTGTTGACCTGAGAGACCTGAGTGCGCCGGCCTGATCGCATTTATCTGCTCACCGGGTGGGTGCAGGGGGCGTTGTTCGCCGCCTGGGGTTTGTCGGCGTTGGCCTGGTGGGTTGTTGATCTGGGGTTGTCTCCTTTTCGTCTGGTGCTGTTGGGAACAGCCCTTGAGGTGACGGTGCTGTTGGCCGAGTCGCCCACCGGTGCAGTGGCTGACACCTTCAGCCGCAAATGGTCGCAGATCATTTCGTGGTTGTTGATGGGCTTCGCCGCCTTCGCTACTCCGCTGGTTCCGAGCCTGGCCTTGCTGTTGTTGTGGCAGGCCCTGTTCGGCTTGGGATACACGTTCCAGAGTGGCGCCGATTTGGCTTGGGTGACCGACGAGATGAGGGATACCCAGAGCGCCGATGAGAGTGAACGGCTGGTGCTGCGCCACGCCATGTGGCGTCTGGTGGGTGTGGCCTGCGGCCTCGGTTTGGCCGTGCCGCTCCTGGCCTTCACCGACATGTCGATCGAGACGGTGATGATGATGGCCGGCGGTTCGGTGATGGTGTTCGGCCTGGTGCTGGCCGTCATCATGCCGGAGAACAGTTTCACGCCGGCTAAGGATCGTGATGGTGCAAGCGATGGTCCGTCGGGTCTGGCGTCGGTGGTGGCCACCTGGCGTGATGGTCTGGCGCTGATGCGTAGCCGCCGGGTCTTGCGGGTCATCGTCGTGTTGACGGTCCTGATTTCGGCCGCCGACGAAATGGTGGATCGCCTGGACCTGGTTCGCCTGGTCGATTTGGGCGCTCCGGCGGTTTCCGGTGATGAGACGGCGGTGTGGTTCGGCTTGGCCTGGTTGGCCATGACGTTGGCCACCATTCCTGTTATCGCCTGGTTGAACGGTCGGGATCTTGAGCGGTCTGATGCGGTTTCATCCCGAACGGTGGCGGTCCTGACCGTTGTTGGCGGCACCGGGATTTTGCTGATGGCCATCGGGCCGTTGGCGTTGGCGGTGGTCGGTTGGGCCACCCGGGACATCATGCGGGAGACGGTTGAACCGGTGATCGACGCCTGGACCAACCGCAATGCCGACTCGGCTGTTCGGGCCACGGCGTTGTCGTTTAAGAGCCAGGCCATGGCTGCCGGGGAGATCGGTGGTGGGCTGGTGTTGGGCGGCTTGGCCGAGTTCGTGCCGTTGTGGTTGGTGTTCGGGATCGGGGCGGCCCTCTACGGCTTCGGCGCCCGGGTGTCTCTGGACCACTGACCATCGCCGGGGTTTCATCGGCCGTTGCCGGGCGAGTTTCCCAGATCCGACAGCCGTCAACCAGGTGTCGCCAATACAGCGTGTGATTCCGCTGATGTAGATCGTGGTGGCAGCGCTGGCACAGCAGCGCCAGTTGGTCGATGTCGGTTTGCCCTCGACCGGGCGCACTCCACGGTGTCAGATGGTGGGCGTCGCAGCGGTCGAGCCCGGCCCGGCATAGTACGCAGCCTTTGTCCCGCACGGCTAGGGCCAGGAATTGTGATGCCGAAGCACGGCGCCTGGCCCGTCCGAACCATAACGGTTCGCCGTTGAGCCCTTGTACGAGGACGCTTAACGACCCTCGGGCCAGGTACTCGTTCAGCAGGCCGCCGGAGATGGGTCCGGTTCCAAGCTGGGTGGCGGTGACAGGGGCCGCATCATCATTGACCAATGCGTTTCCGTCGAAGGTGACCACCACCGCCGGTCGAGCAGCGCCTCCGCCTCCACTTACCGAGTCGCCTCGCAGCATGGAAGCGACGGCATCGAACCCTCGGTTGGGGAACGGTTGGTGCTCGCCTACCGGTCGTTCCCGTCCGCCATCGGCCTGGTACTTGGCGTTAGCGCCAGCGGTGACGATGGCCCACAGCTCGTCTATCACGGCGTCGGGGCCTTCAATCCCGATCCCGGCCATCGCCGGTCGTCCGCCGCCAGGCGGCACCTTGTATCGAACTGCCCGCC
>JAHDFR010000152.1 GCA_020628065.1 Acidimicrobiales bacterium
TTGTTTGAGTGAGCTGGTGGCAATGAAGTCTTTGCGCTTGAGGTCATCGATCAACGGGTGATCGGCCTCGTAGCCTTTCGGTGGCCGTTGCAGCGAGTCGCCTGCCAGCTCGAACGCGCCACTAAAAGTCTTGGACCGTGATGCCTTCTTCCAGGCCGCCTGTTCGTCGTCGATGTGAGCCCGGATCTGGTACGCCACCTTGGTTTCCGGCCGCCAAAGTCCAACACCGATGAAACAGTTGCGGGGCTCCAGGTGCACATAGAAGCCGGGGGCGTGAACATCTTTGGCCATCTCGTGGCGAAACTGCATGCCGGTGTTCAGCTTGTACGGCGTCTTGTCTTTACTGAACCGAGTGTCCCGATGAATACGGAACAACGAACCTCCCACCGTTCGGGAGTCGGCCACGAAGTGGGGGGAGATCTTTGTCAGTGGATCGGCGAAGTCGGTGATGAAGTCCAGGGCCGGTTGGCGGACCGCATCTTCGAAGCGATCCTGATTGGCTTTGAACCAGTTGCGATCGTTGTTGTCCCGCAGATCATTCAGGAACTTGAAGGTGGCTGGAGTGAAGTAGCGGCCCGACATGGGCCGAACCTATCACGGTTCGCTGGCGCCGGAGGCCGGTTGTTACGCTCGAATGATGAGCGCATCTTTAACCGCCGTGGATGACCAGGTGGCAATCGCCCGGGCGGCCATGGCCGCCATCGCCGACTGGGATCAGGGTCAGATCGACATGGCGGTGCGGGCGGTGGCATGGTCATTGTATGAACCGGCGGCCGCTCGGGAGTTGGCCGAGTTGGCGGTGGCCGACACCGGCATGGGCAACGTTGACGACAAGATCATCAAGAACACCCGCAAGACGTTCGGCACGCTTCGCGACCTGCTTCGGGCTCGAACGGTCGGCCTGCTCGATCACGATCCGGCGACCGGCATCGCCCGCTACGGCAAACCGGTCGGTGTGGTCGGCGCTATTACGCCCAGCACCAACCCGGCGGCCACCCCCATCAACAAAGCAATGATGGCCATCAAGGGGGCCAATGCCATCATTTTGGCTCCCTCCCCCGCCGGGTGGTCCACCACCGCCCGGGCCGCCGAGTACGCCCGCCAGGCACTGGAGTCGGTTGGCGCTCCGGCCGACCTCGTGCAGGTGCTACCGGCCCCGGTTACCCGGGAGGCCACCAACGAGCTGATGACCAAAGCCGACCTGGTGCTGGTCACCGGATCTCAAAACAACGTGCGCAACGCCTACCGATCGGGCACTCCCGCCATCGGTGTTGGTGCAGGCAACGTGCCGGTCATCATCGACACCGGGGCCGATCTGGACGACGCCGCGGTCAAGATCACCATGTCGAAGACCTTCGACAACGCCACCTCCTGTTCATCGGAGAACTCGGTCATCATCACCGACGACGTGTACGAACAGGCGATGGGGGCTCTGGTACGAGCCGGCGCCTACCGGGCCTCGGGTGACGAAGCCGACCGGGTCCGCCACGGTTTGTTCCCCGAAGGCATGTTGAACCGAAACGTCATCGCCCAAGACTTCGAGGTGCTAACCGAACACTTCGACCTGGGAGCCGGGCCGGAACACCGCTACGTGATGGTGGAGGAACCGGCACCAGGCCAGGACCGGCCGTTGACCGGCGAAAAACTGTCGCTGGTTCTCGCCGTGTACCGGGCAACCGACTTCGACCATGCCGTCGAACTCACCAGGCAGGTATTGGAGGTGCAGGGCGTCGGCCACTCGGTTGGTATCCACACCAACGACCGGGCCAAGGCCGAACGCCTGGCCACCGAGCTGCCGGTGGTGCGGGTGCTGGTCAACCAGGCTCACACCTTCGGCAACGGCGGCAGTTTCGACAACGGTCTGCCGTTCACCCTGTCGATGGGTTGCGGTACGTGGGCCGGCAACTCCATCAGCGAGAACCTGAACATCAATCACTTCATCAACGTGACCCATCTAGTGGAAACGATCAAGCCCGACCAGCCGACCGAAGCCGACCTGTTCGGCCCCCTGTGGAACTCCACCGGTATTGAGTGGAACTCCACCGGTATTGACCGGGACACCACCGGTTCGTCCACCACATCCGAAGCCAACGCCTGACATGGACTTCACCGAACAGGTGGCCAAGCAGCTGCTGTCGCGCCACGGCATCAACACACCAACAGGTATCGCCGTGTCAGCCGACTGGCCCAATCTTGATCTGACTCGGGCGATGGCGGTGTTCGCCGGCAAACCGGTGGCGGTCAAGGCTCAGGTCCCGGCCGGCGGGCGAGGCAAGGCCGGAGGTGTCGTGCTGACCGCCGACCCGATGTCGGCTATCGCCCGGATGGCGGGAACAAAGCTGGGCGACCACACGGTCAAGCAGATCCTGGTGGAGGAACAAGTCAACATTGCTCACGAGTTGTACATGGCTGTCGCCGTCGACGGATCAACCGGTGGCCCGCTGCTGATGTTCTCCCCCGAAGGCGGGGTGGATATCGAATCCTCCGATACGCCGCTCGCCACAGTTGCGATGGCGGTGGACGCCGAGCCGGACCAGTCACAACTGGCAACAGCGCTAGCGCAGGCCGGTTGCCCCGAACCGGTTGACGAGGTGGCTGCAACCGCCGCCCGTTTGTTCGCGGCCTTCACGGCGGCCGACGCCGAACTACTGGAAATCAACCCGTTGGCGGTGACCACCGACGGCGCCGTTGTGGCTCTCGACGGCAAGTTGACCGTTGACGACTCAGCAGCCGGGCGGCAGGAGCAGCTGGCCACCCACGCTTCGGTACCGCCGGTGACCGGGCTGGAAGCCAAAGCGGCCGAGCACGGACTGCGCTTCATTGAGCTGGACGGGTCAGTCGGGGTGTTGGCCAACGGTGCTGGGCTGACCATGACCACCATGGACGCCATCACTCACTACGGGGGCCGACCGGCCAACTTCCTGGAGATCGGTGGTGACGCCTACACCCTGGCCGTGCCGGCGCTGGAGGTGGTATTGGCCAACCCCAAGGTCCGCAGCCTGATCGTCAACTTCTGCGGCGCGTTCGCCCGATGTGACGTCATGACGGGTGGTGTCATCGAGGCGTGGAAGACGCTGCAACCGGACATTCCAGTGTTCTTCTCCATACATGGCACCGGCATGGACGAGGCCAGAGACATGGTTCGCCGAGAATTGGGAGCTGAACCGTTCGAGTACATGGACGACGCCATCAAGGCGGCCGTGAGGGCGGCCGCCGACAGTGACGATGACAGCGTGACAGGGACTGATTCATGATTCTCCAACCGGATCACAAGGTAGTGGTGGCCGGACTGACCGGCTCGCAAGGTTCGTTCTGGTCGGAGAAGATGATGGCTTACGGCACCAACGTGGTTGCCGGAATCTCAGCCTCGAAGGCGGGGACCGAACACCTCGGTGTGCCCGTGGTCGGCAGCTTCACTCAAGCGGCCGAACGGACAGGCTTGGATGTGGCCGTCATGTTCGTGCCGCCGGCGGCTGCGCTACCCCTCACCCTCGATGCCATTGCCGCCGGCGCTCACACAGTAGTGGTGCTGACCGAGTTCATTCCCGTTCATGACACCATGCGCATCGTGGCCGCCGCCCGAGATTCGGGCGCCACGGTGGTCGGTCCGAACACTGCCGGTATTGTCACCGTGAGCCAGGGCTTTGCCGGCTTCATGCCGGCGTTCAACGATCGCATCTTTATCCCCGGCCGGGTCGGTGTGATCTCCCGTAGCGGCAGCCTCGGGACGCTGGCCTGCATGGAGTTGACCCGGGCGGGACGAGGCCAGTCGGTCTTTATCGGCATCGGAGGTGACCCCGTTTCCGGAACATCAACCGCTGATGCCCTCACCGCGCTTGAGTCTCACCCACAAACCGACGCCGTGGTGTTGATCGGGGAAATCGGCGGGTCGAAAGAGGAGGAGGCGGCTGAGGTGGTGGCGTCGATGTCGAAGCCGGTGGCGGCGTTCATCGCCGGACGGGCGGCCCCTGTAGGCAAAAAGATGGGTCACGCCGGTGCGTTAATCGTCGGCGATCGCGGAACCTATCAGTCCAAACGATCAGCCTTAACCGCGGCCGGCGCCGTTGTTGTTGATGTGCCGTCCCAGCTGCCGGAGGCACTGGACGACGCCTGAACATGTGTCAGTTCAAGCAGAACGGTGCGCCAACCCCATCGGCGGTTCCGTCGGTCATCTGAACGTGACAGATACACCGCCAATCCTCGCGCAGAAATCCGATGTCTTCGCTCAGCTGGTCGAGCTGGACGCTGGTGGTACCGAATCCAGTAGCTCCGGCGTTGTCGAATCCGGCGACCACCGCTCGAATGTCGTCTTCGGTCATTCCCGGTTCGATCATCTCGCACATTTGGGCCATCTCAGCTTCGAACGGACCGGCATCACCGGTTCGATCAAGCACCCGACCGCCTAAGAAGAGAAACCCGACTCCGAGTACTCCGACCAGACAAAAAGCGCCCAATGCCAACAGAAGAAGAATTCTCGTCCGCCTGTTCATCGCTGCTCCTTACGCAAACGTGGGCGTAGGCTCGCATCGACCTCGGCTTCCCTGAAGCTCGGGATCACCAATGGTCGTTCATCGTCAACTTCGACGACGCCACCTCTTATAGCCACCTCTGCTTGTTGAAGGTAGCAGCTGGCGACGATCGAACCCCATCGCGGCAGACGGCGCTTCCTCGGAGTGATGGCCAGAGCGTCGAGGACCGGATGCGGCGGTCTCCCGACCCCCGACGCTCTGTCGTCGTTTGGCAAATCCCACCAGCCGGAACATCGCCCTGCCGACGATCAGGAAGTCCTATCAAAACCCAATCGCTGTTTTGTGGGGACACTCACTGATTTGCCCCATAAAACCGATGTGCCGTTCGGTTTGATCAGTTTGATCGGTTTGATGGTATGGCGAAAGGCTACGAGCCCTAACTAACGACCACCTGTGCAACACCTTAAGTGTTGCTGAAAGTTGATGTTAGGCTTGGCTTGTCGTTGCAGGTATATAAATCTGGACTCCGATGACGTCAACCGCCGCGCCCCACCAAACTGATCTACCTTCCGACCCCACCGCCAATGTTCTATTGGTGGAGGACGACCAAGGACTACGTGAATCGCTAGGCACCGTATTGGCCTTCCAAGGTTTGGGGATTATTCAAGCCGCCGATATCAGCGAAGCCCGAAAGAAGATCGAGACCTGCAACCCCGAACTGGTCATTCTTGATGTCAACCTGCAGGGAGACAGCGGTCTTGATCTTCTTCGGGAGATACGACAACGAGGCGATACTCGGCAAGTCCTCCTACTGACCGCTTTGCACGAAATCGGCGACCGGGTGGCCGGTCTCGATGCCGGGGCCGACGACTACCTGGCCAAGCCATTCGCCCTGGAAGAACTGCTGGCTCGCGTACGAGTAATGCTGCGTCGAGCCGGGGCTACGGCAACCACGAATCAGACCGACGCCGCCACGGTCGGTCAGATCACCGTCGAGTCCAGCGCCAGGCGGGTGACAGCCGCCGGAACAAACGTGAAGCTGACCAAGCGTGAGTTTGACCTTGTCGACCTGTTGGTACGTAACCTCGATCAGGTTCTCACCAGAGCTGTCATCCACGAACGCATCTGGGGTTACGAAGAACAGCTGGGCTCCAACACCCTTGAAGTTCTCATATCCAACGTGAGACGCAAGCTGGAAGCCACCGGCGCCGGAAGAATCATTCACACCGTCCGGGGCGTTGGCTATGTGGCCAGACCGGAAGGCGAACCGTCGGGGAGCTCGGCGTGACCGCGTCGACGCTCAACCGGCCAACGCTGTGGGGTCACGCCAGTCTTCGACGACGCATCGCCATATCGACCGGGATGATCGCAGTTGTTCTTGTCCTCGGGTTCAGCGCGGTGGTCGGGTCGATGCTGACCAGCACCATAAAGTCGGCCATCGATGCCGACCTGAAGGCAACAGCCATGATGTTCCTGGAGCGTGGCGAAAGACCTCTACTGCCGCCCGGGGGCGCCGCTCCGGCGGAGGCGGGGCCGGGCGGGGTTGTTGACCGAGCTGGGCGCCCAGGACCCATTTCGATTCAGGTACTAACATCAGACGGCGACGTCGTTCGAGGCTCGATACCGATTACCGAAGAGGCACTGGAGGTGGCGTCGGGGGCGAAGGCCGAGAGCTTCGAGACCATCGAGACCGGCGACCGATACCTTCGGGTCTACAACGCCAACAATGAAGACCCGTTGCGCCCTGGCTCAGTCCGGGTTGCATCAGACATGACTTCCACTCTTGACGGATTGAATCAGGCCAGGCTGTTCTCGTTGGGTACCGGTCTGCTGGCCGGCCTGGCCGCCACCATCATCGCCCTCATGCTTGGACGCCATCTCGTGGCTCCAGTGGCAGTGGTGTCCGACGCGGTGGCAAATATTCGAGCGGGCGGCTCGCTGCCTGACAGGCTGGAGGGCGAAGGGCCGGACGAACTGGGCGGCCTGGTGTTCAGCTTCAACGAGATGTTGGATGACCTGCGCCGAAGCCGGGAACAGCAACGCAGGCTGGTGGCCGACGCCAGCCACGAGCTGCGTACCCCGTTAACCCGTCTACGGCTCAAGATCGAGTTCATTCATACCGAGCCGCAGCTACCGGAGGTTGAACGAAAGCGGCTCATCGAAGGGGCGGTGGCGGACCTGTCGCTCCTTGGCGACCTGGTGGCCGAGCTGCTGGAGTTGGCGGCCGAAGGAACGTCGGTTGAACAGAGCCAACCGCTTCAGCTGGCCAACGTCGTGTCGACTGAAGTCGATCGGTTCCGCACGACATCGGGGCGAATGGTGGACCTGTCGACAACTCCCGGTCTGGTTCAGACCCGGCCGCGTCAGGTGACACGGGCGTTGACCAATCTGCTGGTGAACGCCGATAAGTACTCGCCGCCCGAGTCGGCCATTGCCGTCTTTCAGCGGGGCTGCCAAATTGAGGTTCGCGATCACGGTCCGGGTATACCGACCGAGGAGCGTGCTCGGGTATTCGACCGGTTCTATCGTGGTAACAACCAGCGGGCGATCGACGGCAGCGGCTTGGGTTTGGCCATCGTCGAGTCGGTTGCCCGGGTCAACGGCGGGACAACGTGGATTCGGGACCCAACCGACGGTGGGCCGGGAGCGGTAGTCGGCTTCTCCGTCGGACCGATACCGTCGGCTGATCGGGAGCCGTCTTATCGTCCACGGGCCATCAAGCGACGCTACTGAGTTCCACTTGTCGCTACTCACCGGCCCACCGAACGCCGATAGTCCACTACCAGATCATCCAAGCGGGACCGCACACCGATGAGCCAGATTAGAGAACTGCTAACCAGAATCAAGTACCACAACGTGATGGTGAACGCCGCAGGCATTGCGTTCTACGGATTGTTGGCGCTGATCCCCACCTTGATTGCGCTGGTCTCGGTGTACGCCCTGGTAGCCGACCCGGCCGAAATCGAATCGCAGGTGGCCGAGACTGCCGGCTCGCTGGACGACGGAACCCGGGCCTTTATCACCGAACAGCTGGCGTCCATCGTCGGCGATGTCGAAGACGATGCCGAAGCGGCGGAGGGTTCCGGTGGCGGAGTCGGCGGGTTTGTCGGCCGGGTCAGCGGATTGGCACTCGGCCTGCTGTTCGCTCTGTTCTCAGCTTCCGGTGCGGTGCAGAAACTTATAGGCACCATCAACCTGGCCTATGAGGAGTTCGACGAACGACCGGGCTGGAAAGTTCGAGGGCTGGCGTACCTGTTCACAGCCGGCGCCATCGTCGGTCTGGCCATGATGGCGTTTTCCATCAGTGCGGTGCCTCAGATTCTCGATCGGGTGGAGTTGGGTGGCGTGGCCGAAACCTTGATCGGGGTGCTCCGCCTACCGGTGATGGCTCTTCTGTTTGGAGGGGCGTTGACCATCCTCTACCGCTACGGGCCGGACCGTTCGGTCCGCACGCCGTGGAGAAATCCCGGAGCGGTGGTGGCCATGGCACTGTTTGTGGTCTTCGCCATTGGCTTCAGCTTCTACTCGTCCAATGTTGGAGCGATGCCGGCCGCCTACGGCTTGTTGGGCACTATCGCGGCGTTGATGATCTTCCTGCAGCTGACCGCTCTGTCGGTGATCATCGGGGCCGAGTGGAACAGCGCGGTGGAGATGGGTCCGCTGTTGGGTGACGAAGGCGTTCAGCCAAGGTCGGCAACGGCCTCGACCTCATCGTCGTCAGCCCAGCCGATTCGTTCTGTGAGCGTTGCTGACGAAGGTACTCGAGCGTCTGAGCCTCTCAGCTTCGGCAAAGCCATGGCCGGACTGGTGGCCATGTACATTCTCGGCCGTGGTTCATCCCGAGACAGCTGATGGCTAGAAACCCGGACCCAGGGCATTGTGAAAACCTGTCGCCTATCAGCATTTTCAAGGTGCTCAGCATCACCGGCTACATCGCCGGGCTTGCCGAGGCCACCATGACCGACGCAGCCCGCGACCAGACTGGGCTCAGCGTCACATCGATACAGCAGGTTTAGAGCATCGCTGGTAGTCCGTCGGTTCACGCAGGGTACCCGCACCACATCTCTCGGCCACGACTGACCGCAAACATCTGACTGTCGAGCCAAGGCAAATGGGCAAGAACAACGGACAGGCGCCGTAAGGCGAAAAGAAAATGCGCAAGGCGACGTCCGGCGCTCAGATCTGATCTAAAGGCGGTCCGGTCGGCCAAGAGGTGGCAACATTGCTCGGCTCGGAGCATCGTCTCCCAAGGAAGAATGTCCCACCGCCTACGTAGTGTCAGCCTTATGTATCCACCATCGCCCAACTCGTTCCTTACCGGAGTCAACCTCGGTTTCCTTCTCGGATCACTGGGCATAGCCGTTGCCGGGCTCGTAGGCGGAGCAGCCTTTGTGGCCGGAGCAATGGCGATGTTTGGCGACATCGCACCGGAATACGAACAAACTCGCGTCGCTGTCACAGGGCGCCGGCCAGCTGGCCTTCCTCTTTGTCGTGCTGATCTTCCTCCGATGGAGAGCGTCCACCAGATCGCATGGGGCCAATCACACCCGGGCAGCGCTCGAACGATGGCGTTCAGCCATAGTCGCCGCCGCGGCGCTTGGCACTGCGATCGGGATGGCGACGCTGTCCCGCATGGCACTGCAACAGCATCAAGTTGGCCGCCAAGGCGGTGTTGAGTGGGACTGGTGGTCGTCGCTGTACCTGGAGTTGACGGGGGCCACACTTGTGATTGGCGTGATCGCCCTGCTAGGTCAATTCGGTAGATTCGCAATCCTTCGGCCAGCCACATAATTCAGCCGAATTGCGCTCTGCATGCAATACCGATAACATAATTGCATGCACAGCACAAGTGTTCGCATTGACGCCGACACCCACGCCGAGATCAAGAAGCTGGCTGAATCCTTGGGCACAACGGTTGGCGACACAGTCGCTATCGCCATTCGCAGGCTTCGACAAGACGAAATCGGCGAGCAGCTCACCACCCCTCTCACTGCGAATGAGATCGATTGGCTCGATGCTGACTTCGGGTGACGTCGTAGACCTCGACCTCGGCACACCGCAGGGACGCGAGGCGGGCTTTCGACACCCAGCCGTCGTCGTCACCGCTCAACGAATCCTCGACGCCGAGCCCTCCGTGCTTCAGATCATTCCGCTCACATCAACGAACAGAGGATTCGCCACCGAGGTGGAGATCCCGGGCGATGAAGCAAACGGGCTCGATCAGGATTCACTAGCGCAGTGCCAACACATTCGAGCTGTCTCGTCCGCCCGGGTCCTGGCAACAAGAGGAAATGTAGGACCGGCACTTGTCTCCCAGATGAGAGAAACGGTTGCCCTAATTCTCGATATCGGAAGCTAAAAGCGGTCAAACCCGTTGGGCAACGTTCGAGCCACACCCAACAAGGCGATG
>JAHDFR010000385.1 GCA_020628065.1 Acidimicrobiales bacterium
TGTAGCGAATTGCTTTCTCGCCGGTGGCCGTAGATTCGTCGGGCTTTGCCACGAATCCACGACTTGGTCGACCGGGGCATTGAGCCGGTGGTATAGACGCCTCTTGACACCGAACGCACTCGCCCTTTCGCCTTCTCCCACCGCAATGAGTCGGACACGATCTTGTGTGCCGGTGACGCACTGTTCGGCGGGACAATCATTGCGCCCCTTCTCTCGATGCTGGCTACCAGCTCAGTGATTGTCATAGGCCGGCAGGCGTCGGCAAGCTCGGCGACGAGCAGGTAGCGAAGCTCGTCGGCACCCAGTTGGCTGTTTGTGTCAGTTGCGGTATCGGCGGGAGGTGTGGTGGTCATGGACCAAGTCTTGTCCGGCCCTGTGACACCGAATACCGATGTCGCCACACGACCCTATTCGCTACAAGGTTGAACGTTGGCGGCAGTGGAGAGCCGTGGGAGCGCGATACTGAACCTATGCCGGCCTTGCCGCTGTTGTTTGTTCGCCACCCGGTCGAGCCCGATGACCTGCAGATCCATATCGAGGTCGGTATAGGCCGCGAAACAATCCGGGTCATGCTGGATACCGGTGCCGACGACCTTGTACTCCCGTACACAGGTGAGACGAGCCGCCTACCGGCCATTACCGGTGGCGATACGAGGCCCGGGTACGGCGCCACCGGCGTTCCCATCTCCAACGATCAAGTGCTCGTGCCCAGGTTGGCGCTAGGTTCGTTGACGCTTGTCAATGTGGCGGCCGAGCGGACGTCTGTCGATTCCCTCCAGACACCGCTGTTGGGCATGGATGTCCTTGGTCGATATCGGTGCCACTTCCGCTTCACATTGGGACGGCTCGATATTGGTGGCAAACCCCAATCTCTCCCGGCCATGCTCCCACTAGAGCTGATGCGCAGCTCTCGGCCGATGGTCCCCGTGACCTTCGGAGACCTGAACGTGACGGCCGTCTGGGACACAGGGGCATCGCTAAGCGTGCTGGACGCAGCCTTCGCCAACGATCATCCGGAGCTGATCGAAATAACGGGTAACACGTACGGCTCCGATGCATCCGGAGTGACGTTCAACGCTCCTGTTGGCCGTTTGGATCGGTGCACCATAGGAGGCGTCGACTTCGAACCCAGCACCTGCGTTGTCATCGATCTCGGCCCGATCAATGCCATGCTCGATCAGCCGATTCACATGGCGCTCGGGACGCCGATCATGACCCAAGCCGACTGGCTGTTTGACTTTCCCGACAGAACCTGGGCTATCACTCAGCTTCCGAGCTTCTAGGCCAGCGGCTTAAACCCCCCAAAGATCCCCTAGGGAACTTTGGGGGGTTTTCAGGGCTCCCCGCGGCGGCGTGGAATGATCTCATATTACTCATGAGTAATACCGTCACAAACCCAACCGTCAACACCGGTCAAGCAGTCGACGCAACCTCGCTGCAAGCCCTGGCCGGAGCGGCCAAAGCAGGCCGCAACCGGGCCGTCGACTTCTATCGAGCGGTAGCCATGCTGGCCGTCGCGTTCGGCCATTGGATGGTCATCGTGGCCTACCGCGACACCGACGGATCGATCGTCTCCGGCA
>JAHDFR010000386.1 GCA_020628065.1 Acidimicrobiales bacterium
CCAGGCGGTCAGGGCCTGATAGTCGGGAACGTACCCCAGGCCTTTGGTGGCATCGGACGAGACCGCATCCTGCGAGGTGACCACGTCGACGACGGCCGGGGCGTTGTCCAGCGCCCGTCGAATGGCGGCAGGCAGGTCAGCCGGGTCCTCCACTCGTTCACCGTGGGCCCCGAAAGCTCGGGCCATCGCGGCGTAGTCACTGTCACCGAGGGTGGTTCCAACCACCCGACCTCCGTAGTTGACCTCCTGGTCATAACGTTCGATGTTCCACGCCGCATTGTTGGAGATGATGTACACGGCTCTACAGCCATGACGCACAGCGGTGTCGATTTCCATGGCGTTGATGCCGAATGCCCCGTCACCGGTAGCGCAAATGACCTGTCGGTCGGGTTCGGCCAGCGCCGCAGCATTGGCAAACGGAGCGCCTACGCCCAGGCAGCCGAATGCCCCGGCGTCCATGTAGGTGCCGGTGTCCAGTCCGATCCGGGCGAATGACAAGAAATCGCCGCCGTCGGCGATTCCGATGTAGTCGGGGGCGGCCACCTCCCGAATGGCTTCGAACACGGCTAGAGGGTGGATCCGTCCGTCACTTCCCACGGCTGGTGCTGCCCTGCCGGTTCCAGTGTTGACTCGCTCCGCATGTTTGGCCCGCAGCGCATCGACCCAGTCGACGTCTCGCAGGCCGACGTCTGAACCGAGCGATGCAATGATGGCGTCCAGAGCCGGGCCGACAGCCGATAGGACTTCGGCCGCCCCGCGTCGATTGTCGATCAGTTCATCGGCGGTATCGGCAATGCGCACGAATCTGGCGTCAGGAAACACTGCTGGCGACCCGAACCCCAGCTGGTAGTCAAGCTTGCGTCCGAGCGTGACCACCAGGTCGGCCTGGCTCATGGCCGCCGCCCTGACCGCTCCAACCACCGACGGGTGTTCGCCCGGGACCAGGCCACGGCTTTCCTGAGTGTCCAGGTACAGCGCACCGGTGGCATCGAGGAATCGAACCAACTCGGCCGCGGCGTTGGCCGCTCCCCGTCCGGAGATGACCAACGGTCGTCGCGATTGCCGAATGGCGGCGACCGCCGCCGCCAGATCGTCGGGATCAGGTTGTGGTCGACGGGGAGGCCGAGCGGTGAGCCACTCGTCCAACACCAGATTCGGCGCTACCGTCGTGCGAAGAACATCGGTGGGGAACTCGATGTAGACCGGGCCGGGACTGCCGCCGTCGCCTTGGGCTCGGGCGATGGCCTCATCCAATTCGCGCACCGCATGCTCGGGCACACGAGCGGTCCGGGAGTAGGCGGTGACGGGGGCCATGATGTCGACGTGGGCGATGTCCTGAAGGGGACTCATGTTGGCCTGCGACCGAGGTGGGCAACCGCCGATCAACAAGACGGGCACTCGAGCCAGGTGGGCGTTGACGATGCCGGTGACACAGTTGGTGACACCGGGCCCGGCCGTAGCCAGGCAGACTCCGAGTTCGCCGGTCAGCTCGGCGTGAGCGTGAGCCATGTGCACGGCCGCTGCCTCGTGGCGGACATCGACGATTTGAATCCCGGACGAGGCCAAAAAGTCCCAGAT
>JAHDFR010000153.1:137-9749 GCA_020628065.1 Acidimicrobiales bacterium
GCCGGTTGATCCTGGTTCGGGGTCTGGCCCGGTTGAGCCGCCTCGTGGTGGTCCGTCTGGTCCGCCGGTGCGTCCGGTTGAGCCGCCGGTTGATCCTGGTTCGGGGTCTGGCCCGGTTGAGCCGCCTCGTGGTGGTCCGATTGTGGTGCCACCTTCGGAGCGGCCAATTGAGCGGCCAATTGAGCGTCCGGATCCGGTCATTCTGCCTCCTGTTGTCGGTGGGCCAAGTGAGCCTCCAGCGGAAACCCCGGAGCCGCCGGAGGTTACCGAGCCATCGTCGCCGCCAGTAGAAGCTCCTGGGCCGCCGGTTGAGACCCCGCAGCCGCCGGTTGAGACACCTGACCCTCCAGTTGAAGCTCCTGAGCCGCCGGTTGAGACTCCTGACCCTCCAGTAGAGGCCCCTGGGCCGCCGGTTGAGACTCCCGAGCCTCCGGTGGTACCACCCGTTGCCCCTCCAGTACCGGTTGAGCCGCCGAGTCCCGGTGGCCCCGGCAATGGTGACACCGCAGATGCCTAGCGGCGTCTATAGACCCCTGTTGCCTACTGTTTACCCGGAGAGTATTGATCTGAGCCGCTGAATCGACAATCATAGGAGACGCCCTAATCTGAGGATCCGCCACGAGACCGGTCATGAGGCCTGATTCGACCATGGAAGTTCGACGATTGAGCGACGACTACGACGTGATCGCCCCCGACGGAAGCGAAGTTCGCCTACTGGCCCTTGGCTCGTCCGGCAGTATGGCGCACTTCACTCTGGGTGCTGGCGAGATTTCAGCGGCCAAACGGCACGAAATGGTGGAAGAACTGTGGTTCTTCATCCACGGCCGAGGCCAAATGTGTATCGGTGACGAAGTGGTGGACGTCTTCACCGGCATCAGCATTCGGATCCCGCCACAAACCCGATTCCAGTTTCGCAGCAGCGGACCGGGACCGCTATCGGCGGTGGCGGTGACTATGCCGCCGTGGCCCGAAGATCGGGTGGAGGCAGTGGACGCACCGGCCTACTGGTCGACCGACAGCCAATCTTGACCTAGCTGGTGTTCCCGCCGCGGTTACGGCCGGGGACAAAGAAGGGCCACGGGTTCGGCATCTCACCGACCGTAACCTCGATGAGGGTTGGCCCTCGGTGAGCGATGGCGTCGGGGAGAGCCTGCTCCAGCCCGGTCGGTGAGTCGGCGTGCCAGTACCTCACCCCGAAGGCGTCGGCCATCTTGGCGAAATCGGGGTTCTGTAGCGTTGATGCGATGGTCCGGTCGGGGCCGAACCTGGTTTGTTGAATGCGTTTAACGTTGCCGTAGGCCCCGTCGTTGAACAGCACGATGTTGACCGGAATGTCATGCTGGACAGCGGTGGCCAGTTCGGTGGCGGTGAACAGAAACCCGCCATCGCCAGTGATGCACACCACCGGGCGGTCGGTGGCGTCGGCCGCTCCGATGGCGACCGCCGTTCCCGCTCCCAACGTTCCGGCGGCCCCGGAGCTGAGGAACGTTCGTGGCTCGGTCCGGTGAAGAAACATGTGGCTGGCGAAGCCGATCTGGGTGACGTCCTCCACGATCACGGTGTTGTCCGCTGTGGCGGCGTTGATGGCCGCCGTGTACTCCTTCTGGGGTACCAGGTGGGCGGTTGCGTCAAGAAACGACTGGCGCAGTTGGTCGACTTTTGCCGAGGCTGACGGCCGCTCGCCCGGTCCGATTGCCGCCAGCAGGTCGGTGCAGACGGCGGCGGCATCACCGCACAAACCGACGCCGGCCAACTCGGGGTGACGTGCCACCTCTTCCGGGTCGATGTTGATCGATACCAGTGTGAGGTTGTCGTCGGTGCCCCACAGGTTCAGTGGCCATTCAACCCGGGAGCCGATACCGATGACGACGTCAACTTCGGGCCACATCGGGTAGGTGGCCGGTAGGGGTAGCCACAACGGATGGTCGTGGGGGAGTACGCCCAAGCCCATCCGTCGGGTGGTGACGGGGATCTGGAGCCGTTCGGCCAGCGCTCGCACTTCGTCCGACGCCCCATACGCTCCCGACCCGACAACGATGAGTGGGTTCTTGGCCTGTTCGATGAGAGCGGCCGCCGCTTCGATATCGGCCGACGTCGGATGGGGAGTACTGATTGTGGCCGGCTCGACCGGACCGTCGGTCGGTTTCCCCCACACGTTGACCGGAACCTCCAACCCGACCGGGCGAGGCACGCCGCTGTGCAGCTGGTCCAGGATCGACTGGATCTGGGTGTTGGCGTGAGCAGGATCGTTGATGAGCTCGGAAGCTTTGGTGACCTGGGCCAGCACCGCGCTTTGATCCGGCAGTTCGTGCAGCACCCCCAGCCCTCGACCCTGCTGGAAGGTGGCAATCTGCCCGACCAGGGCCAGTACCCGGGCGTAGGCCCAGTAAGCACTGGTCAGCGCTCCGGAGGCGTTGAGCAGCCCGGGGCCGGGAACCACACAGCACGCTGACGGTTTCCCGGTGACCTGGGCGGCTCCCATGGCCATGTAGGCCGCCCCCTGTTCATGGCGGGCCACTACTGTACGGATGTCTCTGGCGTCCACCAGGGCGTCGAAGAAATCGTCGTTCTGAACACCGGGCAGGCAGTAGAGGGTGTCGATACCACTCAGGCGAAGGGCTTCGACCACCTGCTGGGCCACAGTCATTTCGGTCATGTTGACAGTTCCTCAGTTCCTTGATCCGGACTGCGATGATCCGGATTGCGATGATCCGGCTTGCGATCTGTTGTTGTCGGGTGGACGGTCAGGCGTTTTTGATGAGCAGCCCGCCGTCAACCGGCAGCACGGCACCGGTCATGTACTGGGAGGACGGCAGACAGAAGTTCAAGGTGGCGTGGGCCACTTCCTCTGGTGTGCCGTAGCGGCCGAGAGCGGTGCGTCGCCGGGCGAATGTCTCTTTGTCGGCGTCGGGTACAGCCTCGGTCATGGCGGTGTGGATGGGGCCGGGGCAGACACAGTTCACGGTTATGGCTTCTCGGCCGAGCTCCACCGCCAGCGCCTTGGTCAAACCGATGACCCCGTGTTTGGCTGCGGTGTACGGGCTGGCGTAGCGGGTGGCGCCCCAACCTTCGGTGGATGAGATGTTGACGATGCGTCCGGCGTCGGAGGCCCGCAGGTGGGGGAGGGCGGCCCGGATAATCCGGGTTTGGGCTGTCAGCAGAACGTCGAGGCTGGCACCCCAGTGCTCCTCGTAGCCCGGATCGTCGATGGAGGAGAACAGGGCCACACCGGCGTTGTTGATTATGTGGTCGATGCCGCCGAACTTGGCCGCGACCTCGGCCACGACGCTGCCGATTTGTGCGGGCTCGGTGACGTCGAGCGTCCAGGCGGCTGCCGCCAGCCCGGCTTCAGTGATTTCGCCGGCCACCGCTTCAGCCGCCGAACCATCCACGTCGGTGACCGCTACGTTGGCGCCCTCATCGGCGAACAAGCGGGCGGTCGCTCGACCCATGCCTGATCCGGCTCCGGTGACGAGGGTGACCCGCCCGGCGACCGAGCGACTGAGTTCTGATAGCCGACTCACGGCGCCCGCTAGGCCTTGAGCCGTCGGTGGAAGAGGTCAAGGATCCGAGTCCAGTGCTGTTCGGATGCCTCCCGGTCGTAGTGTGGCCGCTCGGAGAAGGCGAAGCCGTGTTCGGTTCCCGGATACCACTCCACTTGACCGTCGGTGCCGGCCTCGGTCATGGCGGCGGTGAACGCCTCAACCATTTCCGGCGGGGCGTATTCGTCGGTTTCGGCGCAGGCCACGTAGATTTCGCCTGGGATCTCCGTCAGCCGGTTGTGGGGCGAGTCGTCGGCGTCGACTGCTAATCGGACTCCGTGAATGGAGGCGGCGGCCTGCACCCGGTCGGCGTGGTCGGCCGCCACCACGATGGCGAACGGCCCGCTCATGCAGTAGCCGACGGTGCCGCATCGGGTGGCGTCGGCCGCGGTTTCTGCTTCGGCGTAGTCGAGGCAGGCGGCCACGTCAGCCGATGCCATGGCGTTGCTGAGGCCGTTCATCAGATCGAACATTCGGTCCCGGTCACCTGTCTCGAACAGGTTGTACTCCCTCACCCAGCGGTAGTAGAGCATGGGGGCGATCACGTAGTAGCCTTCGGCCGCCACCCGACGGGACATGTCACGAATTTCTTCCCGCATGCCGGGGGCGTCCATTTGGAACACGACCACCGGGTACGGCCCACCTTCGGTCGGGTGGACGACAAAGGTGGGCATGTCACCGTCGGTTGTGGTGATGTCGAACTTGCGTTCAGTGAGGTCGTTCATTGGCTCCTCCGTTGGACTGTTGTAGCACTGAGCGAGCTCCTTTGGTGACTCGCTGGGAGACGGGGGTAGACTCATCCTTCGTAGGGGGCAGCAAATGAGTCTGTCAATTATCAGAGGTGGGTCCGAACACGGCGACTTCGAGCATGTTGTCTCGCGGTCGATCGAAATGCTCGGTTTGGCCCACCATTCGTTCAACTTGGCAACCGAGGCGTTGCTGACCGATGCCGATGCGGAGGAAACCGCTCGGGAGATTCGCGATACCGATCGTCAAATCAATCGCACCGAGGAGCGATTGCGCAGCGACCTGATGCGGCACATTTCGGCCCGTGGCGGTTCCGACATCGAGACCGTGTTGGGGCTGACGCTGCTGCTCAAGAAGATCGAACGGGTTGGCGACTTCGCCAAAGACATCCTGGAGCTTCACGAATCCGGGGTGGCCATGGTGGCCGGCCCGGACGCCAAAACCCTGATGACCGAACGGGACGCGGTGTCGCGGCTGTTCTCTCGGGCCGCTGAGCTGATGACCACCGCCGATCCGGGTCCGGAGGCGGTGCGTGTCTTCCGGGACGAAGTGGACATGGTGATCGCCGACTGTCAGGCCCGGATGGACAGCTACATGATGTCCGACCAGCCGGCCCGTGAGGTTGTCGGCTTGGCCATCTACTACCGGTTTATGCACCGGATCGCCGCCAATCTGCTCGGTGTTGTTCGGGCATCGGCCGAGCCGGTGAACCATATCAACCTCGACGGTGAGGCAGCCGAGTCCGCCGTCGGTACCGACGATCTGTCCTGACCGGGTTCTCGCATCCGACGTTGGTCGGCTAGTGCAGGCGAGTTAGTTGTCCCAGCCCGTCGATGCGGTCGTCGATGCCCGCCAGTCGTAGGCAATGCCACAGCATGGCCTGATTGCTGGTGACACACGGTCTGCCGGTGGCCTGTTCAATCTCTTCGATGACGTCGATGGTTCGTAGCGCCCCGCAGCTGATGAAGATGGCGTCGGCCTCCGGCCAGTCGAGGCTGATGGCGAAGTCTCGAAGGTAGTCGGGTGTCACCTTGACCATGTCGGAGTCGTTGGTGATGTTGAGTCCCTGAAGGTCGACGATGTCGTACCCTTTGGCCGTCATGTAGTCGGCTTCGATGGTGTTGATCTCGTCCAGGTACGGTGTGCCGACCACGATCCGCTTGGCTTGCAGCGCATCCAGGGCGGCGAACACGCCGCTGACCAGCGTTGTCGGCCGGGCGGCGGGGTAGCCCGCTTGAAGCTGTTGGCATACGGCGTCTTCGCCCATGACGACACTGCCGCTGGTGCAGGCGTAGCAGATGACGTCGAGGTTTGCATTGGGGGCCAGTACGGCGGCGGCCGGTGCCAGGCTGTCGATCATGGCCCCAAGTGTTTCGGCGGTGATTTGATCCGGGTTGGTTGCCCGGGTGAAGTGGATTCCTACGCCGTCGGGAGCCCACCGCATCATGTCGCTCTCCACCGTTTGCTCGCTGGAGAGAAGCACAAAGCCGAGTTTGGCTCGATGGAAGCGTCCGTCGTCGAACTGAATGCCGTCTCTCATTTGATGCTCGCTCACTTGGTGCTCGTTCACTTGTCGCTCGCTCATTTGACGATCAGGTCGAGCGAGGATCGGCTGAGGCGTTCGCAGCCGTCGCCGGTCACCACTACCGAATGGCCAAGGTTCATGGCCAGCTGGTCGTCGAGATTGAGCAGAATCATGTGAAGGAAGTACACCTGATCGACGTCGAAGGTCAACGGGTTGTCGTGATACAGCATTGGCCAGTCGACCCATATGGGGGCGTACACCGCCCCCATTCCGTAGCCGCAGGCGTTCATCCGGTGCCGGCCGAAACCGGCGTCGTCCAACACGGCGGCGTGAACATCGAACACTTCGCCCAGGGTGGCTCCCGGTTTGATGGCTGCCTCGCACGCTTCCAGCGCCTGTTGGCAGGCGGTGTGCATCGCTCGTTGTTCGTCGGTTGCTTCACCCACCAACAGGGTCCGCATCATGGCGGCGTGGTATCGACGCTGGACGCCGCACCATTCGAGGGTTAGCTGGTCTTGTGTTGCCAGGGTGCGGCGGCCGGAGGTGTAGCGAACCATCAGGGCTGCCGGGCCGGACCCGATGATGAGCTCGTTGCCGGCGTAGTCGCCTCCGGCCCGCAGCATGACGTCTTGCATGTCGGCCAGGATCTCGGCTTCGGAGACTCCGGCCGCAGCCCGGTTGACGGCGGCGTCCCAGGCGTCGTCGGCCAGGGTGGCCGCTTGGCGGATGTAGGCCAGTTCGGCCGGGCTTTTGGTTCGGCGGAGCTCCTGGATGAGGGTGGAGGCGTCGCTCCAGGTGTTGTGGCCGTTGAGGGCTGCTTCCAGCATGCGCCAGTTGGCGGCGGTGAGTCCGTAGCTGTCGAGCTCGATGCCGAGGTGTTTGCCTTGTAGCCCGAGGTCTTCCAGTACGGCCAGCAGGTTTTGGGCGGGGTTGACCCCTTCGGTGTCGGCCCAGATGCGGATGTCGTCGAGGTTGGACGTGTATCGGGCGGTTCCCCGGTCGGGCATTCGGGTGAGTAGCGTGCGCTGCCCGTCGGCGGTGAGTATCAGGCATTGAAACATGGCGTAGCCGAAGGTGTCGTAGCCGCTGAGCCAGTACATCGACTCTTGTTTGAAGATGAGGAGGGCGTCCAGGTTGGCCTGGTTGACCGCCTGGGCGGCCCGGCTGGTTCGCTCGGCCATTTCCGAGTCGCTGAAGTGAACGGGCATGAGTTTGAAACGTTACACGGTCACTGCTCGGTGGTGGAAGGCCAGCATGTCTTCAATGAACAGCTCGGGCTGGCCGGCTGTCGACCCGATGGTGGCGCCCCGCTGCCCGTGTCCTGCTTTCATGGCGGCCACGAAGACGTCGCGATCTGTGAGATCGGTTGAGGGTCCTTCGAAATACGGGCTGTCGATTGCCCCGTTGGTTTCGACGAAGGCGGCCGGGGCGTTGGGGGCGACGGCGGCGTCGTCCAGTACTTCGCGGTTCTGTAGCCGGTCGAAGCTGTGGCATGCGCCAGGCACGATGCGAATGGTGGCCTCCGCTCCGGTGGCGGCAATGGCGTGGATTTGGCCTTGGACCTGTTGAGGCGAGAGCCAGTCGTCGAGATCACCGATGATGGAACGAACAATGGTGGACCCGACCGAGGGGTCTCGGAATAGGTAGCCGCACCACGGGTAGACGGCGTAGATTCCGGCCAGGGTGTTGCCTTCGCCGATGATCGGGTCGGCGAAGCGTCGCATGGCGGCGGTCAGCACGGCCGAGCCTCCTCGACTGTGGCCTTGGGCGGTGATGCGGGTGGCGTCGATGCGGTTGTCGGCGGCCAGCACCTTCCATGCGGCTAGGACGTCGTAGCCGCTGGCGGCGAAGCTGTACTGGGTCTGGTTGGCCACTGTGGAGCTGACGGCCCGGGCGCCGAACGGGTCGAGAACGAAGACGTTGTAGCCGTTGGCAACGAGAGTTGCGGCGTGGGCACGATGGTTCGGCCCGACGCCGAGGCTGCCTGGCACGATCATTACCAGTGGTTGCGGTCCTTCTGGTTGGCCGGGCTGGTCGGATTGGCCCAGTTGGTCGGGTTGGAGGAACAGCTTGCCGTCGATGGTGATCGGAGGGCATTCGTTGGGGGTGGTCATGGCCTGGTGGAAGTTAACCGGGTTGGCGGAGGGAACGTCCAGGTTCTCGCCGGTGATCGGGGTGCCGTCTGGTCCGACCAATTCGACGTGTTCGTCGCGATACCGCAGGTTGTTCGCTTCGCTCATGGGTCTGTCTCTCGCTGCTGCTGGACTACGGCCACAGAGCGTAGTGGACCGGTTGGCTGGGGTTGAAATGAGGGCGGTAGCTGCCACCATGGTCGAGTGTTTCGCTTTGTGACTCGCATCGTCAATCGGTTCAAGGCAGCCCGTAGCCGCTGGGCCAATCGTAAGTCGACGGGGAACGAGCCTTCGGCTGATGCTGCTGATGAGACAGCACCGGTGGCCCCTGCCCCGGCCTCTGTCACGGCCTCTGTCCCGGATGTTGCAGCCTCCGAGATGCAGACGCAGACGCAGCCGCAACTGCAACCGGTTTCCGAGGGTGAGTCTGGCCCGGGTGTTCAACCTGGTAGCGAATTGGCTGGTGGGTCTGCGGGTGATGTTGGTGAGCCTGCGGGTGATTTGGGGGACGGCGCGCCGGTTGGGGTTGTGGACACCGCGACTGATGTTGCTGGTGTGGTTGATGTTGGGTCGGGTTCGTCGGTGCGCGACCTTGATGCGGGTGGTGATGTCGAGGGTGAATTCGCTACCAGGTTGAACGCTGAGGCGCTTGAAGCTGCGGGGTCGGAAGATCTGGAGTCCGACGCCTCGGAGGCGGACGTCTCGGAGATGGAGGTTTCGGAGATGGAGGTTTCGGAGCTGGAGGTCTCGGGGGCCGAGGGATCACTACCGGAGGTTTCGACTTCGGAGGCTGTTGGGTTGGAGGCTCCGTTGGTGGGGTCTGAGTCCGGGTCTGGTCTAGGTGTTCAACCTGGTAGCGAATTGGCTGGTGGGTCTGCGGGTGATGTTGGTGAGCCTGCGGGTGATTTGGGGGACGGCGCGCCGGTTGGGGTTGTGGACACCGCGACTGATGTTGCTGGTGTGGTTGATGTTGGGTCGGGTTCGTCGGTGCGCGACCTTGATGCGGGTGGTGATGTCGAGGGTGAATTCGCTACCAGGTTGAACGCTGAGGCGCTTGAAGCTGCGGGGTCGGTAGATCTGGAGTCCGAGGTTTCGGGGCTCGAAGTGTTGGAGCCCGAGGTCTCGGTATCGGAGGTCCCGGTATCGGAGGCCTCGGAGGCGGACGTCTCGGAGCTGGAGGTCTTGGACCCGGAGGTCTCGGTATCGGAGGTCTCGGATGCTCAGGCCATTGGGCTGGAGGCTCCGTCGGTGGGGTCTGAGTCCGGGTCTGGTCTAGGTGTTCAACCTGGTAGCGAATTGGCTGGTGGGTCTGCGGGTGATGTTGGTGAGCCTGCGGGTGATTTGGGGGACGGCGCGCCGGTTGGGGTTACGGATGCTGCGTCTGGTGTTGTTGGTGTGGTTGATGTTGGGTCGGTTTCGCCGGGACGCGACCTTGATGCGAATGACAATGACGAGGGTGAATTCGCTACCAGGTTGAACGCTGAGGCATTTGAGGCCTCGGGGCCGGACGTTTCGGAATCCGTGCTCAAAGAATCCGTGCTCCAAGAACACGAGGTCCAACAACACGAGACCCAAGAACACGAGGCTCAAGAGCCCGACGTTCAAGAACCCGAGAGCCCGCAAGCTGCTGGTGTGGTCAGCCAGACGGGCATCGATCTTGTCGGGT
>JAHDFR010000154.1:0-4506 GCA_020628065.1 Acidimicrobiales bacterium
GGTTTCCCTCGAAGCGAATCGGTTGGGCTGGGGGAACAGAGTTGATTCGCTCGATAGGCATCGTGCGTCAATAGCGGTGGTTCTAAATCCCCCAAATGGGGTAAAGGTCCGAGGATCGGAAGATTTGCCTACAGCGGCGCGACATGCAGCTTTATACGGTTAAACACAAGACCCCGTTGGGTCCGCGGCGCCGCATGCTTGAGGGGTCGAGGCTCGAACCGCCGTGGGGTCATCGAGAGGGGACCGCCGCCCGTGATCGAGCTCAACAGCTCTGCGTACTCAACCGCCGCTGCCGGCCTGACCGCGCCTCCCCGGCCGGCACGAAGTCGATTGCAGCTGGTGTCGGCCCAGCCGGCGGCGGCCGGCAACGAACTGCATTTGCGTCAGCCGATCAGCCTTCCGTTTCTTGGTTTCATCATCGCTTTGGTCGGCACCGGTGCCGCCACGTACCTGCAGCCGGGGGCCACTACCGCTGTCACCACCAATGATCTGACGCTGATCAATCGGCTCGGCGTCATCGGGTCGACGGTCTTCGTCCTGGCGGCCTGCGCCATCGGATACCGGGCGGCCACTACCCGGTCCCCGGCCATGGTGCCTATCGCCCTGCTGCTGATCGGCCCCGGCGCCTGGTGGAACTGGGGCTTGTTCTCTGAAGGTCAGCCTTCGACCGCTGCGCTGTCCAGCTCGGTGACGCTCTTGGTGGTTGTGGCGTCGGCGGCCATCGCCGGGTGTCTGCTGCTGGAGGCCACCAGAAACACCCGCTGGCTTGGTGTGTATTGTGGGCTGGGCTCGACGGGCCTGGCCGCTGCTGCGGTGCTGGTTCGTATCAATGAGGCAGCGGCGCAAACAGTCTCGTTGTCGATGATGATGACATTGGCCGCCCTGGCGTGCCTGTATGGCACGCTGGTTGAGATTGAGGCGGTGCGCCGGCAGTCTCTGGAGCAGTTGCTGTCGGCCAAGGCCAAAACCGAGGCCGAGATCGCTCAGGCCGAGGGCGTTCTGCACGATCTGCGCAGCGGGTTGCTGTCGATTGAGGCCGCCATCGGATCGTTCGACTCCGACCTGGCCGGTCCGCTACGCAACGAAGCTGCCCGCTTGCGTCAGCTCACGGTCCGATCCAAGCGTCAGGTGAGCAACTTCGACCTGGTCCCCGGCTTGAGGGATTTGGCTCAGGCCCGCCGGCCGAGCGGCCTGATGATTGACGTGCGGCTGCCAGGGTCTGCGCTCGTGCGAGGTGAGGAGGGCGAACTGCTCTCCGTCGTCGACAACCTGCTGTCCAACGCTCAACGGCACGGCCGAGCCCCTGTTCGGCTTGAAGCCGGTGAGCAGGACGGCTGGATATGGGTGGCCGTGACCGACAGTGGGTCGCGGTCGACCGACTTGCAACCGGGACGAATCTTTCGTCGCGGTCACTCCACCCATCCCGACGGCGAAGGTATCGGCTTGAACAGAGCGCAGGTGCTGGCAGAGAAGAATCACGGTCGGCTCATGCTTGACACCGAACACCAGGGAGGAGCCCGATTCGTGTTGGCTCTTCCAGCCGTCCTGCCTGCTCACGCTCGACCGGTTGAGCCTGAAGTCGCACATCAAGCACCGCCTCCGGTCTACGTCGACCCGCAGCCTCCGGCCACCGAACCGGCCCCGGGCTACGAGCCGAACTTCGACTATCTCGATCAATACGAACCTGGGTCGCAGGTCGATCCAGGAATTCGCTCCGAGGTTGAATCTGGTCGACATATCGCAACTGAGGTTCAGCCTCAGGCGGAACCGTCGGTTCACTTTGAGCCTGCACCGCCGCAATCCGAAACGTGGCCGGCGCCGGCGATAACGCTGGAACCGGAGCCGTTTCAAGAACCCGACCCCCCGGTCGCTGTCGTAACTCTCGAACCTGAAGGAGTGGCAGAACAGTCGCCACCGCCGGGACCAACCCGGCAAACCGCTCCGACCAGTCCACCGCCGGTACCCGATCCAGTGCCCGACAGGCCGCCCCGGACCAGGCACGGCGCCCGCGAACCGTGGGTCTGGCCCGATCCGGCGTCAACACCTGACCCTGGGTCAATCACCGACCCGGCTGCACCTCACGCCATGGGTCCGCTGACCCCTCCACTGCCGCCGCCATCGATGGCTCTGGAAGAGGCCGTAGAGGAAGCGCCCACCGATGCCGAGGAGATCGTGCTGGATGACGGCACCGTGATCGATCTAGCCCGGTCCACCGACCAGATTCCCATGGATCTCCCCACCCCGTCGGAGTTCCCGACCGGTCCGGTCCCGGCCCAGACGTGACCAACCGCCGGGTCGTTATTGTCGACGACCATCCACTGCTGGCCCATGGCCTCTGCTCCGAGCTGAGCCGGGTCGGCTTCGAGGTCCTGTTGGTCACGCCGGTGACCCGGTCCGAGACGGTGGCCGAGATCGTCGCCCTACAACCCGACCTGGCATTGATAGACCTCGATCTACCGGTAGAGAACGGCGGTCTCGGGCTCATCGAAGATCTGAGTTCCTACCGTCCGGTGACCATCGAGTCGACCTTGACCACCGACCGCCGTCAAGGGCTGGGTTCGGCCGACCGGCCGAACGCCATTGCCACCGCGGTGGTTACCGGCAGCAGTGATCGGTCGTTGTGGGCCCGGAGTTTGGAGTGTGGCGCCAAGGTCGTGATAGCCAAGACCGAACCGCTGGACGACATCATCAGCCTCGTCCGTCGGCTAGTGGCCGGAGAGGAAGTTCGCCCTCACCAGAGGGTCGAGCTGGCTGACGAATACCGTCGCCTCACTACTGAGCGGGCCGACAAGATGCAGGGCTTCACCGACCTGAGTAAGCGGGAGGGAGCAGTCCTGTCCGGCCTGATGAACGGCTTGAGCCCTCGCTCGCTGGCGCAACGAGACTGTGTGTCCATTGACACCGTTCGCTCACAGATCAAGAGTCTGCTGCAGAAGCTCCAGGTCAACTCTCAACTGGCGGCGGTGGCCAGAGCTTACGAAGCGGGCTGGAACCCGGAGGAGTCAGGCCCCGATCACATCAGGATCGGACGGCGATGACCGACACGGCCACCGCTGAGTTCGGGGCGGCCACCGTTGCTGTTCAACGCCTCGATGTCCGTTTCACTTCTCGTGCCGTTCGTATTGTCGCGTTGGCGTCGGCGGTTGCCGCTGCTGCTGCCGTGCTGGGTGCTCATCTCGACCACGGTTGGCGGGCGGGGCCATTGGCGGCAATGGTGCTGGCGCTCGGTTACCTGTCGGTTGTCGACTTGGCCGAGCACCGCCTGCCGAACCGCATAGTCGTTCCCCTGATCGGCTGCGCCGGTTTGGTCGTGTTGGCCGACGGTTTGCTGGGGAGTTCGTCGTTGTCGGCGGCTCTGGCCCACATGGCCGTTGGCGTCACCGCGGCGTCGGTTCTGTTGATCCTCAGGTTCGGCATGGGTGACGTCAAGCTGGTGTTGGCCATCGGCACGGTGGCGTCGTGGCTCGGGCCCGAGGCCGTCAGCTGGACGGCTATGACCGCCTCGGTTGGTGGGGCGGTGGCGTCGATCGCCCTGATGGTGATCTACCGCCGAGTCCGCTTGGACTTCGGGTTCGGACCGTTCCTGGCCGTTGGTTCCGTAGCCGGCATGCTGGCTGCCGGTATTGCCGGCTGAGGATTCGCTAGTTCAAGAACTCGGGTTCGTCCCGCATGAGTTCGTCCCACCAGGGTTGGAACTGGAACCAGCCGGCTCGCTCCGTGCCCTGCTGTTGGTATCCGGCCTCGCACAGTTCTTGAGGTATTTCGATTGGGTCGCCGGCCGCCTCGGCGATCAACTGGCTTTGGCAGCATCGCTCCAAGGCGACAAACCACCAGATGGCGGCATCGACTGTTTCACCGACCGTGATAAGCCCATGGTTCTGATGAATCAGCGCCTTGCGGTCGCCCAGAGCGGCGGCCATCGCTCGACCGACCTCCAAGTCGAGGACAACAGCTCCGCTGCCCTCGTTGCACATGGCGACGTCGTTGTAGAACTGGGTGGCGTCCTGAGTGATCATCTTCAGCGGCTGACCCATGGCTGAAAATGTCTTGCCGTACATGGAGTGGCAGTGGGCGGCGGCCATGACGTCCGGCCTGGCGGCGTGAAGTTGGGAGTGGATGGCAAAGGCGGCGGCGTTGACCGGCTTGTCGCCTTCAACCACTTCGCCCTCGTGGTTGACCAGGATCAGATCGGACACCGTCATCAACTTGAAGTTGAGCCCGAACGGGTTCACCCAGAAATGGTCGCTGTGTTCGGGGTCTCGCACCGTTACGTGACCGGCTACTCCTTCGGCCAGTCGCAGCCGCCCGAGTGTGCGTAGTCCGGCGGCCAACCGCTGTTTGCGGGCCAGCCGTTCCGCTTCGATATCGATAGTTGCGCCGTCAATCGAGGCGTCGGTGTCGGGCCGATCAAACACAGTCATGAACTAAGAGTAACCCGGGTGATTGGCGCGCTCCCATTCGCCGGTTGTTGAGTCGGTGTCATGATTCTGTAAACTTCGACACTGG
>JAHDFR010000154.1:4606-5890 GCA_020628065.1 Acidimicrobiales bacterium
TCAAACCGAAGCGACGATTCACAGGCTCAAAGCGCCGCCCCGTCGCTGGACGCCACACAAAACCTGGAGATGGTGTTGGCATCCGGGTTGCGCAACACCTTCGATGACGCAAGCCCGTGGGCCAACACGCCGGCCAATGAGATCTCCTACGGCGCCATCACCGAGCCCGGCCCCATGCCGGCCGGGCGGTCAGCCGGGATCTTTCACGAGAACTGCAACTTCTCCCATTTCGCCTACGACGACTCCATCCTGTTCCCCGGTCAGGCCGGTGCCGCCCACCTCCACATGTTCTTCGGCAACAGCAAATCAACGGCTCACAGCACGTTTGATTCACTGCGCAACTCCGGTGCCAGCACCTGTGCCCACAACGAGCTGAATCGTTCCAGCTACTGGGCCCCGGCGGTGTTTAACCGCGACCACAAGGTGCTGATCCCAGAGATCATGAACGTCTACTACACCGAGCTTGATTCCAACGCCCAGATCGTTCCCTTCCCCGATCAGTTCCAGATGATTCAGGGCAACGCCATGGCCACCGAACCACCGTCGGCCCTGACCGACGGAACCTGGCCGCTCTACTGGAAGTGCGGATGGCATGAAAGCGCCCGCCGTGGCGGCAACTCCGGTCCGGCCGGCCAATACCAGGGCACGATCCCGTATTGCGATCCGGGGACCTACACCCACTTGGAGATGGGCATCCAGTTCGCCCACTGCTGGGACGGCACGAACAACGGCACCAACGGCGACCCCAAGTCGCACATTCGCTTCCCCGACGGGAACAAGGCCTACGGCGTGTGTCCGTCGGGCACGAAACATGTTCCCGCCATTCGCATGCGCGTCCATTTCAAGTTGGACTCGTCATTTGGCCCAAGCAACGAGTGGTACCTGTCGTCCGACGTGCGCACGGACTCCAACGGCGACCACTACATCATCGACAATCGGGGGGCCAGCATCCACGCTGACTGGATGAACGGCTGGGACACCGAGACCCTGAAGATCGCCGTCGACACCTGCCTGAATGTGAACCGTGACTGTTGGCGCCACTTCGGCGATGGCCGTCAGGCCAAGCTCGACCCTGGTCAGCAGGAGCCGCGCACCGTCGCCCACTACAAGGGCCCTTTGATCGCCGAGGGCGGATCCCTTGATCAGCTGTGCCCGTCGCGCCCGGGTCGTTCCGGACCGGAGCGGGCGTTGTGCGACATGTCGGCGATGTCCGGCGGCTAGTTGAACGGCCGAAACCGGCTCGGCCGCCTCCCCCGCAATGCGGTACCCGCCTACAATCGGATC
>JAHDFR010000154.1:5990-9744 GCA_020628065.1 Acidimicrobiales bacterium
GGCGCCGACTCGGCCTACGAATCATCGGCGTCGCCTCCACCGTTGCCGCTTTCCTCACCGGAAGCCGCCTTCGACCCGGACGTCTCGCTGGCCAGTCACGACGGCTCGATCATCGCCTACATGTCGTCGGGTAGCGATGGAGTGCTGCGGGCTCGAACCGGTGCGGGGCAGGAGCTGTCGGCCGTTCCCATTGGTGGGGGATATGAGCTCCGCTCGTTATCCACCGACGGTTCGCTGGCTGCTCTTTGGCGGCTGTCGCCCGACGCCGAACGCCTCAACGTGGCGGTCAGCGACATTGTGGTAGTGAACACGGTCATCGGCGAACTCATCAGCCGGGTACGGCTTGAAGGCCTGGTGGAGCCGGAGGCGTTCTCTACCGACGGTCGGGTGCTGTTTGTGCTGGACTCACAGGTGGACGTACCGACGGACTCCGATGCGGCGGGTGAGCCGGATCAGTACCGCATCCGGCCTCTGGATTTGGCCAGCGGCGAGCTGGGGCAAATGCTTGGTCCAACCAAGGATCCCGTAGACGAGGAGATGAACGGGATCGGTGGCCGCCAGATTTGGGGTCCCACCGGGACCCGTCTGTACACGGTGTACGTCCGGCAGAACCACAGTCATGGCTCGGAATCCAATGGTGGGTCGAACGACGGCGACCACCAGATCGGCTTTGTTCATGTCCTGGATCTGGTGGAGGAGTGGGCGTTTTGTCTCCGACTACCGGAGGGTTTCGGCCAAGGTCGGCTCAGCTCGACGGCGCTGGCTGTCGGCACCGGTGGAGACATCGTCGTTCTCGATTTGCAGGCCGGGCAGGTGGCGACGGCATCATCGGAGACACTGGCGGTGGAACGCGTAGCTGACTTGCCAATCGAAGTGATGGAGCTTCTTGTAGGCGACGGCCGGGGTTCGTTGGAGCTGGCTGCAGCCGGCAAACACCTGGTGGTAGCCCAAGATCGACAGGCTCTTTGGCTCGATGCCGTCAGCCTCGAACCGGTTGACGGACCGGTACAGCTGTCGGGCAACGTCGTCGGTCTTACCTCCGGACCTCGGCCCTTGGCCTGGTTTGGGGCCGGTCGCCCACCCTTGGATCTGATCCCACCCGGCTAGCCGTGGGCCTGGGCTGCGAACCTTGGCTGAGGACCGTGGCTGGGGACGTCACATCTGAAACGCGTTGCCTGGTGTCACTGCGGGCAACTACGGTCTGCCAGATGACTGACACTCAGGCGGCCGAATCAGCCGCATCCACGGACCGGTTCGGTGATTCGGCTCATGCCGCCATCGCCAAGCGTTTCATCGACGGCCGCTCTTGGGTGGCCGATATGGCGTTGTCGCCCGACGGTGAGCGGGTGGCATTTGTGGTTGCCACCACCAGTGTCGAAACCAATAAGGTCACGCTTACTATTTGGCTGGATGACGCTCCGTTGTCTTCGGGAGAGGTTGACACCAGCCCAACGTGGTCGCCCGATGGCAGGTTCTTGGCTTTCACCTCCCGGCGGGCGGACAAGAAGTCTGAGACCACCATTCACGTCATGCCGGTTTCGGGCCCGGGCGAAGTGCGAACGATCTGTTCCATGCCCGACGGAGTGGGCGGCCTGTCCTGGTCGCCTGACGGTCGATGGTTGGGTTACACCAGCCGCACGCAGGACCCCCGCTACAAAGAAGAGGATGTGTCCTGGCAGGCGCCACGCAAAGTGGAGCGGTTCTTCGCTCGACTCGACGGCGAAGACTGGGTGTTCGACCGCCCAAGCCACATCTACGTAGTGGCCGCTGACGGCACTGGCACTCCGCGCAATCTGACCGAAGGGGAGTATCAGCACTACGGAGTCAGCTGGCTACCCGACTCGACGGGCATCGTCACCTCCGCTGGTCGCCACGAAGACTGGGACCGGGACCAGGCCGTCGACCTGTACCTCGTTCCACTCGATCAGGATGAGGCGGACATCAGGTCGCTGACCAACACCGACGGATACTACAGCGGCGCAGCGGTTTCGCCCGACGGCTCCCGGGTGGCGTTCGTCGGGTTTGTCGACCACCGGGTCTACCCACAAAACGCCAAAGTGGGGGTCATCAGCCTCAACGACGGCGTCACAGCCGGCTCGGACATCACCTGGATTTCCGAGCCGGTCGACCGGACGTTTGAGGGAATGACCGGCCAGGACCCCATCTGGATTGATGACAACACGGTTGTCGCCCTGGCCGAAGACCGAGGTGAGCAGCACGCCTACCGGATGAGCGTCGATGGTTCAGCTGCGCCGGAGGTCATCACGTCGGGGCCCAAGTTGGTGGCCGGTATCGACATGGTGCCCGGATCGACCACGGTGGCCACACTGGAGGCCGACGTCACCCGACCAAGCGAACTGTTCGTCAACGGTGAACGTCGAACATCGGTGACCGACTCGACAAGTCGCCACAGCCTCGGGTGGGAGAAGTTCGCCGTTCCCACCACCGACGGCACCGACGAGATTGACGCCTGGGTAATGCGCCCGGCCGACTTCGACGAAACCAAGCGTTATCCGGTCCTGCTCAATGTTCACGGCGGCCCGTTCGCCCAGTACGGCGAGGCTTTCTTCGACGAGGCCCAATTTCAGGCTGCCGCCGGTTTCGTGGTCGTTATGAGCAACCCGAGGGGCGGCAGCGGTCGTAACACCGAATGGGGCCAATCCATACTGGGTCCCAAGCACCCGGTGGTATCCGGAACCGGTTGGGGATCGGTTGACGTCGAGGATGTCCTAGCCGTCATTGACACCGCTCTGGAGCGGTATTCGTTCTGTGACCCCGATCGGGTTGGCATGCTGGGCGGATCTTACGGTGGGTTCATGGCCACCTGGCTGGCCGCTCACCACGGAGACCGATTCAAAGGCATCTGCTCCGAGCGGGCGGCCATCAACCTGATCTCCATGGAGTGGTCCAGTGACATTGCCACCGCTTTCCACAGCGAACACGGCATGTCACATCTAGATGATCCGGAGGAGTACGCATTGCGTTCGCCGGTGAATCGAGCGGCCGACATCGACACACCCATGCTGATCATTCACTCCGAGGAGGATTGGCGCTGCCCGATAGGCCAAGCGGAGGAGTTGTGGGTGGCCTTACGGCTCATGGGCAAGGAGGTAGATTTCTACCGCTTCCCCGGTGAATGCCATGAGCTGTCACGCTCTGGTTCGCCAATTCACCGGGTTTATCGGGCCCAGATCATTCTCGATTGGTTTGCCGACAAGCTGGCCTAGCCGCTCAACTTAGCCCTGTCATGTCCCGACAGGGTTCATATGACGGCAGGCGTTCAGCGACGCCCGGGCTTGGCCGAGCGCGGGTACATCACACCGATGACAGCGCTGCTGCTCATCCCTCTGCTGCTGTTTGCCGCCTTTTCGGTTGACATCGGTGGCTGGCTGTCCCAGGCAACCAAGGCTCAAAACGCCGCTGACGCCGCGGCGTTGGCCGCCGCCACTCACCTGCCCGACAAGACGCTGGCCAATGCCACCGCCCTCGACTTGGCCGCGGCCAACGGCTTTGTCGACGGTGTTGGAGGGGTGGACGTTGCCGTCACCTACCCGCAGGACGACATCATTCGAGTCGAAATCGGCCACGACGCCCGATTCTTTCTGTCCCGGTTGGTGATGGACGACGAGCTGAACATTCGACGATTCGCCGATGCCTTCGCTGTTCCTCCCCTGATCCCCGGTGTCCCCACCAACGTGTTGGGCTTCGGGCCCTACTCCATCGACGGCTCCCCGGTGTCCAACTACTGGTTGTA
>JAHDFR010000015.1:0-42352 GCA_020628065.1 Acidimicrobiales bacterium
CCACTTTGCTCCGCCCGTCCACCAATGACATCCAGGGCGCGCTCGTACTCCAGCAGGTCGTCCAACCGATCGACAAGGGGGATGCCGGCGTTGTCGCCAGCCTGGGCGGCGTACCCGTAGTGGCTGGCCGCGACGGCAAAGGCGTTTATCTCAACAGCCTGCTGGGCCGCCGTTGTGTACCACCGATGGGCCTCGGCCCACAGACCCGCCATACGAGCGTGGTAGGCCATCCGGTCAGGACGGGACGTATCGCTCTCGCTAAGAGCTACATACGTCTGGCGATGGCTCTCCTCTACCTGCCCTTCATCGAGCAGGCTAAGCACCACCCGCCGTGTTTGGTCATGAATGAACTGGTAATCACCGGTGTCGGACTCAACAACAAAGTGACGATCGACAATAACGTCGAGCGCGCTCAATGCCTCCGCTCGGCTGAGCCCGGTGATTTGCCGGACCAGACCGCCGGAGGTTCGCTCCGTTAGCACAGCCAAGCAGGCCAGAACCTGCCGGGCCACCGGAGGTAGAAGGTTCAACCGGTCGGCAATGGCACGACGGAGCGCCTCCGGGAACTCCCCCGATCCGACGTCGTCCGGCTCGCTGCCCCAGTTGCCCTCCAAAAGCTCAGGATCACGCAAGGTCTCAAGGAGATAGAGGGGATTGCCTCCGGCCTGCGCCACCAACAGAGCGGCATCCACTTCGAGTAGGCCCGGGCCGTCATCACTATTTCTGGTCACCAACTCGGTGGCCTCGGCGTCCGAGAGCGGGCCAAGCTTCAGGACGGTGGACACCCCCGACGCTTCAAGATCGGTGATAGCAGACCAGACGGCGGCGCTCTGCTGAGCTTCAAACCGACGGTAAGTGACACACACCAGTAGGCCGCTGGCGGCCAGCCGGGAGCTGAGCGCCGACAACACCTGCATGGAGTCGCCGTCGGCCCAGTGCACGTCCTCGAAGACCATAACGGTGGGTTTCGCCACCCCCTGGGTCAGTAGTATGCGCGCCAGCGCCTCGCTCATTCGAGCCGGCTCCTCCTCCGGGTGGAGAGCCTGAGAAGGCTGAGCCTGATCGATCATCCCGGCAAGACCCGGAAGAAGGTGGCTCACCTGACGAAGCCATACAGATTCGACCGACTCCACTACGTGTTCGGCTCGCAGTCCGACCAGCACCGGCGCCAACATTTCCCGGAAGGCCTGATAGGGATCGCCGGCACTGACGGCAGTATGCGAAGACTCCAATGTGCGTACGCCAAGGAAGTCGGCACGCTCCAACATGTCGCTGATCAACCGAGACTTACCGATTCCCGGATCACCCTCGATGAGGACGCAACCTCCGCGACCTGCTGAGAGGCCGTTTAGTAGCTGACTCAACTGAGCCCGCTCCCGCTCCCGTCCAACTATCCGGGGCAGGTCTGACTGCGCCGGAGTACCGATAGGCGAACCACCACCTCGGCCTTCGGCCCTAATGGACTCGAGGAGTGCAGTGGTGTCGTCCGACGGAGGCGCACCGAGCTCTTCATGGAGAGCAAGACGGCACCGCTCGTACTGACGCTCGACACCGGCATGATTTCCCAGAAGCCCATACAGCCTCATGGCCTGCTGATGAGACTCTTCACGCAGGGGGTCCAGCTCAACCAGATCCGCAGCGAAACGCAGCGCCCTTTTGTAGTCCGAAACCCCTCGATACATGTCGATCAGCCGAGAAAGCGCTTCGACCTGCCTATCGCTGAGTCGTCGTCGCTCGGCCAGCATCCAATCGTCGTAGTATCCCGACAGGAAGTCTCCCGTGTATGAGGCAACCGCCGATCCCAAACGAGCGGCGAGGGAAACATCGACACCGCGTTCAAAGGCGTCGTCGCTCACCGCATCAAGCTCGGCCTCGTACCGTTCGGAGTCAACGGCGAACTCCAGTCCGGCCTGCACGGTGACCTGAGCCCGATCGGCCAGCAACAGCTCGGGCAAACCTGACTCTTGAGTCGCCTTTCGGATCTGCCAGAGGATGTTGCTGAGCTGACGACGAGCCCGGTCCTCCGATCGGTCCGACCAGAAACGTCCGGCCAGAAGATCTCTTGTTTGGGGGCGACCTCGGCTGTGGATGAGATAGGCCAACAGCGACGTGGCCTTGCTGCCAAGTCTTGGCAGATGTGACTGGCCGACGAACAGCTCGAATCCGCCTAAAAGACGAACATCAACCTGCAAACTCGGCTGTTGGACCTCGCCGATGTCAACGTCTCCCCCGCCGCCGTCCCCCGCCATCAACCGGGTCCGCTATCCGGCGTCGGAGGTGAACTCCACCTGGCAGAAGCCGTGGTTGCAGTAGCCCATCGGGTTCTTGGCCAAATACTGCTGGTGGTAGTCCTCGGCATAGTAGAACGGGCCTGCCGGGGCGATCTCAGTGGTGATCTCACCGAAGCCGGCCGCAGCCAGGCTGGCCTGATAGGCGTCTCGACTGGCCATAGCAGCCTTCAGCTGACCCTCGTCGCTGGCATAAATCGCCGATCGGTATTGGGTTCCGATGTCGTTGCCCTGCCCCATGTACTGAGTCGGGTCATGATTTTCCCAAAAGATCTTGAACAAGATCGACAGATCGACTTCAGCTGGATCGTAGACCACCAGCACCGCTTCGGTGTGTCCGGTGCGACCGGTGCAGGTCTCTTCGTAGGTGGGGTTTGGTGTGGTGCCTCCGGCGTAACCGACCGCCGTTGTGTAGACCCCCGATTGTTGCCAGAAGAATCGCTCCGCTCCCCAGAAACAACCCATTCCGAAGACAATCGAGTCATAGCGGTCATCAAAGGGGCCGGTCATCGGCGTGCCAAGCACGAGATGGGCGGGTGCTACTTCGATGGCGTCTGAGCGCCCGGGCAGCGTGTCTTCGGGGGCGGGGACCGTCAGAGTCCGTGGATCGACTCGTCGAAACATCTGAGATGCAACTCCCTGTGCAGAGTGGTGAGGGGCTCTAAGAGAAGCCGGGCGCCTCTCCGGGAGCTGCGCCTACCTCTCTCCTACCAGCGTAGTGGGCCGTCAGGTGGGGAATCGACTCGAACCGTGGTGAGTGCGGAAATGACCTGCCGGAAAAAAAGATGGCCCGACCGCTGCTTGAATAACCTTCCGCCGCGAAGAACCCAAGCAATCGATCGGACCTTACTTTGTATGGTAGCACCATCAATGTCCATGCTGAAAGGCATATGTCTTTCAGCTTTGTAACAATCGGACGAATGTGAGCAGCTGATGCCCCTCGGCGACCGACGTGTGCTACCTACGTGTCGTCGTTCGTAGCTTCTTGACTCTGCGCTGTGCCGCCCAATAGGGCTCCAGCCTGATCCAACGCTCGCTGAGCAAAGCCTCTGAGGCGGGCCGCTTCCTCAGGGTTGGATGCCTCGGCCTGCTCCGCCCGTTCCAGGAACTCGTTGGCAGCGATGATCAGGTCGACTACCGACTCGCCTGACGGGTCATAGCCGTCGTCGGCGCTACCACCGTCGACTTCGCCGTCATCGCCGGTAGTGGCAGTGGGCACGCCACTGGACGAAACAACACCGGCCAGCGCTTCCTCCACCGTATTGGCCATCGAAATTCGTGTGCCGTTGACGGCAACAATCCGCTGGAGCTCAGGGACCGAGGTGGCGCTGTTCGACTCCACGTACACCGGCCGGATGAAGACAATGGTGTCGTCAACCAGGACAATGCTCATCTCACCGAATCGCACCCGAGCGCCGGCTTTATCCCTGATGAAGTCCGTAAGATCTTCGCTCTGACGGATCTCGGCGTGAACCAGGTCTGGAGCGTTGATCTCACCCGACGGCACGTCGAGCAGTACAAGCTCTCCGTAGTTGTCGGGATCTGAACGGGCCATCATGATGCCGGTCAGCTCGGGACGGGCGGTCGTACTACCAGAAGCTCCGCCCCGAGGCACGAAGGCCCGCTGAAGGACGTATTCGGCCTGCTCCTCGCCCGGCAGTCGCGCCATCAGGTACTGCGGATTCATCGGGATGGAAACCGTGTTGTCGCCCTCTTCGGTCTGAGCCTCGATCCGGGGCTGTGATGCGATCGACCAGGCGACGTCCTGCTGGATGAAATCGCGGGCGTCCGATACCACATAGTCGGACCACATATCGGTTTGCACGGTAAAGAGCTCTTCCGGGTACTTGAAGTGCTGGCGAATCTCATCGGGCACATCAGCTTCGTCGGAGAACAACGACGGGAACGCTTCCTGCCATGCGGCGATGATTGGATCCTCATCGTCGACAACGAACATCTGCACCGTGCCGTCGTAAGCGTCGACGACAACCTTCACCGAGTTCCGGATGTAGTTGAAGCCGCCGGCCAGGCTTGATCCAAGCTCAACCTGGGTGGAGACGGTCTGCGAATACGGGAACTCGTTGGTGGTGGTGTAGCCGTTCATCACCCAGAAGATTCGACCTTCAGCGATAACCGGGTACGGATCTCGATCGAATCGGAGGAACGGGGCCATCGTCTGCACCCGGTCGACGACGTCACGGTTGTAAATGACCTTCGAGCGGTCCGTGATGTTGCGGGAGATCAGCGGATCCAGCTGCCGGAATCGCAAAGCAAAGGCAATCCGCCGGCCAATCGACCCTATGCCTACGCCTGCTTCACCGTCGTAGCTGAACAACTCCGACGTTGTCCGATCCTGGAAGTCGACTTCTTCACGGTCGGCACCGACAATGGCGTAGCCACCGAAGTTCTCGCCGATGTAAACCCGAGGCTGCTCCAGCGGAACCGGGAACATCTCGTCCTGTTGAATCTCGCCCAGGCCGCTGATGAGGAAATTGAGAGCCCGGGAATCACCTGATGAGGCTGCTGTCGCCTCGTCGTATCCGGCCACCACGGCGGCTCCGTAGCCGTGGGTGAAGATGACGTGTTGGCTCTCCCACGTTGTCCCAACCTCGTTGACGTTCAAACCTCTGGCTGACAGAACAACCGGGCGAAGCTCACCGTTGATCATGTACCGATCAACATCCAGGGGGGCGGAGAACTGGTAGATCTGGCGATCGGCCTCGATGCGGGTCACCTCGTCGAAGGCCAGCAACGGGTCGACCACCGGCACGTTCTGCAATACGTCGGCGTTGGCCTCCACGTCAGCGGTGGTCAGACCGGCGCTGTAGTCCAGAGGCTCCCGCTTCAGCCGTCCCTCGTCAAGACCGTAGGCGAAGCGGGTGGCTTCGATGTTGCGGCTGACGAAATCGACTTCGCGCTGCGACTGCACCGGCTCAACGCGAAGACGCTGATACGCCAGCGGGAAAGCATTTCCGATAATGAAGTGGCTGGCCAACCAAACGGCGACCGCCACGGCCGGAAGCCCCCACCCGGGCCGGAAAATGTTGTAGAGGAACAGCACGCCGCAGAACAACGAAATCAACGCCAGCAAATTGAACGCCGGTTCACGGATGAGAACGTCCGTGGCCAACGCCCCGTCGAAGTTGCCCGTCTTGGAGTTGACCAACTGCAACCGATCAAACCAGTAGGCGACGGCTCGCAGGACGGCCAGTGCCGCCAGCAGCAGCGAAACGTGAATCTTGATGCCCCGGCTCACGCGGTGATCACCGATGGATGGACGGATACCACCGTTGAGGTAGTGGGCGACCAGAACGACGATCAGCGTGAGTACCAGCGTGGCAAACAGCCAGTCGACCACAAACGACCACATGGGGAGTCGAAATACGTAGAAGCCGACGTCTCGACCGAAAAGGGCGTCGTTGACGCCGAAGTCCTGCCCGTTGCGGAACAAAACCCACGTTCGCCACTGGGCCGACGTGTTGGCACCCGCGACCAGAGCGAAGAAGGCGGCAAGAGCCAACCGGACCTTGCCGGCGTTGCGGCCGACCATGGCGTGATACCGCTCGACCAGCTCCTCCTCGGCTGACACTGGCCGTTGAGCCGGTTTGAGGCGGTCGGCCAAGAACAGATTGCCCCAGAAAATCGCGAAGAACGCCAGACCGAAGATCACTGCCAGCAGCCATTGGGTGCCGACCCTCGTCAACCAGGCCGAACCAACGTCGAGCTGCTGGAACCAGAGCCAGTCGGTATAGACGCTGGCGATTCCGTTGGCCGAAAGGAACAGGACAAAGAAGATTCCGGCTACGACCAGCGAGATGATCCGAAGCCGCGACGTTCCCGGCCGATCACGTAAGGTGCGCATTACTCAAGATCGTAGTGCTCTAGGCCTACAGCCCGGTCCCACCGACCGAAAAAGGTCTCGAAAAGACACCGTGATAAACGCCACCTAAAGAAGGAACCCGCACAGGTCCGATGAGGCCTTGGCCGAAGAGCCATGTGATGCCTAGGACGTGCGCCTACCAGCGCAGGTCCTAGGCGGAAATGACCAGGCAGCGACAGCTTGGCACCGCCAGTGGACGAGCGTGTCCGCTGGGGAAGGCATCGCCCTTCACCAAGCCTTGGCGGTCGGCGTTGATTTCACACGCCGGATCCGGATCGAAACGGGGATCCAGCAACCAGGAAACTTCCGCTCCATCGCCGATGGCGGCGAACACGCCTATGGCGAACGCTTCGTACATCGAGTCTTCAACCAGATCTATCAGGCTGCCGTTGCGAAAGTCCCGGTAGACCGACCGGATGGGGTCCAAAATGGCCTCCCGGTCATCGGTTTCGTCCTCTTCGATCAGCTGAATCACCGGGATGCGGAGCCGATCAACGATGTAGCGGGCAACAGCTTGCTCAAGACGTTCGAGCGGCTCGGGTGTATCGGGAACCTTCCCGCCGACACGAGCTCCTGCCAAACCAACCGGCAAGAGACCCCGATGCACGGGAACCAGATACCGCTCGAGTTGCTGGTTGAGCGGAGCCAGCTCATCAACCTTCAGCCGGCCCTTGCCTCCTCGGATCCGGTCGAGGACGTCACTCTGATCATCGTTGACCACCCTGCGCATGGCCCGCTGGGTGTCATCCAGCCCCTTGAGCGCCTTGTCTCTGGCGATGAGCGGCGAAGCCAATTTGCCTCGGAAGTCGGAACCTTCGATTCGGAGATCGCCTCGGTTGACGTCGTGATCCGAGCCACGAACCGCAGTTCGACTCCGCGATTCGACGGTGGTGATGATATTGGACAGCTCCTGTTCGGGCTCTTTGCGACGCTGCTCAGCGGCCAGGTCGATATCGGCCTCGGACAGTTCGATAGTGGTGAAACCTTCGATCAAGCCGGTGGCGATGCGCTGTTTCTCGGCATCGGCCTCGACGGTTGTGTCGGTTTCCTCAGCCTCCGCCTCGGTCCCGGCAGAGTCGCCGGGTACAGAATCACCGTCTACAGAATCACCGTCTACAGCGTCAACGTGCTCAGGAGCACCGTCGGGAGCTTCCACGTCGGCGGTATTGGGCTTGCTTTCGGTCCCAGTCTCCTGGGCGGGGCCATCGGTTTCAGGCACCGAGTCGTCCGTGTGGATGTCTGACTCCACAACGTCCTGCGGCCGTTCGGCCAACGCTGTTGCCGTGGCTGTCTGGGCACTGGCCGCGGTGTCATCGGCGGCTGGTCGGGTACCGCCACCCGGCTGGCCCTTGGCCTTGCTCTTGGGCGACTTGGCTCCGGTCGTCTTGGACCGGTTGGTCCGCTTTTTGCTCGCTCTCGAAGTCCCTTGGTTACTCTTTGAGCCTTCAGCCGAGCGATCGGCCCGGTGGGATGCGTCGTCACCGGTCGATTCCGAGTCCGTCAGATCAATGACGGTCTGCTCGGCGACGGCATTCGTGTCAGCCGATGCCTCGCCGGCCTCTGTGTTGTTTGTGCTGTCTGTCTTGCCTGTTGTCGGGGCCTCGGCATTGTCTCCAGCCTTGCCGACGATGGCGTCAGAATCTTCGGGCGGGAGGCCCAGGCGTGAGTCGAGTTCGGCCGCCAATTTGGCTACCTCGTCATCGACGCTGGCGTCGAGGCCGGCGACATCCGGGGCATCGGGGTGACCTGTCTTCCGGCCTTCCGGCCTTGTTGTGATCTCCTCGAGACGCTCGGACATTTCGTCAATCTCGGATCGGGCGACCCGCAGTGCCATGGCCAACCGATCACGAGTGGCCGCCATCTCTTCCAGATCGGTCTGTGACTTTGTCCGCTCGACAACCAGTTCGGAAAGGATCTGCTGCCGGATCGCTTCAGCGTCAGCCACGATTTGTTCGGCTCTTGACTGGGCTTCCCGTTCCGACTCCTCGGCCGAGAACTCGGCGTCGGAAAGGATTTTGCTCGACTCTTCGAGCACCATTTGCCGATGTTCATCGGCGTCGTCTCGAACCTGCTGGGCCGACTCCTCGGCCTCGGCCGTGACCCGGGCAACCAGATCCTCAACTTCGGCCTGCTTGTCTGTCAGGTAGGTGCGGGCCTCTTTGCGAGCAGCGCTCAGCTCCTCTTCAGCCGACTCCAGCTTCTCGGCGGCGTCGGCCTCGGAGCGTTTGATGATGTCGGCGGCCGCTGATCTGGCCGATTCAAGCACCCGTGCCGTTTCCTGTCCGAGCAGCTCAATGGCCCGGTGCTCGTCAATCTCGCCCGGGTCGCTCGGCGTTTCAACGTCTTCACCGGAGACGGTCCGCTGGACCGATTCAAGCTCTAGCTCCCTCAGCTCCCGACGAAGCGTCTCGTTTTCCTCTTCGAGTTCCTCGATGCGATCCTGCGTCGTTGTCCTGGCCAGGATGGCCAGGCCATCGTCTCCGGTCTCTTCCAGTATGGTCGCCAGACGGCTCAAGTATGAGCGGACGGCATCTGGGTCAAAGCCCCGGAAGGCTGTAGGAAATTCGGCGGAAGCAATCTTCTTCGGAGCGAACTCGTCGTCACTCATCGTTGCCATACAACGATGGTAGGACCCCGGCAACCTCTGATGCTGGATGCCCTGGATGAGGATTCTCCCTCACTGTCGGCATTTGTTGCCACCACTTGCTGGAATGGTGTCGCTACTGACCGTCCCGGCCGTCTTCCTGCACCGAGGCGGCGAACTCGTCAACTGCTCCAACATTGCCACCGATTTCCTCGAGAGCAATCAGTGCGTCTTCGATGGTTGCCACCGGCACGATCTTCAACTTGTCCCCGGCCCGGTCCTCCAGATCCTCCAGAGAAATGGACCCGAGATCGGCCGGCACCAGAAATACGTCGGCTCCCATATCACGGACGGCCGCCGTCTTTTGCAGGACGCCACCGACCGAGCCCACGTTGCCGATGACATCGATGGTGCCGGTCACCGCCACATCGGCGCCGCCGGTCAGTTCGCCTTCGGTCAGCTGATCAAGAACGGCAAGGGTAAAGGCCAACCCGGCGGACGGGCCGCCCACCGAACCACTGTCGATTTCGACGTTGAATTCGAAGCCTTCGTTGAACAGCAAATTGTCAACCGGCGTTATACCAATGAAGCTTCCGCCCGGTATCTCGGGGTGTTCGCCCAAGACCAGGGAAACGACCTCCGCCTGCTCCTCGCCGTGTCGACGAACTTCCATTTCGATCTCGTCGCCAGGTGCGTAGCCGGAGAGCACTTCCCGCAGAGTGTTTGTGCTTGGAATCCCAACGCCGTCAATGGCAACAATGAGGTCCTGGGGCATCAACAGCCCGTCGGCCGGGTCGCCTTCGGTGGTGTTGACCACGATCACCGCGTCGGACTGCACGGCGTCGTAACCCAGCTTCTCAAGGGCCACCGCAACGGCGACCTCCTTGGACTGGTCCATAAACTCGAGGTTCTGGCTTCTGTTCTCTTCTGGTGTCCGACCGTTGAGAATCAGCTCCTCGGGAACGACTTCGACGTCACGGTCGGCCCGTAACCACAACCACTCCCAAAAGTTCGGCCGCTGCCGCATCTGAACGGTGGTGAAGAGGAACGTTCCATCACTGGGGAACTCGTCAATGCCTTCAACCGCCAAGAGCGGTTCGGTGTCACGAGCCGAGCCCGGCATCAAACCGATGTAGGGAACTTTGACGAACGCGCCCACGGCCACGCCGACAGCCAACAGAGCGACCAGCAGTACCGCCATGTTTCTGACCATGCGTCGAACCCGGCTGCTGTACACATCGGCGGCGCCGGACGAATCGGACACATGGTCATACACCTCGGTCATGTTGTCTGCCGGGTTGCCTTCAGCCGGATTTTCCATCGCCGTATCGCCTCCGGTACCGCCAACTTCAGGTGCTGCGTGACCTGGCTGGTCGTCACCGCGTACACTGGGAGAAGCGTCGTCCATCGTTCTCCTATCGGACACTATGACGACCAAACTACAGCGGAGACCTAAACCTCCCGAAAAAACCCACGCAAAATGGCGACAAATGATCCTTTTGTGTGGCCCGCAACCGCCGATCGGTCAAACGAACGACCGCCACGGGTCCCCGGCGGAACTCTTTCGAACACTCACCCAAACCGATGCATCGACCAGGTACGTCCACATGACGGCAAGCAGCCAAACAGCACCCCGAACGCCCCGATCAGCTCGAATACCGCTGTGGCGACGGTTCACTGCGGTCATCTCGTTGGCGGCCATGGTGCTTATCGGCGGGCTGGTGCTGGCCGGCCTGATTACGATCACCATCTTGCTGCTCATCTTCTTGGTCGAGCAGGCCATCGCCTAGACCAGTTGAGCCCCGGCCGCTCACCGGGGAACACAGTCCCGTTAACGCGCAAAGCCACCGGTTTGTTAGCCCGGCGGCCAAACACCGACCCGAGTGCTACGTCGGGTGTGAGATCCTCTTTTTGGGAGGCTGACGACCGGTCTGGTCTCCAGACCCGGCCGATGCGTTGGCCTAGCGGCCGAAGAGCCCTCGTTTGGGTCCGTCGTCACCGTTGTCATCAACCACTGCCACGGCCGAAGCGGACTCCTCGACCGCCACCGCGTTTCCGTTGGCGCCTTGGCCCATCTGGCCGACCCCGACCTCGGCTGGGGCGTCCATTGGCAGTCCGGCGTTGGCCTCGTCGGCGTTTAGCATGGCGTCGGACGAGATCGTGGTTCCGTCGGACAGTTCGACCCGGTAGTACGGCTTGTATTCGAAGACGACCTCTTCCAGCCTGAAGATCCGGGCGTGTTCGACTCCACTGTCGTTTCGCATCCGTTCCACGAACGCCACGGCGTCGTGAATATCGTCGGTCTGGTGGTAGCCCGGCTTCCCATCGGAGCCTCGGTAGATGACCATGTGAGACACGTCAGAACCTCTTCATTTCCCTTGTTCGGCGGTGGGATGTCGACGGCGCGGCGGTGCGCGAACGACATGCGGCGGTGAGCCAGAAGTATAGTGGCGCGATTAGAGACTTGTGGCAAAAGCGCCAAGAGGTGGCGGTGGCCGGGCACTCAGGCGACACACCGACAATCGTCGCGGCATTGACCGATGTCGACCCGATGGTTCGCCGTTTGGCCCTCGGCGCGGCCGACAAACAGAATCTGCTTGATCTCGGACGATTGAGGGCGGCTTTGGCCGACTCGGCCGAACAGGTTGTGCGGCGGGCCATCGAGTTGACCCCAAGGTCGAACAGCGGTGCCCGGCTCTGGCCCGAGTTGGTCAACCTGCTGGGTGACGATCGCTACTGCGAACTAGCAGCCTTCGCTCTGGGCGAGCTCGAGATCCCCGACGAGGCGCTGGATCCGACCACGCAAGCGCTGTCCTCACAGGCGACGGACCATTCGGATCCGCTGGCCAGAGAATCGGCTGTGGCCGCCTTGGGAGCATTGGGCACGGGCCTCGATGCGATCCTGCACGGCACCGAGGACGTTGCCACCGTACGGCGGCGAGCGGTCCTGGCCTTGGCTGCTTTCGATGATGACCGGGCCGAAGCTGCGCTGACCAAAGCGCTGGACGATCGGGACTGGCAGGTTCGCCAAGCCGCTGAGGACCTCACCGAAACTTCATTGTGAGACCGAGGGTCCTGCCAACTAGTCGACGGCGGTCGGTGGCGACCAGCCAGCGTTCCGCCAACTAGTCGACGGCGGTCGGTGGCGACCAGCCAGCGTTCCGCCAACTAGTCGACGGCGTCCACGCTCACGATGTGTTGCGCTTCCAGGCCCCAGCTGGTGCCTTCAGCCCAGTCCTCACGTTTCCAGATCGGAACCGTGGACTTCAGCGTGTCGATACCAAATCTGCCGGCTTCAAAGGCGGCGTCTCGATGCGGAGCGGACACGACAACCACCACCGCGGCGTGGGTCAACGGCACTTCGCCTACGCGATGGATCATGGCTATCCGGGCGACGTCAGGCCAGCGTTTGCGAATCTCGTCGGCCACCGCCCGCAACCGCGGCACCGCTTCTTCCTCGTAGGCCTCGTATTCGAGCCGGGTTACATCCTCACGCCCGGTCGAATGATCTCGAGCGGTACCGGTGAAGGTCACGACCGCTCCACAACTGGGCACGGTGGCCCAATCCGAAGCCTGATGTACCGGCAGCTCGGCGCCGCTGATCGCTATCCATGTATCTTCCTGCGGACCTTCCGGAGTATGTTCCGGTGCATCTTCCGGGGCCGGTGTCGGAACCGATGCTGCGCTGTCACTGCTCACAACACAGGATTTTAGGCCGCCAATGGGCAAGTGGGGCGGTTCGGCCATCTCGATCGGTTGACCGGTGAACCTGCCTAGTCGATCATCGACAACCATATCGATGCGCTGGAAATTGTCGGGTATTTTCTCCGACCCGACGGAACGCATCAACTACCTAGCACTACTCTGTAGGTTCGTGGCGGCAGACGACGAAGCTGAACCGACGATACGGGGCCTTCCAGACCCGTCGCAGCGCGCCTGGCGCCATCCGTCGGAGATGAACGGCAACCTGTCCACCGGTCCGGTACCGGTGGTGGAATCCGGGTCTTCGCCCTTCGCCGCGTCCTTGGCCTCCAAAGGTTTGTTCGGCGCAGTCGTGCTGTTGGTGGCGGCTGCCACCGCGTTCCAACTCTTCACCGCCGGTCAAACCGGTTTGCCAGATGAATTCTTGAGCCAAGCCGAGCAGGGAAACAGCGCGGCCACCATTCCTGATTCGGACTTCGATCCAAACGGGTCGCCAGGCGACGATCTCGATGAGCCGGGGGCGGTGGTACCAGCAAGGGAGTCTCCCCCCACGCTGCCCGATCTAACGCCTGAGCGGCCAGCGTCATTTGCCGACAAGTCGGTGGCACAGGGCTCGCTGTTCTCATCCGACGACGCCGAGTCAGCGTTGGCAACAGTCATGATCATGGGCGACATCATGGTCACCTCGGCCAGTGCGATCGATTCCTACTCCGAACTGTGGCTTGAAGGAACAACGGCCAGAGAACCGTTCCCGGTCAGGATCCTGGGCCACGACCGCTTCGCCGATATTGCTGTTCTGGCCACCCCCGACGCGGCGAACGTGGTCGACGGAGAGCCGGGTCTTCTTCTTGAAGAACTGGTAGCGCTCCCCCGCTTCGACCCGGAACAGGTAGAACAGGTCATTGTCGGAGACGGACGCAGGGTGCCATCAAAAGACGGAGCCGTCATCAGCGTGGACGAAGCCATCTCCCACTACTCCGGCCATACGATCTACTCGGCCATCGTCACATCGATACCGTTCGAAGACCATCTGGCCGGCGCCCCTCTAACCACGCCGGCGGGAGATCTGGTCGGTCTGGTTGTCAACGCCGCCGGCGCCGTGGTCGCCGCCCTGCCGGTGGATGACGTCATCCGTCTGGCCCAGTCTCTACTGTCACTCGACGGCAGCGACGAATCCTTCGCCGTCGATCTTGACTCCGACGCCGACGGACGCTCAACAGTGATCGGCGTCGACCCGACCGGTCCGTTTGCCAACGACTTGATAGACGGCGACGTCGTGGTCGCCGTTGACGGCATCTCCATCATGAATCCGGACCACTTGACCCACGTCATGCGACGAGTCGAGCCCGGTTCGTCGGTGGTCCTTACCGTCGAACGAGCCAACGTCCAGTTCAAGACGTCAGCGTTGCAGGTTGACAATCCGCACCTAGCGGTCAACCCGATTTCGCAGCCATAGGGCGGCCCCCGCCGTGGCCGCCCCGGCGGCCCCCAGCACACCCAGTACCAGCTCCTGCCGCTCTCGTGGGCCAAGAGACGCAAGCAACGGAGCGGCCGTTCCGGCCATGTAGCTCTCCTCGTTGCTGTAGCGAGGCGCCCAGCCTTCCGCCCGCAACCGATCGTTGGCCACCACCCACGGATAGCGAACGTAAGGCTCGAGACCGTCAAGCAACGCGCCGTCGACCACTCGTCGAGCCAACTTGTGGCGGATCTCACCCAGCCGCTCCGGTAGTCGAACCTCGATCTCCCCTCGCATCGCCCGGAAGACGTCGGCCCCGATCCAGCCGTCGGCCGAGACGTTGTAGACATCGTCCAGTCGATTGCTGGCGGCCAAGACGGCGGCCGAGGCCAGATCCTCGTGATGAACGAACTGCATCGGGGGGTCGACCTGTTCGGCTCTTACGCTCATGGCGGCCCGCAAGGCCGCACCAACCCAGCTCGGTCCATCTTCCGAGAACGCCGTGGTCGGCCGCAGAACGGCCAAGCGGGCCTTTCGGTCCGCCGCCCACTGGCTGGCCAGCTCCTCCAACTCTGCTTTCAAGCGGGCCTGCATAAGTGCGTCCACGGGGCGAATAGGGTGAGCTTCGGTTAGTGGAACCGGGTTGTCGGGGTGGGCGCCGTAGACAAGAGCGGAGGACAGGACGACCAGGTGGCGGACGTTCGCTTCGGTGGCCGCCTCCAACAGCCGCAGGAGGATGGACGTGTCATGGCGGCGACGTCGCAGTCTCCGGTGATCCTCGGCCAGGTGGACGACTGAATCGGCGCCTTCCAGCAGCGGTACCAGGTCGCCGGTCCGCAAGTCGACGGTTCGAGGCACGAGTCTGTCCTGCTCGGCATCGTCAGTGTCGCTGAGAGGCAGGCGGTCCAGGGCCACAACTCGCCCGACATCGGGGCGCTCCAGCAGCTTGGAAACCACTCTTCGCCCGACCCCGCCACCGGCTCCGGTAACAACTATGGACTGCACTGCTCTACCATGCCCTTGTGAGCAGTAGTAATCCACTCGGTGGAGACATCCCGTTCTTCGACTTCAATGCTCTACTCGGCGGACTGGCCAAGGCCGATCCGTGGAAGGCGGCCATTGACATGGCGGCAGCCATTGCCTCCGACGGAGGAAGCGAGCACAACATCAATCCGGCCGATCGGATCGCTATGGAAGACCTCGGCCGAGTGGCCGAACTCCATGTCGGTCAGGTACCAGGCCTACGGCTTCCTCCGGGCCTGAAAGTGACGGCGGTGACCCGCTCGGTGTGGAGCACTCAAAGCATCGTTGCCTACCGGCCGTTTTTCGAACGTTTCGGCGAGGCCCTGTCGGAAAATCTGGCGTCGTCGTCCGGCTCGACTACCGGAGAGTCCGATGAAACCGACGTTGAGCAGTTCGGGTCGGCGGAGGACAGCCCCTTCGGCGCCGATTTCGCCGCCCTGTTCCCCGCCCAGATCATGGGCCAGCTGTTTGCCTCCCTCGGCCCGTTTCTCGTTGCCACCTCGGCCGGCAACATGTTGGGTCACCTCGGTCGCCGGGCGCTGGGGCAGTACGATCTGCCCGTTCCGCGAGACGGCGCTGAGGTGCTGGTGGTTCCAACCAATATTGACCGGTCGGCCAAGGTGTGGGGTGTCCCCAACGACGACCTTCGCTTGTGGATCCTGATCCACGAGATGGTCACTCATGCCGTTCTCAACATCGACCACGTACGCAGCCGTCTGGAGGCGCTCCTGATCGACTTCGCCTCCGCCTTCCGCCCCAACGAGCAAGCCATCGCCGAGAAGCTGGGTCCGGTCACCGACATGTCTCAAATGCAGGAAGTATCAGAGGCCTTTAATGACCCTGACACAGTCCTGTCGCTTCTGCGCTCACCCGCTCAAGACCTTCTGGTGCCGCAAATCGACGCCCTGCTATCGGCCATTCTCGGCTACGTGGACCACACAGTGGGAACCATTGCCGAGTCGTTGATTCCCAGCCATGAAGACATTCGGCGCCGCATGACCGATCGAACATCAGAGGCCGACCCGTCGGATCGGTTCACCGAACGTCTGCTTGGTCTTGAAGTGGGCCCGGTCACCGTGGAGCGAGGCCGGGTGTTCATCTCAGGCATCGTCGAGCGGGCGGGCCACGACGGCCTCCAGCGCCTATGGGCTGATGAGTTGGACCTGCCTACAGCGGCCGAGGTTGACGCCCCGGGGTTATGGCTGGCCCGTATCGGGTTGGCTGACGACCCCGACGGCATGGGGCTGATCGTTCCTGATGACCTTTCAGGTCTCGACGACCTCGATGGCGATCACAACGATCATGGCGAGGGCGGCAGCGAGCCTCAGGGCGACGAGTCGGAGTAGGTTCCAGCCGATCCGGTCCGGTCACCGGGGTCAGCCGCCCGGGCCCAGGTTCGGACTCGAAGCCGTTGACCGAGCGATGCCGGTAGAGACTCGGCCAGCCGATCAAGGTTCTGGGCCAGAACGCCGTCGGAGACGACGGCCGCCGGATTCGGTGTTCGTCCAACCCAATACGTAGCGGCCACGAATGCCGCCGATGCGGCGATCATGAGGTAGCCGATCCTTGCCGGCAGCGGGATTACGACCGGGATGATGGCACCCAAGACCCAGATCAGCTGGAAGCGGCTCTCATAACGGCTGAACGTCCGCCCGAGGTTTGCCCGAGGGGCGTCTCGCTGCACGATTGCGTCAAAGGCCTGTTTGCCGCCCTGGGCGGCCAGTGCTGTTCCCAGGCTCATGATGAACGCCCCGGCCAGCCCGGTGGAAATGGCGGCCAGTACGGCCAGAACGGTAAGAGCTATAAGGCCGTAAGCGAGAATCCGTTCTTCTCGAAGGCTTGCCCGTAGTCGGGGCACCGCCACCGATCCCAATAGTCCGCCGAGCCCGACTCCGACCAGAGCCACCCCGAAGTGCCACGGCGGAGCTCCGCCGCTGGCCAAATCAAGCCGGTCGAAACCGACCGCTTGGCGGACCTGGTGACCAAGTTCGACCCCGGCGTTGGTCGGGCCGGGATCGATGCCACCCCGCAGGGCGAAGGCCAACAGCATGGTCACAAATCCGGCGACACCGCGGAGATAGCCCATGGCACTGGACGAAACCAGAATCCCGGCACCACGCAGCTCGTTTCGTTCCGCTCGACCCTCCCGTTTGGGTGCCACGGTGGTGGAAGGGATGGCGAAGCCGAAGAAGGCGGCAGCCAGAAATGCGAATACACCCAGGGCCAGAACCCACTCCGCTCCCCCGAATCGCAGCAGCAATACGCCAGGCACACTGGCCGCTGCTCCCGACACGGCGGAAAGAATGGCCAGCCGGGAGTTGGACCGCACCAGGTCGGCTTCGGTGGCAACGGTCGTCGGCACCACCGCGCTCTTGGCCACCGCGTAGGTCTTGCCCATCACCAACATGGAAAATGCCAGCGGAAACAGTGGCCAGTCCTGTACGTACCGCACCAACGCGGCCATGAGGCCGGCTCGTACCAGCGCCGAGAAAATGATCATGTACCGACGTCCGCCGGGTACGCGATCCATCACCGGCCCCAGGAAGGGGGCTACGAACGCAAACGGGGCAATGGTGAGCAGCAGATACGCTCCGACCCGCCAGCGGGCGTCGTTGGGGTCGACGTCGAAGAACAGCGAGTCGGCCAGAGCAATGGCCAACAGGGCGTCGCCGGCGACCGAGAAGGCGTGTGTGCGGGCCAGGCGTTGGAACGGCGTGACGCTGCCGGGGGCGCGGCGGCGTGAGGGGTTCGTCCGGCCGCCGCCTGTTGTCGAAGTAGTCACCAGGACAAGATGGTAAACCGAATCAGTCCCGGACCAAAGACACCCCGGTCGGACGAGCGCCTCAGTCCCATGTTATTCGGGTGTTTCTCAGCGCTGGCGCTCGAACTTGTAACCCAGTCCTCGAATCGTGACGATCACACCCGGCTTGGACGGTTCTTGTTCGACCTTGCCTCTGAGTCGCTTAATGTGCACGTCCAGGGTCTTGGTGTCGCCGACGTAGTCATGGCCCCAGACCCGGTCGATAAGTGCGTCTCGGGTAAGTACCCGACCGGCGTTGGCCATCAGGTAGTGAAGGAGCTCGAACTCCTTTAACGGCAAGGAGACCTCTTCACCCCGGATCACCACCTCATGTTTGGCGACATCGAGGGAAACATCACCGACGACGATGGCCTCATCGACCGGCGTATCGGACCCTGTGTCGGCAACCGGCGTTGAGCGCCCGGCTTCGGCTCGGATAATGTCCTCCCGACGGAGAAGGGCACGGATGCGGGCGACAAGCTCCCGTATCCGGTACGGCTTGGTCACATAGTCGTCGGCGCCCACCTCCAGCCCGACGACCGTGTCGACCTCCGCCGACTTGGCCGTGACCATGATGATCGGCACCGTTGAACGACTCCGGAGCTCACGGCAGACGTCCAGCCCCGAGACGCTGGGCAACATCAGGTCGAGCAGCACGACGTCGGGATCACATTCGTCGAAGCCGGACAACGCTTCCGCTCCGGTCCTGGCGACAGACACGTCAAACCCCTCCCGGGACAACCCGACGGTCAGGGCGTCAACGTATGCTTCCTCGTCCTCGACTACCAGTACTCGACTGCGCTCGGCCTTTTCCACCCTGGATCCTTCCTCCAACTTGTTTTGACCAACTCGTCCAACCAACTCACTTTGGCTGACTCGCTACTGCATACTCGCTACTGCAAACTCGCTTCAGAACTCCCTACCGGCTCGCTTCAGGGTCGGCCGTTGCCCGCCTCGACGTCGGTTTGGGTTGGTGTGGAATCCAACTGCAGTTGAGCGGGAGACAGTGGAAGACGGACCGTGAACGTCGAACCGCGTCCTTCAACCGAGTCGACGTCAATAGTTCCGCCGTGGTTCATGACCGTATTGCGAACGATCGAGAGGCCAAGACCGGTTCCCCCGGTGTCACGGCTTCGGGCATTGTCGACTCGATAGAAGCGCTCGAAAATGCGGTTGAGATCAGCCTCGGGAACGCCGATGCCCTGATCGGCCACCGACATCACCGCCTCCGGCCGGTCGGTTGAAGATGACCCGCCCTCAATAGCCAGCGACACGGTTACTGTGGCGTCGAGTCGCTCATCACTCGCCCGTCGACTACCGCCGACGGGCTCGGAGATGCCGAGAGGATCGAAGTAGGGAACATCGGAGTACTTGATGGCGTTGTCCAGCAGATTGGCCACCGCCGAGACGAGCTGCCCCTGCTCTCCGTCGACCAGGACCGGACCACTCTCGGTGTTGTCGACAACGATGTCCACACCACGTTGCGTCGCCACCTCACTGACCCTGTCAATGGCCATGGACACGACCGACGCCAAGTCGGTGGTATCGGACGCGGTCACCGCTCCGGCGTCAAGCCGGGATAGGACCAACAGGTCGGCGATGGTCTGGCTCATGCGAACCGCTTCCCGTTGAATTCGGGCGGTCAACCGAGCCGCCACTGCATCGTCATCGCAGTCGGCCAGCGTCTCGGCCAGGACACTCATGGCCCCGACAGGGGTGCGGAGCTCGTGGCTGACGTTGGCCACGAAGTCGCTGCGAACCCGCTCCGCATGGCGAGCTTCGGTTACGTCTTCCACCACAGCGGTCACACCGGTGATCTGGTCACCATCAAGACTGGGCGAAGCTTGGACTCGTAGGCTTCGTTGCGGCGGTCCGTAGAGGTCGAGGCTCTCTTCCAGCGACAGCCCGATGAGAGCGCCTTCCACCACCCGCTCGATGGCGGCCTCGGTCAAGGCGTTGCCGTGACGGGCGGTTTTGAACTCCTCGGCCGTCAGGTTCCTGTAAAGCTCCTCGCCTTGACCGTCGAACACCACCACACCGAGGCGAAGATCGGCCAAGGCTTTGGCAACCAGGCTGGCCGCCAGTTGCGCGCCCGGCGGTTCCTCGCCGACGCTGGCGGCAACGTCGGCTGAACTTCCGACGATGCCGGCGCCGTACACCTCGGCGTCTGGATCGGCCGGCGGCGTTGAGTTGATCTCACCGGCCGACATCCGGGCCCGCCGCCCGGCCCAAAGAAGGCCAAGGACGGCTCCAATGACCAGTGCAGCCAGGACGGTGAGAACGCCTACCACTACCCCGCTTCTACTCCTCCGCCGAATCGCCGTGACCGTCGGCCATCTCGGCGTGAACCTCATGGCTACCGGTAACCATGTAAATCACTCGTTCTCCGATGTTGACCGCGTGATCACCGACTCGCTCGTAGTAGCGGGCGATAAGCGCCAACTGGACCGCTCCCGAAAGCTCGATTTCCTGCTGCCCTTCGTGAGCGAAAATCGCCTCGACCATGTCACGGTTGAGCTGGTCGAGTTCGTCGTCGATGTCACCCAGGGCCGCCGCCAACGACACGTTGTTGTCGGCAAAGGCGTCCAGCGACAACCGAAGGAGCTTGTTGGCTTCCTTGCTCATGGAAGCGGCAAGACCGCGGATCTGCGGAGTGAGAGATTGCCCGAACATTCGTCGACTGGCTTTGCACACGTTGACCATCAGATCGGCTGAGCGCTCGATCTCGGAGAGCATGTGAATACAGGTCACAAGCCGTCGGAGCTCGCCCGCCATCGGGGCCTGTCTGGCCATGATGGAAAGGCACTGCTCTTCCAGCTCGGCGGCCAGGTCGTCGACCTCGTCATCGGCATCGATGACAGCCTGCGCATCGCTCAGATTCCCGGAGAGAAGAGCTTCAGTACTTCTGGGGATCGTTTCGCACGCCAGCGCTCCAAGCCGGAGAATCCCATTGGTAAGGTCCTCAAGCTCTCGGTGGTAGGCAATTCGGTGTTCAACCTGCGGTGGCTGATTTGATGTGGTCTCGTCGATGGTCACGTCGACCCTTTCCTGTTGCGGCGGCGGGATGGGCCGGTCAGCTCTCGGACCTGGACCGCTTACCGCCCGCGGGTGTTCTGGCGATACGGCCTAGCCGAATCTACCGGTCACATAGTTCTCCGTCCGCTCATCACTGGGGTTGGAGAAGATCTTTTGGGTTTCGTCGAACTCCACCAGCTGGCCTGTTCGTCGATCGCTTTGCGAGTCGAGTTCGGTGGTGAAGAAGCCGCAGCGGTCACTGACCCTGGCGGCCTGCTGCATGTTGTGGGTCACAATCATGATGGAGTAGTCGTTCTTGAGCTCCTGCATGAGGTCTTCAATGCGCCCTGTGGCGATGGGGTCAAGAGCCGAACAAGGCTCATCCATCAGCAACACATCAGGCTTGGTGGCAATGGCTCGGGCAATGCACAGCCGCTGCTGCTGACCCCCGGAGAGCCCGAGAGCCGAATCGTCCAAGCGGTCTTTGACTTCGTCCCAGATCGCAGCAGAGCGCAACGACTGCTCCACCAGCGCGTCCCAATCCCCTTTAGGCACCCCGGCGATCCGGGGCCCATAGGTGATGTTCTCCCTGATCGATTTGGGGAACGGATTCGGTTTCTGGAATACCATTCCAATCCGACGGCGAACCTCAACCGGGTCAACGCTTTCGCCATAGAGATCGATCCCCATGTACGACACCAGTCCCTCCACCCGGGCGGTGGGGATCAGGTCGTTCATGCGGTTGATCGACCGGAGCACGGTCGACTTGCCACAGCCCGAAGGGCCGATCATGGCTGTGATCTCATGCCGGTTGATGGGCATGGTCACGTTTCGCACGGCCCGGAAGGTTCCGTAGAACACGGAAACGTCCTCCAGGGTCACCACGGCTTCAGCCTCGGCACGCAACGCCAGATCGCCTTCGGCCGAAGGTGAGACGGCCCCGCCCGAAGCCAGTTGTGTTGGGTTTGAGCTGTCTTCAGCCTGCATAGATTTTGCCTCTGTAGCCATTGCGACTCCTTCTCCCGGATTCATGCCGGTTGCCGGACTCATACCGGATACCGGTTCGATACCGAGTCTGATACCGGATCGACGGTACCGGCCTGCGGGTATCGGCCTCTTGCGTTCTCAGTCAGGGTGACTCGACGGCGAGCCTCAGCCCTGACGCTTTCGTTCAAATCTGTTTCGTAGTATCACTGCTGCCGCGTTGAAGCTCAGTACCACCAGGAGCAGTACCACGATGGCAGCTGAGGTCACCGGCTGCCATTCAGCACCCGGCTGCTTGGCCATGTCCGTTATCACAATGGGCATGGCGGTGAATTTCTCACCAAGCTGTTGTAGTTCGAAAAACCCGGTCCGGGGCCCCAACTTGCCCTGCACTGCGCCCACCAGAATTAGCGGTGCGGCCTCGCCCAGGGCTCGGGCCAACGAAAGCAGCGTGCCGGTCAGAATGCCGGGAGCGGCGTAGGGCAGGGTATGGGATTTGATGACCTCCCACTTGGTGGCCCCAACGCCGTAGGCGGCCTCTCGGAGGCTGCTGGGTACGGCCCGAATGGCTTCGGCCGAAGTGATGATGACCACCGGCAGCGCCAGCGCGGCCAGCGTCAATCCACCGGCGGTGGTGGTGTTTCCCCTGGACAGCGCCACATCGCCGTACACCCCTTTGAAGATGCCAACGAAGATGGTCAGACCGAGGATGCCGTACACAACCGACGGCACGCCCGCCAGGTTACGAATGTTGATGTTGATTGTCCGGGTCAACCAATTGTCGGAGGCGTACTCCTCGAGGTAGATAGCCGCCGCGATGCCGACCGGGAAGGTGAGAAAGATGACAAAGACGCCGATCCAGAAGGTCCCGCGCAGCCCTTGAAAGATGCCGGTCTCGTCTGCTCGCGTCCGGCTTGGGTTGGCCAGGAACGTGTCCAACCGTTCACTGAACACCGGGAACCCGTCGACGAAGACATCGTAAACCAGTACGGCCAGCACCAGAAGGGCGAAGCCCAGGGTGCTGATCAAAGCCCACTTGAAGACACCTTCAGTGAGGTTAAATCCACCGGTCTCCAGTTGGCGACGGACCCGGTCGGAGGTGTTCTTGTCGAGGATGGGCTGGGTGATCGACATTGCTAGTACACCTCCCGTACTCGGCGAACGAATCTGTCGGCGATGAGGTTCAGCGTGAGCGTGATCACAAACAACACGAATCCAACAAAGAAAAGTGAGCCGAAGCCGAGCTCCGATATGGTCCCATCGGTTCCCGAGGCCTGGCTGGCCATGGCCGCGGTCATGGTTGATCCCCGTTCAAGAGGGTTGACGGTGAACAGGGCACTGTTGCCGGACGCACCGGCGGCCAGGAAGACGACCATCGTCTCTCCGATGGCACGAGAGGTGGCGACGATTCCTGCAGCCACCAGGCCTGAAATGGCGGCCGGCAACACAACTGAGAGCGTGGTCGTCCGCTTACGGGCTCCAAGGCCGGCCGACGCCATCCGGAGAGCGTGAGGAACCGAGCGCATGGCGTCCTCGGAGATCGACGCCATCAGGGGGATGGTCAGCAGCCCGACGCCAAGACCGGCAGCCAGCAGGCTCTGTCCGTCGGCTCCGTCAAACACGTTGCCAACGACGTTGGGGGCGATCCAGCGAAGGGCGAAGAATCCCAGCACAACCGAGGGGATGCCGGCGAGCACCTCAAGAATGGGCTTGACGATTCGACGCACCCGCTCGTTGGCGTATTCGGAGAGATAGATGGCCGAGCCGAGGCCGATTGGTGCGGCGACCGCCATAGCCACGATGGTGACCACGATGCTGCCGACCAAAAGAGTCTTGATGTCAAAGTCGAAGAAGCGGGGTGCCCACTTGTCCGACCACAGATTGGCGAAGCTGATACCTTCGCGGGCTTCGGCCAGGTCCACCGCTCCGGGGTTGGCCAAGCCGATCATGAACTCGATCGCCCGGTAGAGCAGCGATCCGACAATGCCAAAGCTGATGAGGATGGACGTCAAAGCCGCTGCAGCCACGATGATGTGGACGGCCCGTTCCCTGGTTCGTCGTCGAGCGTTGCCCGACAGCGTTTCAGGCTGAGGTGTTGCTACCGCCAATGCAGTGCTACTCCTTCGCTAACGCCGTGGTCGGCGCCGGTTTCGACCTCACAGGCAACCTGTCGGCCAACCACACCGTCGAATCCACAGCTGAACCCATACTCGACGAAGCAACCCGAAGCTGACCCCATGAGGGTCCTGCTCTCCCCGGCGTACCGATCGCCGCTACCCATATGCATTAGCATCTCGCCAATCTCGATGACGTCCTGCGACCCCCAGTGGAGGTCGTGCCTCGGACCAGCAATTTCTGTGATCCATTCCTGAGGTTATGTATCGGACGTTACGGCCCCTTAGTTCACAGGTGAACGGAAGGAAAACAGAATGTGACGGTTCAACGAACTGCAGCGAGCAGCAGCACCAAAGATCGTGACCCTGGCCTCCGGCCTGCGACGACTCCTGTGGGTTGGCGGCTTCTCAGTCGACGTTGGTGACGCCTTCCGGCCCGGATCGCCCGTCGGACCACTCATCGATCAGATTCCTGGCGTGGCCGTAGGAGAGCATGTTCTGGGCCTCGGCCGGCGCCAGCCAGCGAATCTCATCCACTTCGCTGTTGGAGACGAAAGCGCCATCGGTGCAACGCATGACCCACCACCGAACCACTTTGTCTCGGCCCCGGACCAAGTAGTGATCGGGCGATAGTTCCCGCTCGATCTCCCCACCAAATCCGGTCTCTTCCCGGGTTTCCCGGATGGCGCACTCCAGATCGGTCTCGCCGTCCTCCCGCTTGCCTTTGGGAAGGTCCCAGTCGTCGTATTGGGGCCGGTGGACAACCAGCACCTCGCTCTGACCATTAGCCTCGCGATAGACAAGACACCCGGCGGCCCGGATGATTTCTCCCTCGTCGATCTTCAACAGAGAGGTCAGCTCGGAGATCTGTTCGGCGGCGTTGTTGGCATTGTCCGGCCCGTCCAGGCGTTCGATGGTTCCCGAATCCTGGTCGTCGGCGCCGGCGCTGCCCGCAGCCTCATTCATGCGGTTACCTGCATGAGCTCCACATTAGGTCACAGGATCGAATAGAGGTGAACTTTGCCAAGTTCGACAGCTTAGACCGGACCGCCCGGCCCTACGCAACGTCTCGACGTCAAGATCGTCAACGACGGTACTCGTCCAAGTCGCTGGAGCTCAGAGTTCGTGGCCGGACCTCGATATCGCCGGGCTGATCGCCGCCGCTTGACCGGATCGCCGCCAGCTCCTCCAGGGCGTCGTGAGCGTTCACGCCTCCACCGAGATGACCGACCCGACGATAGGTGCCGTCGCCGTCAAGCACCCACGAAAGCTCGGTGTCGTCAAGGCAGGTGACCAGTATCTCGCTCAGCCGTCTTTTGGCCTCGACGGCGGCCACTTCGACCAAAACCTCCACCCGCCGATCCAGGTTGCGGGGCATCAGGTCAGCCGATCCGATATAGAACCGGTCCTTGCGCTCCAGTTCGCTGTGGGCCGTGTCCTCGATCAAGGCCCCGTTGGCGAAGTAGTAGATGCGGGAGTGTTCGAGGTAGCGACCAAGAATGCTGCGGACATGGATGGTCTGGGACAGGCCGGGGACCTGAGGCCGCAAGCAGCAAATGCCACGGATGATGAGATCAACCTGTACTCCGGCCATGCTTGCCTCGTAGAGCTTGTCTATCAACCGAGCGTCCACCAACGAATTCATCTTCATGACGATGTGGCGGTCGGGGCCCTCGGCCGTGATCTCGTTGTCGATCAGGCGTGTCAGCTCGTCGCGCATGTGCGTGGGAGCCACAGACAACCGTTCGTAGGCCACGTCGCGGCCGTATCCGGTCAAGAAGTTGAACAGCTGAGTTACGTCTGCGCCCACCTGAGCGTCAGCGGTAAGCAGACCGATGTCTTCGTACAGTCTGGCCGTCTTCGGGTTGTAGTTGCCAGTACCGATGTGGCAGTAGCGCTTGATGCCATCGCTCTCGCGCCGAACCACCAGCGTGATCTTGCTGTGAATCTTCAAACCCACCCAGCCGTAGACCACATGGACGCCGGCGTTCTCCAGCCGACGAGCCCATTCGATGTTGGCCTGCTCGTCGAAACGAGCCTTCAACTCAATGAGCACCGCCACTTGCTTACCGCGCTCGGCCGCTCCGATGAGAGCCTCGATGATCGGGCTGTCACCCGACGTGCGATACAGCGTGATCTTGATGGCCAGCACATCCGGATCAACCGACGAGTGGCGAACAAACTCGGTTACCGAAGACTCAAAAGATTCGTAGGGGTGGTGGACCAATACGTCTTCGCGGCGAATCCGATCGAAGAAGTCTCTACTCCCCTCAAGGTCCTTCAGCCGTCGAGGCGCCACTCTGGGTCGACTGGGAGTCTTAAGGTCAGGCCGGTCCAGACTTACCAACTCCCAGTAGCAGCTGGGGTCGATGAGGGTGGTTTGAGAGAAGACGCTGTCAACCTCCAGTTCCAGCTCGCGCAGCAACAGCTGAAAGGCCTCATCGGGGATGTCGTCGGTGACCTCGAGTCGGATGGCCTGACCGAACCGTCGGCGCCTCAACTCGACCTCGACCGCTTCGAGGAGGTCGTCGGCTTCGGAGTCCAGCGTCAGGTCCGAGTTGCGGGTGACCCGAAACGGCCAGCCCCCAATGACATCCATCCCTGGGAACAGTTCGTCCAGATGGGCCACCATCACCGATTCCAGAGCAACAAAACGCTGATCGCCGGGCAGGGCCAACAGGCGAGGCACGGACGCCGGAACCTTGACCCTGGCAAACCGATGCTGTTCGGTCTCGGGGTCGTTTATCAGCACCGCGATGCTGACTGAGAGGTTGGAAATGTAGGGGAACGGGTGGCCTGGGTCAACGGCCAACGGAGTAAGCACAGGAAAGATTCGATCCTCGAACTCGCCGGAGGCGTATTTGCGTTCCTCGATTGTCAGATTCCGCCAATCGACGACTTCGATTTGCTCACTCTCCAGCTCGGGCAGAATGTTCGCCACCAAGACGGCGTCGAGCCGTTCGAGCTGACGGTCGACCTCGCTGCGGATGGCGGTCAGCTGAGCCAGCGGACTCATCCCGTCCGGTCCCGACTTGTTGACCCCGCCCGCCACCTGGTCCCGCAGGCCGGCCACTCGGACCATGAAGAACTCATCGAGGTTGGACGAGAAAATGGCACAGAACTTCAGGCGCTCGAGCAGCGGAAGCTGCGGATCCTCGGCCTGGGCCAGGACGCGTGAATTGAAGTCAAGCCAGGAAAGCTCGCGATTGGTGAAGCGAGCCTCGGCATGCTCCGCGATTACATCATCGGGAAGGGGCAACATGTCCATTGTTAGTCAACGAGCAGGGATGCGGCAACCCTACTGTCGGCTGTTATAACTCAGGCTGAAGAAAGGCTTGGAAACGAAGGCCGGAATTCGCCGCAACGGCCTACCGGCTGCGGCCCGCCGGCTAGTCTTGGGCCGCCAAAAGTGCGGCACCAATGGCTCCGGCATCATCGAGCCTCTCGGCCAGGACCAATCGGGTCACGTCGGGCCCAAATCCCCCAAAGCGCGGTGATGCAGCAATGTCGTCGAGGAATGTCTGCCCCAACCTGTCGACGATGCCGCCGCCGAGAACGACAACCGGAATGTCCAGCAGACTGGCGGCGTTGCCGATCGCCTGGGCCAATGCGTGCACCGCGTCGTCCACCAGTTCGAGAGTGAGAGGATCTTCGGCCTCAACACCGGCTTGAATGTGGCGGGACTTGATAGGGCTTGAGCCCACGAGGTCGGGAAGGAACGGACTTGCCCCTTCCTCCGTCCTCCGCCGGGCTTCCCGGTCGATCCCGGCCCGCCCGGCGTAGCACTCAAGATGCCCGGCTCCGCCACACCCGCAGGGCCGCCCACCGGGTTCGACGGTCATGTGACCGATCTCGCCCACCATGCCTCGGGCCCCGACAACCAGTTTGTTGTCGAGCACCAGACCTCCACCGACGCCGGTGCCGACGAAAACAGCCAGGAGGCTGTCGGAACCTTTCCCGGCTCCTACCCGGTGCTCGGCCACGGCGCCGCAGTTTACGTCGTTGGAGACCACGACATCGACACCCAGTCGGTCACCCATCACGTCCGACAGCTGGATGGGCTTGTCCCATCCGTTAATGTTGGGACACTTCTGCACCAAGCCGTCGCCGTCAACCGGGCCGGGCACACCGATACCCACCGCCGACAGGTCGTCCTTTGACGCTCGCCCGTCGAGCAGCTCATCGATGACCGCTTCGATGGTGTCAAACACGTCATCCAGGCCGGTCTTCGGCGTTGATGCTTTGGCCCAACCGTCAGCCTCTCCGGTCTCGGAGTCGACCAGTCGGGCCAACACTTTGGTCCCCCCGACGTCAACGCCGACTATCGGGCCGGCCTTGGCATCCTTTTTTGATTTCTTGGATGACTTGGCCTTCTTCTTCGCTCCGCCGTTGCCCTTGGCCACTACTCCTCTTCCGAGGACGCCGGTTCGGCGGAGTCCTCGGAGTCGGTTGAGTCGGCCGGGCCAGCGTCAACATCGGCGTCTGAAGGCGTCTCGTCGGTGGCTGTCTCGCCGTCGCCGGCGTCATCAACGACCGGTTCTTCGGACGGTGTGTCCGTTTCGCCAGCGACTACTTCGTCTTGAGGCTCTTCAACAGGTGCCTCGACCGCTGCTGCAGCAGGCGCCTGACCATTGGAGGAGCGGCCGGCCCGATGGCCGCCGCTGTTATTGTCTTCCTCGTCACCGAGATCCCAGTCGCACACGATGAGCTCACGTTCGGCGTCTCGGTTGACCCGTTCGCGGTTGCGGCGGAATTGGGGATCGTGCTTGGGAAGAAGAAGCAGCCGGGCTGTTACCCGAGCCCAAAAGTCGTCGACGAGTTTCTGGTCGCCATAGCGGACCCGCAGGTCCCAATGAGGTGCGGCCGGGCCGGTGTAGACCACCGTGACGTGGGCCACTGGCGCCTGTTCCTCCTCGACTTCGATATCAGTCATGGGCGACCATCCTAGTGTGACCGCGGGCCTGATCGGATGCCTGAGAGCCCGCCGGGGCAAGTTTCCCACCGGGCCGTGGGTGAGGTGTCGAACTCGGCCGATTTGCCCGACGTAGCAGATTTACAATAATTTTCTTATTCGGAGGGAACCGATCGACCTAGTTGTGCGTCTAAAGGGTATGGAGAGCAATTGGATGGCCATAGGCAACTGCAGCAATCACCCGCCCGAGACCTTCTTCCCCAGCGATGGAGTTGGTGTTGAGATCGCCAAGAAGATATGCAACGGCTGCCCGTCCCAGGAGACCTGCCTGGAGTACGCACTCGCCCACCGAATCGACCACGGTGTCTGGGGCGGAACGTCGGAACGACAGCGACGTCGAATTCTCAAGGCCCGACGTCAGGCCGAAGTAACCGTGTAGGTCCAACACAACAAGCCAGCAACGGAACCCGCCCCCAATCAGGGCGGGTTTTTCGTTTTTACCCGCAGGCCAAGGAAGGACCAACGAGCCCTACCTTGCCTCACAGACCGGGTCTCACCGATCGGTTTCTCCGGTCAGATCTGGCCGACCGGGTAACCGATCAGCTCTTCTCTGCGGTCTCCTCAGCCTGGGCGTCTTCCAGGCCGGTCTTAAACTCTCGCTGGGCTTGCCCCAGGCTGCGGGCCAGTTTGGGAATCTGCGTGCTCCCGAACAGGACCATGATGATCACCACGATGAGCAAGATTTCCTGCCCTTGAAGAACTGCAAACATGCTTTCAGACTACCTCAGTCCGGGGACGCTTACTAGAGCCATGCGACGCATTCGCAGCCGCGGTGGGTCAATCAGGCCGACTCGGCCGAGGCAGTCAGCGCCGCTGCCTGGCGCTCCAGGGCTCGCTGACGGCGGATGCGGCGACGCTCTCGCTCACTCATGCCGCCCCAGATCCCGAACTTTTCGCCGTTGGCCAGCGCAAACTCAAGACAGTCGTCTTTGACTACGCAGCCGCGGCAAACCTCTTTTGCCTCGCGAGTCGATGCCCCTCGCTCGGGAAAGAACAGGTCGGGATCGACTCCAAGGCAGTTTGAGAACTCCTGCCAGCTGGTGTCAAGCATCAGGTGCTTTCGACCTATTCGCATGATTGCCTCCTCGTGCGGCGCCACTGCCGACAACCGGTTCGTACGACTACTTCAAACATTCACTGAACACTCACTGGGGCTTGGGGCCGCACGACCGAAGCGGCCGTAGGACTCACCTACCCGATCCGTTGCTTGCCGTGGCTCCCGACCTGCGTTCACTCGCCTTACGTAACCCACGGCTGTAACGGACCGATGTAATTACAACACTGTGATCTTGCCGTTTCCAACCTGAAAGCACAAGCAAAAATCCCAGAAATCCCATTGTTTAAGCGGGTTTATGCACTGCCAGTGTGGATTATCGATGTTGATCAAGGCCCGACAGGCAGGATTTCCAGCGGCAAATTCGCGACAAGCCAAGCCCTCGACGGTCACCCAGAGTGATGTTGGTTCGGCACTTTCAGCGCGATTCCTGCCGCTCGGACGCAACGCAGCAGCCCCAGCGCTGCCGGCAGGTACGATTCCGCCCCAGTCGCGGCCCAAATCGACCAATACCAACCCACGGGCCGACCAACGGCCACACGGAGTGAAGACCGGTGCCCGGGTGACCGACAAACAGGAAATCACCCAGCAGCGGTGTCCGATCAGGTACCCGACCCCGGGCCGAGCCTCCGATGAACCCGAGATATGACATCAGTCACAAACGCCTCGGTTGGGGCCGATTAGTCCCGAATCTGCACCTCGGAGACGATCTCAATTGTCTGGCGAATATCGCCGCTTAGGGCGTCGTAATCAGTTCCAGACAGACCTTCCAACACCGTTTCGGCCGACGCCACATGAGTGACCACCGACGCCACACGAGACTGGTGTACCGGCCGACTCAAATCGATATCGATGGTGCCGGTGACGGTCCTGTCGTCCTGCTCAAGCCCTCCAGCCGTCAACTCCCCGACCCGCAATTCATCGGCATTCGCTTCGCCGACCAGCGATTCACCGCCGGTTGACTCAATCGCCACCCGCACCGACTCAGCGCTGCCGTTCTCTCCAGTGGCGATGTCCAACACCTCCACCCGGATCGCGCCGGAAACGCCGTCTACAAGCCAAGTCGCTCCGATTCCTACCGCTTCTTCCGGCAGGCCGACCATGACGGCGCCGTCACCGCCCGACTGGGCGCCAAGCGATGCGAGGAGATCATCGCCTTCAACCCCACCAACATCGGTATCGCCGGCTTCGCCTTGGTTTTGGGCGGCAAAGGTCCGCCCACGCCGATCGACCAGGTAACGGCTGCTGCCTCCGACGGCGGACTCCGAGGCCGAGCGGGCCGCCTGCGCCACCTCGTCAGAGTCGGCGCTCTCGACCGAAACCTCCCGAACGTCGCTGTCGACGGCAAAAAGCTGGACGCCGTCGGAGTCAAACCCGGCAGGTTCTGCCGACACGACGGCCGCGGAGCCAATGGTTACGTTCACCTCGGCCGCCGCCCCGGGCACCGCAACCGTGTCGCCGAGCGGGTCCGACCCGGACAAGACCTGTTGACTGAGCCGGATCACATCGGTTGAAACAACCTCGACCTGGTCGTCGCTGAAGTCGTAGCGAAGCGCCACCCGTGGCCGCTCACCGGCTTGGATCATCTCGATCCGATCGGTGACAACAACCGAGGCGAGGGCTGACGGGCCGTCATCTTGAGCGACGAACGAACAGGCCCCGCCGAGCGCAGCCGCCAACAGCACCAGGCCGACCAATCGTTCTCGGCCCGGTGGCCCGTAGCGGGCTTGTCGCCTTGGCACCATGTCGGTCCCGTCGGCAGATCGGCCCGGCGTTCAACCCCTGACTACAGCCAACCGCCCGCAATCACCAAGAACCTGGCGGGCGACCTGGGCTACCGGCCCCGGACGATGGACCGCTTGTGCTCGATGAAGTCCACCAGCACGTAGTCACCCAGATTCTCGGTGTTGGTGTAGAACGCCCGACCCTTATTGAGGGCGGTCAGGCGTTCGACGAAGCCCCGCAAACCCGAGTCCGGATCGAGCATGAAGGTGTTGATGGTGATTCCGGCCCGGGTGCAGCGGACAACCTCAGCCATGGTCTTGTTGACCGTTTCCCGGGTTGGCGGGTACATGAAGAACGGACTGCCGTCATTGTTTAGGTGAGCGGTCGGTTCGCCGTCGGTGATCATGATGATCTGCTTGGTGCCGGTCTCTTTGGCCAGCATCCGGCGACTCAACATGAAGCCGTGCTGCATGTTGGTGCCATAGACGAAATCCCAAGAAACCTCAGGCAAATCGGACGGCTTAAGCTGCATGGCCGTTTCGCTGAACGTCACCACTCCCAGGTAGTCCCGGGGAAACTGGCTGCTGATCAACGCGTGCAGAGCGATAGCCACTTTCTTGGCCGGTAAGAAATTGTCCCGCATGGGCATCGACAGCGACAGGTCCAACATCAACACCGTGCTTGACCGGACCTGCTTTTCGGTTCGCTCGATCTCGAAGTCGTCGGGGGTGAGACGGACCGGCATGTCAACGCCTGCGTTGCCGCCGACCCCGTCGGCCCCCACGCCGTCGCTGGCCCCCTGACGACGGATGGCGTTACCCACCGTCTTTTCGATGTTGAGGTTGAACGGATCACCGAACTCATACGGCTTGGTGCTGTAGTTGCGTTCATGCCCGATGCCGGAGGCATCCATGTCATGTTTGCCCAACTTGTCCGGTGACAGCCGTTTGAACAGTTCACCCAGGGCTTGCTGACCCAACCGGCGCAAACCCTTGGGGGTCAGCTCCAGCTTGCCTTCCTTGTTGTGGAGCAAACCCTGTTGCTCCATCATGTTGGTCAAGTCGGCCAGGCGATCAAGGCTGTCGGCTGCCTGATCACCCAGCAGCCGCCGGACCTGCTCCATGTCGGCTTCGGCCAGTGCCTGAGGCGAGTTGGCCGACCGAAGGAACTGCTCCAGTTGGTCCAGCTCCCCCAGCTCCCGCATCATCGATGAGGCGTCGGCCAGGCCAAGCGGGTCGAACCCCGAGAAGTCATATCCCTGTTGCCACCCGGCGTCGGGAAACATCTGCTGAAGATTCTGACCTAATCGGTTGACCTCGAAGTTCAGGTCGAGATCTTCAAGCAGCTGGTTGGACAGCTCCATTAGCTGCTGACGCTGTTCCGGGGTCATGGAGTTCAACATGGCCTGCATGGCCGCCATCTGTCGGGCCACGTCTTCCAGCAACTCGTCCAACGTTTGAGGGTTGTTGGGGAAGAAGTCTCCGTATTCCTCCATGAAGGCGTCGAAGTCCGGCTCTTCACCGGACGCCCGCTGCTCAAGCATCCGGTTGAGCTCGGCCATCATGTCCTTCATCCGGGCCAGATCTTCCGGACTTGGGTTGGACATGGCCTCGGACATGGAGCTGAACTGCTGGTCGACCAGTTGCTGGCGAAGGCGGTCCAACAGATCTTCAAATTGTTGCTGAGCGTCGTCGGACTCGAACTCGTAGTTCTGAAGGCCACGCACCTTCCCCGCCAGATCGGGCGGCAACATGTCGAGCTGCATGGCTTTGGAGGCAGTGGTTTCCTTGGCCAACTCGGCGTTGCGTCGATCGGTGTCGGACGCGTCAGGGTCGCCCAATTGCATGTCGGCCAGTGCGGAACGGTCGTCCAGGCCCTGTCGTTCGGCATCAACCAGGTCGTTGAGCTCGGAGTTGATTTCGTCGTAGACCCCGCCGAGATCGTAGTTCTCCAGCCGCTCTTGGCGCTCCTGCCGGAGCCGTTGCAACATCTCCCGGAGGCCTTCGATTTGTTGACCGTCGCGGTCCTCAAACCCCTCCTGCATCAGCCGCCGCAGGGCGGCCATCGGGTCGCCGTGGTACATCAAGTCGTCGGCCATCTGGCCCATCAGGTCGAAGGCGTCGAAGTCAAAGCCCTTCTGGGTTCCATCCCACCGGGAGTAGCGATATCGCTGACCGACCATCACACGAGCCTAACCGCCACCGCCCGGCGGTACCGGATCGGCCTCCATCGGACCGATCGATCTCTGCCTGCCTCTTCGGTGACACCTGGCCCCGACGACCCGACAGCCAGCGACGATACCGTTGCCTGCTGGTAAGGCTCGGCCACAGTCGACGGCGTATCCCGGGCCGAGAACGAGAACGAACAGGAAGCGGACCTCATGGGAATTCTGGCATCGACCAACAGCGCAGCACTGGACCTGGACTCCATACGTATCACCCTCCATCTCCTGGGTATGGCGGTTTGGATCGGCGGGCAGATCATCATGATGGCGCTGCTTCCGGTGCTCCGAGCCGCCGGCGACGGTGTACCAGCCCAGGCGGCCGCCGCCTTCGGTCGGGTGGCATGGCCGGCCTTTGCCGTGGCTGTGGCCAGCGGTATCTGGAACATCTTGACCATTGAGATGGCCGGCGTGAGCACCGGTTACAACATCGTGCTGGGTATCAAGCTCCTGCTGGTTGTTCTGGCCGGAGGCGCCACGTTTATGCACCAACGAGCCACCACCGCTTCGATGCGAGGCGCTACCGCCGGTATCGGCTTTCTCGCTTCACTGATCGTGGTTGTGATGGGGACGATGCTCGCTCACTAGGCAAGGCGCCGGCACCCACTAGGCCAGCGAACGGCGGATGGCATTGGGGTGTGCTTCCGACCGGCCGATAACCAACACCGGCTCATCAACAGACGGCCTGTGAAGTGCCGCTCTGGTCAGGCGACCCACCGGCTCGACCGCACCGCCGAGCGCATCGGCGATCAAGCGAAGATGTCGCCGGTGGACAAAGATGACCGAACCCGGCGAAGCGACGGTTACCTTTACGTCGAGATCGGGCTCAAAGATCATCCACGGACCGCTGATCTCACCCGCTCGGTGGACTTTCAGTCGTGGCGACAAACCGATCAGGGCGTGAGACTGCGACCACGAACGCCGGGTGACTTGTTGACCGACGTGGGCCAGGTGGTGGTCCCCTATCTGGATGAGCAGCAACGTCTGAGAGTCGGTTGTGCCGAGTCGAGATCGGATTTCGGTATAGGCCGGACTTCGCCGGATTCGCCGACGTTCACGTCGCGTCGGTTTGGGTGGCAGATTCTGCGGTCGAGGTTCGAGTTGATTTCCTAGCACCGGGCTTCCCTCCTGGTTGCTCTCCACTCTCCAGAGGGACCATAGATCGCCCCTGATACACCACGGAGGCGAATTGGCTGTGACATCCAACGCAGGAGCCGATTGCTGTAGCGCATCGGCCGGCGCCGATGCCAGAATCTTGAGCAGCGTCACGCCAGGTATGGGAGCGAACAGATGGAAGACGACCAAGCCACAGCCACCGACGGTCAGGGGGCCAACCAGGCCCGCGACCTGGCCCAGATAGCCGTCATCGTCGCCATTGGACTCATGGTGGCGCTGGCCGGTGCCTCCGGAGGCCGAACAGCGGCCGGGCTGGGCGTTCATGTCTGGGTCGCCATCACCGCTTTTGTCATCAACTGGGTTGTCTTTGTCCCCTCGTTCGCCGCTCGCACGGAGCACTTCTACGATCTCACCGGAAGTCTGACCTACTTGTCGACAACCTTGCTGGCCGTGGCTCTCGGAGGGCCGGCGGACGGAAGGTCCTGGCTGTTGACCGTCCTCATTGTGATTTGGGCGTCACGCCTGGGCACCTACCTGTTTCGGCGTGTGCGCCAGACCGGCAAAGACGGCCGGTTCGATCGGATCAAACAGAGCCCAACCCGTTTCGGTATGACTTGGACGTTGCAGGGCCTGTGGGTGGTCTTCACCGCCGCCGCCGCCCATGCCGCCATCGCATCGGAGACCAGGCAAGCCCTTGGCCTGTGGGCCGCCGTCGGCGTTGCCATCTGGCTCGGCGGCTTCGCTATCGAAGTGCTCGCCGACTCACAAAAGGCCGCCTTTCGAACAGATCCGGCCAACAACGGCCGGTTCATCACCAGCGGCCTTTGGGCCTGGTCCCGGCATCCCAACTACTTCGGCGAAATCCTGCTCTGGATCGGTATCGCCATCATCGCCGTCCCGGCGCTGCGGGGCTGGCAGTTGGTCACGCTCATCTCACCGGTCTTCGTCTACCTACTTCTCACTCGGATAAGCGGGCTGCCAATGCTTGAGCGGCGGGCCGACAAGCGTTGGGGTGGCAACGATGCCTACGAGACCTACAAGGCGGCCACTCCGGTCCTCATCCCCAGGCCCCCACGTCGCCAGTAGTGCCCGTGCCCGTAGCCGATCATCTGACCGGGGCTTAGCCAAGCGACTGCAAGACCAAAGCCGCACAGACCAGTTACCGGACCGGTTACTGCCCGGTGTACTCGGCGATGTAGCGCAGATTCCGGTAACGCTGGCGGGCATCGAGGCCGTAGCCGATGACGAAGGCCGGTGGGATGTCGAAACCGACGTAGTCAATTTCCAGGTCTGCCGTTTGCGTGCCTTGGCGCCGCAACAGGGTGCAGGTTCGCACCGAGGCCGGCTGACGGCCCGCCATGTAGTCGTTCAAATATCGCAGCGTCAGACCCGAGTCGACGATGTCTTCCACGATGATGACGTGACGACCAGACACCTCGTTGTCGAGGTCCTTGAGGATTTTGACCACTCCCGTACTCTTGGTCTCCTGACCGTAGGAACTCACCGCCAGAAAGTCCAAGTCGACGGGGCCGGCGATCTCACGCATCAGGTCGGCGACAAAGACCACGCTGCCTTTGAGTATCCCCACCAGAACGGGGATCTCCCCTGCCATATCGTTGGTGATTTGCTGGCCGAGTTGCCGGACCCGTTCCTGAATCTCGGACTCGGTGATCATGATGGTTCCGATGTCGCCGGGAGTCGGGTATGGACCCGGCTCCCCCGGCGATTCGGATGATTCGGCAGTCACAGTTCGGAACTGTAGACCACTGTCGATTTACAAGACCTATTGGCCGGTGAACTCGGCTTTGCCCGGGCCGTTCTCCAGGAAGCTCTGAATACCGATCACCGCATCATCGGTCTGGAACGACGCTACGAACTCCCGTTTCTCGGTGGCGATGGCTTCGGCGATGTCAAGCGAGAAGCCGTCCTGAATCGAGCGCTTCACATTGGCCAGCGCCGCCGGTCCCTTGGTGAACGGCGTAACCATCTCAATGGCCTTGGCCAGCACCTGGTCGTCGGGATAAGCGGCAGACGCCAGACCAATCTCCACGGCCTCAGCCGCCGGCACCATGCGGCCGGTGTAGCCGATTTCCTTGGACTTGGTCATGCCGACCAGGCGGGTCAAGCGCTGCGTGCCGCCGGCCCCGGGGATGATGCCCAGCAGGATCTCGGGCTGGCCGAAGTTCGAGGACTCACCGCACACGCGGAAGTCGGTGGCCATCGACAACTCGCAGCCGCCGCCCAGCGCGACACCGTTCACAGCCGAGACGGTTATCTGGGGAAGAGCCTCAAGGCGAAGCAGCGCCTCGTTCAGAGGATCAACCATGTTCGAGGGGTCACGGTGTCCTTCTCCGATAGGGAAGGCGGCGATGTCAGCCCCAGCGGCGAAAATCTTGGGACCGCCCCACAGGACCACGGCCCGAATGTCCGAGCGACCCTCCAGTTCGATGGCAGCGTCAAGGAGCTCTTGCGATAGTTGCAGGTTGAGGGCGTTGACTTTTGGCCGATCCAAGCGTAGGACGGCAACTCCCGACGGCAGATCAACGGGGACGGACTCCGACTTGGACTCAACGATGCTCACAAATTCAGACATGAGGGACAGTCTTCACACTGCGTCCCTCGTTGTCAACGCTCTTGCTACGGTTGGATATGGAGTAACAAGATCACTACCACGTGCCGTCGGTGTCGGGCCCCGGGCCAAAAACGGCAGAGAAGGTTATGAACATGATCGGCGAAAATAGCCACGACGCCCTACGTCAGCAACAGCTGGACCGTCTGGACGGCGGTCACTTCGATGTCTTCGTGATCGGCGGCGGCATCAATGGTGCCGTCAGCGCCGCCGCCCTCGCCGCCTCCGGTCTGTCGGTAGGGCTGGCCGAGCAGGGCGACTTCGCAAACTTCACCAGCCAGGAGTCCTCCAACCTCGTCTGGGGCGGTTTCAAATACCTGCAGAACTACGAGCTCCTGCTGGTCAACAAGCTGTTGAAGTCCCGCAATCAGCTGATGAAGTCATATCCGACGGCCATCGCCGAACTGCCCTTCCTGGCCACACTTGACCGTACAGCCCCGTTTCCTTCGTGGCTGGCGGGCTTGGGCAGCGTCGGATATTGGATCCTCGGTCGTCTGGCCACCAGGCCACCCCGGTACTTCAAGCCGGCGGCAATCAACCGGTTGGAACCGATCGTCAACACGGCCGAAGCCACAGCGGCCATCGAGTACGCCGATGGCTACCTGAAAGACAACGACGCTCGTTTCGTCTGGAACTTCATTCGATCCGCTTTGGACAACGGCGGAACGGCGGCCAACTACGTCACCGTCGTCGGAGCCAACCACGGTGCGTTCAGCGCCGGGCAGGACGACAACACCCATCCCGACGCACCTGGCCCATGGCGCATTGAGCTGCGAGACGAATTGACCGGCAAGCTTATGAGAGCTTCAGCCCGCTCCATCGTCAACGGCGCCGGCCCCTTCACCGACCGGCTCAACCGTTCGATGGGCGTAACCGCCGAGCATCGCATCGTGTACTCCAAGGGCATTCACCTGGTTGTACCGCAGCTGACCGACAGCGAACGGGTACTGGCCTTCTTTGACGACACCCAACGGCTGTTCTACGTCATTCCCATGGCACACCGTTCGGTTATCGGCACCACCGACACCCGCACGGAAGACGCCCACGAGCCTGTGACGGACGAGGACCGGGCGTTCCTGTTGTCGCAGATCAACGCCAGGCTCAACTTGAAAACCCCGCTGACCACCGACGACATCATCGCCGAACGAAGCGGAGTTCGTCCGCTTGTCGTCCCCTCTTCCGGCGACGACAAGTTGGAGACCGATTGGACGGCTCTTTCCCGCAAGCACGTCATCGAAACCGACCGGGGCCGGTCAGTGGTCTCGATCTTCGGTGGCAAGCTCACCGACTGCCTGAACGTGGGGCTGGAGGTGGTCGAAGCCGTGACCGAACTAGGACTACGTCCGGCAGATCCCGGCAACGGCTGGTACGGGGAGCCGTCGGCCTCCGAACGCAAGGCCTTCTATGCTCGCGCCGCCTCCGTCGGGCTCGATCGCAAGCCCGAGGTCGAGCGGGCCGACTCGCTGGCCGAAGTGTTGTGGAGACGACACGGCGCGGCGGCTTTTGACATCGTTGACGCCATTGAGTCGGATCCGTCGCTGGCCGAGCCGGTGATGGTGGAATCCGATGTGTTGAGGGGCGAGATCCCGCTCTACCTGGAGCGCGAGATGGTAGTCAACTTGGACGACCTTCTGCGCCGTCGCACCAAGCTGGCCCTCATTCACCGAAACGACAAGCTGGTAGCCGAGCCGGCCATTGCCGACATCGACCGTCAGCTGTTAGGTGTCTAAACGAGCAGCCCTACTGGGCGCCTAGACTTCCGGGCCATCAACCCCCGAGGTGGCGGCGATAGGCCTTCCAGATGAGGCCGTGATAGTGACGGGAGACATCTTCCATCCCGTCCACGTAGATCAGCTCGTCGATACGACCGCTGGCCAGATTCTGTTGAATGCGCTCAACCACCACTGCGTCCTCGTCGTAGGTCTGGTTCCAGAGCTTGACCCACTGTTCAACCCGATCGGGATCAGCACCGTCTTCAGCCAGATAGTCGGCCTCGAAACGACAGCTGCCGGGTCCGGTGGGAACGACACGCCCCATCACCATGAGGTCGTTGTGCTGGATGTACTGGGTTCCCGGAAATAGCTGAAGCGACCGGAAGTCGCCGCCCACCAGCTCAACTCCGCTGTTGCGGGTCGACTCGAAGTAGCCGGATGAGTAGGCACCGTGGATGTTGAACGAGTAAACGCCTTCGGTGGTGTCGAATGCGGCACCGAACGACGCTCCGTGAACCGTCGGGCAGTGGTAACACTCGGTGCCGTTGTCATACCAGAGTTTCCAGTTCGACTTTTGCTCCACCGAATATCGGGCCACGGGCCGGTAGCGATTCAGATCCGGATCGAGGCCGATGTCGAGCGCCACCCGATCGATCCCGGGAAAGGCGTCAACCAACTTCCCGGCATCGGGTTTGGGGTTGACGAATATCCCTTGGCCAAGCACGTCTACGCTGACGGGCAACAATCCGAGGGCGTCTTTGACCAACGACTTATCGGTCTCTCCCCGTCCGACAGCGGCCAGCGAGCCGTCCAGGCGATACACCCACCCGTGATAGCTGCACTGCATCCGGGACTTGGCCTCCGACGCCGAGCAGTCCACCAGCCGGTATCCCCGGTGGCGGCAGGCGTTGACGAACCCTCGCAGCTGCCCGTCGTCGTTTCGAATCACCACCACCGGGGTTCGGCCAACCGTGCCGACAACCCGGGACCCGATTGCTCTCAGGTGATGGACCGGGGCAAAGTACTGCCAGGCGTCGCCGAAGACGGCATCGAGCTCAAAGTGGTGGACGGCCTCGTCCAAATAGCACTGTGTCGGAAGATTTCGGCCAGCGGCGAGGCGTCGCTCGATCTCGCCGACGTCGAACTCAGGCAACCCGGACTCCCCCGGCAACGCTTCGCCTCCAACATCGACTTCTGTGATCGACATGACACCTCCCTGATTCGATTGGGCTCGGATCAGGGAGTATGTCGAACGGTCACCGCCCCCGTCAACTGCGTCCAAGCCGATCAGCACCGCCTGGTATAGTCGGCGTCTGTGGATCGGCGGTCGTTGGTAGTCGGCGGTGCAGCGGCGGCAACGGTCCTGCTGTGGTTTGGGGTCGCTCCCTACATGGAGGTGGCGGGAGGCACTCGGGTCTTTTCCGATGCGCAGCCGTTGCGATGCGCCGATGGGCAGGCAACAACCACCGCCGACATCGGAGCAGTCGAGCCCGATGAACCGGTTCGCCATGCCGTCGCCATGACCGAAGACCTCGACTGCGTCATGCGGTTCTTCGTAGCCAACGAGACCGGCCACGCGGTCACTATCGATCGGATCAGCGTGCCGCTCCTGTCGCCTGGCGCTGGCGGCCCAGCCGTTCAGGCCGACAGCCTGATAACCAACTACAACGACGTAGCCGAAGCCGAAATCGAAGAACGGTCTGATGTCGCTTGGCCGGTCGGGGACCCTCTACTTCCAGGGGAGACGCTGCACTACGCCATTGCACTCTCGTTTGATGAGACCGGCTGCAGCACCGTTGGAGGCAGTGTCAGTATTCCTGACATCCCGACAGTGACCGTGTCGTTCCGAGGGCGCGACTCAATGGCCCACTCGGAGACCGTCGATCTGGCCTTTGTGGGTACCGAGGATTCTTCCTGTGACAGCTAGTTGAGTTTCGCTAGCCCTGGCCGCCGGAGCTGTCGCGTACCGACTGCTTGCCTTGGGAGATCCACGGCATCATGGCTCGCAGGTCGGCACCGACCTTCTCGATCGGGTGATCGTGGCCTTCAGCCTCCAGCTTGTGGAAGTTGGCCCGACCGCTGCGGGACTCGGCCACCCATTCCTCAGCGAATTTGCCTTCCTGAATTTCGGACAGGATGGTTTTCATCTCGGCCTTGACGGCGTCGTTGACGATGCGGGGGCCGCGGGTCAGATCACCGTATTCGGCGGTGTCGGACACCGAGTAACGCATACCGGCGATGCCTTCCTCGTACATGAGATCAACGATGAGCTTCAGCTCGTGCAGGCACTCAAAGTAGGCGACCTCGGGCTGATACCCGGCCTCGATAAGCGTCTCGAACCCGGCCTGCACCAGAGCGGTGGTGCCGCCACAGAGAACGGCCTGCTCACCGAACAGGTCGGTCTCGGTCTCTTCGGTGAACGTGGTCTCGATAACACCGGCCCGGGCACCACCGACGCCATCGGCGTAAGCCAGCGCAAGGTCTTTGGCAGTTCCGGTAGCGTCCTGCTCCACTGCGATCAGGGCCGGCACGCCGCCGCCCTCCACGTAGGTGCGTCGAACCAAGTGGCCCGGTCCCTTGGGGGCCACCATGCAGACGTCAACGCCGGCCGGAGGCTTGATGAGGTCGAAGCGAATGTTGAACCCGTGGGCGAAGAACAAAGCATTGCCGTCGCTGAGGTTGGGCTCCACGTGCTCTGTGTAGATTTGGCCCATCTCGGTATCGGGCATCAGCATCATGATGACGTCGGCCTCGGCGGTGGCCTCAGCGATCGACTTCACCGTCAGACCGGCCTCGGATGCCTTGGCCGCCGATGACGATCCGTCTCGCAAACCAACCCGGACGTCAATCCCCGACTCCTTCAAGTTGAGGGCGTGGGCGTGGCCCTGGGAGCCGTAGCCCAAAATGGCGACCTTCTTGTCGGCGATGACTGAGCGATTGACGTCGGCTTCGTAGTAGATGTTGGCCATTGGTAGTTCCTGTCCTGTTGTTCCCTTAAATCGTTGATCGATAGATCATTCTGAATCGTTGATCGATAGATCATTCTGAATCGTTGATCGATAGATCATTCTGAATCG
>JAHDFR010000015.1:42452-48361 GCA_020628065.1 Acidimicrobiales bacterium
AATCGTTGATCGATAGATCATTCTGAATCGTTGATCGATAGATCATTCTGAATCGTTGATCGATAGATCAGATCTTGTCTTTGGTACTGCTAGACGGCTTCAGGTACGGCCCGCAGGCGGGGCACATCCCGACCGATCTTGGGCAGAGCGATTCTGCCCGACCGCTGCAGATCGGTGATCGAGTAGCTCTCAAGAAGCGTCTCGAAGTCGTCCAGCTTTGACGGTGCTCCGTCGAGGCTAACCGTCAGCCGATCAGCCGACACGGCAACGATCTTGCCTTCAAAGATGTCGACCAGCTCAACAATCTGGCTGCGAGTGTCCTTCGGGGCCTCAACTGTGGCCAGGAGCAGCTCTCGCTCCACGCCGTCACCAGGTGACAGCTCGGCGATCTCCACAACGTTGATCAGCTTGAACAGCTGCTTCATAATCTGATCCAGCGGGGCCGACTCCACATCGACCACGATGGTTAACTTCGACAGGCGCTCGTCATGGGTGGGGGCGACAGCCAACGAAATGATGTTGTAGCCCCTGCGGGCGAACAGGTCGGCCACCCGGGCCAGGACACCGGCCTTGTTCTCAACCAGAACAACGATGGTGCGATGAGGTTTGTTTCCAGTCATTAGTTCTCTCTCCTGTCCTACTGGCCCGACTGCTCGGACTGTTCCGGCTGCTGGCTGGGGTGGACGATGATGTCGTCGTTTGATCCGCCGGCCGGAACCATCGGATAGACCTTCTCTTCGCTCAGGCAGCGGAACTCAACGACCACCGGACGGTCATTGATCTGGTTGGCCTTGGCGATAACGGCGTCAACCTCGGACTGGTCTTCCACTCGGAAGGCCACGCAGCCCATGGACTCGGCCCACTTCACGTAGTCCGGCATCTCGTGGCCGAGGTGAACCTCGGAGTACCGCTCGTCGTAGAACAGCTCCTGCCACTGACGAACCATTCCCAGATAGGCGTTGTTGAGCAGCGCAACCTTGATCGGGATCTTCTCCACCGATGCGGTAATCAGTTCCTGGGCTGTCATCTGGAAACAACCGTCACCGTCCACTGCCCAAACCATGCGATCGGGGTAGGCCGCTTTGGCCCCGAGCGCAGCCGGAATGGAGAAGCCCATGGTCCCAAGACCACCGGAGTTGACCCAGGTGTACGGGTGATCGAAACGCCAGTACTGGCTGGCCCACATCTGATGCTGACCAACACCGGAAGCCACGATGGTGTCGGGCGGGCAGGCGTCACGCAGTGCTTCCAACACCGCCTGCGGCTTAAGCAGCTCGCCGGGCTCCGGCGGGTCATAGGTGAGCGGGAAGTTTTCCTGCCAACCGGACAGCCGTTGGCGCCAGGCCGTGTGGTCGGTGTGAGCCGAAGGTCCACCATGGGACTCAATAGCGGCGTTGATCGCTTCCATGGCCAGACGGCAGTCGCCGACGATGGACACGTCAGGGCGACGAACTTTGCCGTGCTCGGCCGGATCGATGTCGACGTGGATGATCTTGGCTCCGGGGGCGAACGCTCCGACCTTTCCGGTGACCCGATCATCGAATCGGCTGCCCATGGCGATCAGCAGGTCGGCCTCTTGAATGGCCCGAACAGCCGTGTAGTTGCCGTGCATGCCCGGCATACCCAGGCAAAGCTCGTGACTGTCGGGGAAGGCGCCTCGGGCCATCAATGTGGTGACAACCGGAATGTTGCCGATCTCGGCCATGTCCAGCAAAGCTTGGGCGCCGCGAGCCTTGAGCACGCCGCCACCGACATACAGCACCGGCCGCTCGGCCGCCCGTATCATCTCCACCGCTTCGGCCACGGCAACCGGATCGGCGGCCGTCATCGGGGCGTAGCCCGGCAGATCTATCTCCGGCGGGTAGACGAAGTCAAAGTAGGCGTTCGGATTGTTGGCGTCGACGATGTCTTTGGGGATGTCGATCAACACCGGGCCGGGTCGTCCAGTGGTGGCGATGTGGAACGCCTCGCGCACCGCCCGAGGGATGTCTTCAGCCCGGGTCACCAGCATGTTGTGTTTGGTGATCGACCGGGTGATGCCGGTGGTGTCGCACTCCTGAAATGCGTCGGTTCCAATGGCCGGTAGAGCCACCTGGCCGGTGATGCAAACCATGGGCACCGAGTCGAGGTAGGCGTCGGCCAACGGTGTAACCACGTTGGTGGCGGCTGGACCACTGGTGACCATGCAGACGCCGGGTCGACCGGTGACGTGGGCGTAACCTTCAGCTGCGTGCCCGGCGCCCTGCTCGTGACGCACCAGCACATGGCGGATCTTGGAATCGATAATCGGGTCGTACACCGGCAGGATGGCCCCGCCCGGATAGCCGAAGATTACCTCTACACCCTCCAGCTCCAAGCTCTTGATGAGGGCCTGACCTCCGTTGAGACGGATGCTTCCGGCGGGGGCGTCGGACGATTCGGGTTCTGATGTCTGGTTCACTGTTCCGGCTTTCGGTTCCGGTTGCGGTTTCTGTACCGACAATGGCGATCTCTACAGGGAGTAACACACGGCGAGCAAAAAACAAACAGCCCCCCATGTTTTGGGAGGCTGAGCGCACGCAACGATATGCAGCAGCGTGCGCTACATAAGTACTACTACCACGATGTCGAGAATCTGGTTCGTCTGCACAACTGCAAGGGTAGCGGGTGTGCGGTCGGGTGCCACAGAGTTCGCCCGAGCTCTACTCGACGAAGATTCCGCAGACCTGCCAGTCGTCGGCGGTCTCGACCAGGATGATTCGGGCGGGGCGAGAACCGCCTTCCGGCATTCCCTCCGCGCCCGCCTCGAAGTCGATGGAGCCTTCGACAAAGGCCGAATTCTCAACCGACGAGTCCTCGATTGATGCAGAGTTCTCCATTGACACGAACGTGAAGTTGTAGCCGGCCACCGGGTTGGGGACGAACAGGGCGGCAATAGCCTCCTCGGCGTCGGTTCCGAAACACTGACTGTCGGTCGATGCGAGCCGGGCGGCGCCGGCGAAGTCACCTGAAACCACCTCGGCCATCAACTCGTTGGCCCGGTCGATTGGCGGTTGACCAAAAGATCGAAACAGCAGGACCCCACAACCACCCAGGCAGATGACGGCGGCGGCGATGACCCCGAGAATGATCCATAGCGTCCGGCGACTTCGCCCCTCCGACTGACCGTCGAAGACCGGGGGGCCCGGTTGATAGGGCGGCACGGCAGGGGCGGGTGGAGGAAAAGGCGCCGCTTCGACGGCCGCCGGTGGCGGTGGCGGTGACTGAATCGCCGGTGGCGGAAGTTCTGTCAGCTCGTCGGCTGTTGGAGCGGGCACCGGATCCGACTCAAGCATGGTGTGCGGCTCGAACATGTCGGCGGGCTCTGAGGCCGAGTTGTCGATGTCACCGTCTTCGACCAGCGGATCGGAACTGCCGAGGTCCGATTCCGAGCCGACGCGGGGTCGAGGGGTTGGGACCGCACCGTCGGGCCAATACGAGGCCGGTGGCAGATCGTCCAATGGCGACGGCGCCGGATCGGCGAAGGCTGAGGTCAACGACTCGATTTCTCCGGCCGACCCCTCAACGAAGGTGTTGTCCGCCTGCTCAGATCGACTGTCGTCGAACTCGGACATTTAGGTTCTCCTCAAACGTCGAAGCCCGACCGAAGGGCGCTCGGTCACGCTTCTACCTCATGATTTCTGCCGCTGACCGTCGTTGGCACCACACACCACGCAAGGTTGTGACTGCAACACCAGTCAACTCCATTAAATCACATCACTTCAATCGACTAGGGACGGCACGGCGTTCCAGGAGCGTCCAAACGTCCATCTGGCGGCCTCGATCAGTGACTCGATCAGTGAATCGTCAGCGGCGGTCCGGCGAACAGTGTTGAGACTTGGCGCCAACAACGGTTTAATGCGTGGACAAACTTGCCCAGACAGCGTGCACGAGATCCGTTTTGCGGCAACACTCGTAGGCGACCGGGCGTGCAAGTGGACGCGCTCGGGCACGAAGACACCAAACCCGAAGACACACGAACAAAACACAAGGAAAGCAGTGCATCTGATGAATCTCTCAGACACGTCAGGGGGGAAGCGGACCTTGCTAGTGGTCCTGGCGGCCCTGGCCATGTTGGTTGCCTCAACCGTGGTTGCTCCATCAGCCGACGCCACCGGCAACAGTGCCGACCGCAATCCGGCGGCCGAAGCCAAGGGCGACAACGGCAAGAAGCCCGATGATGTTCCCCGTCGAACCCGCAACGGCAAGGGCTTCGACCTGAACATCCTGCACATCAACGATCACCACTCACGCCTCGAGGCCGACAGCGGCGACCTTGACTTCAACGAGCAGGGCACCCGCATCGAACTCGGTGGCTTTCCCCGAGTCGTAGCCAAGATGGCCGAACTGGAAGCAGCGGCCGCAGCCGAAGACGGCGCCGACAGCGTGGTCAAGATCCACGCCGGCGACGCCATCACCGGCACGCTGTTCTACACCCTGTTTGCCGGCGAAGCCGACGCCGCCCTGATGAACCAGGTCTGCTTCGACATCTTTGAGGTCGGTAACCACGAGTTCGATGCCGGCGACGATGGTCTTGTCACCTTCCTGGACTTCCTGGCCGAAGGTGACTGCGACACCGAGGTTCTGGGTGCCAACGTTGTTCCCGCCGTGGGAACACCTCTTGCCCCGGAGACCTCAACCGACTTCATCAAGCCGTTCACCATTCGTGAAATCGACGGCAACCAGGTCGGCTTTGTCGGGTTGAACATCGCCAACAAGACCCGCTTGTCCTCCAGCCCGTTTGACACCACCGAGTTCCTCGACGAGCTGGAAACTGCTCAGTTCTACATCGATCAGCTGACGGCGGAGGGCATCGACAACATCGTGTTGGTCACCCACGTTCAGCTCAGCAACGACATTGCGCTGGCCGAGGCCCTCACCGACGTTGACGTCATCGTCGGTGGTGACTCCCACACCCTGCTGGGAGACTTCGATCAGTACGGCCTGAACTCCGGAGGCTCCTATCCGGTGCGGACCACCAACGCCGATGGCGACCCGGTGTGTATCGTCCAGGCCTGGCAGTACTCGGCCGTGGTGGGTGAGATCAACGTCAGCTTCGACCACAAGGGCAACGTCGCTTCCTGCGACGGAACCCCGCACCTGCTGTTGGGTGACACTTTCCTGCGTCGCCCGCCTGAAGGTGGCGACCGTGCTCCGGTTGAAGGCGACGCCCTCCAGGAGATTCTGGACATTATCGACGCCGATCCGCAGCTGTCCATCGTGACCCCCGATCCAGGAGCTGAAGCTGTGCTGGCCGCCTTCGCCGAAGAGGTTGACGTGCTCAGTCAGCAAGTGATCGGTACCGCAACCGAAGATCTGTGCCTTGAGCGCATTCCCGGCCAGGGTCGATCCAGCATCTGTGACGTGTCGGAGACCGCGGTCAACGGCGGCGACATCCAGCAGCTGGTTGCGGCCGCCTTCCTGGCCCGGTCGTTCGAAGCCGACATCTCCATCCAGAACTCCGGTGGTGTGCGCATCGACATTCCGGCCGGTGACATCACTATCGCCGATGCCTACACGTTGTTGCCGTTTGCCAACACCGCCATCAATCTGGACATGACCGGCGCCGAGATCGAGGCCACCATTCAGGAGGCCATCGACTTCGCCACCAGCGAGGATGGCTCAACCGGTGCCTACCCCTACGCTTCGGGTCTGCGCTTCGACGTTGACCTGACCCAGCCGGAGGGTAGCCGGGCCTCGAACTTCGAGATCCGCCCCAAGGGCACCGACACCTTCGTCGCCCTGGACGCCACCGCCACCTACAAGGTGGTGGCCAACAGCTTCATCGCCTCCGGTGGTGACAACTACCAGACGATGGCTGCTGTGTCCGACGATGGTCGGGCCGAAGACACCTTCATCGACTACGCCCAGGCCTTCATCGACTACGTCGA
>JAHDFR010000387.1 GCA_020628065.1 Acidimicrobiales bacterium
GATCAGTGACTTGGACGAAACTCACAAGCAGCTGATGGATAAGCCGTTCGCCTGTGATGGCGGTGATGGGCAAGGACGGTCGTCCAAACCTGACCCCCATGTGGTTCGACTATGAGGGTGACAAGGTGCTGGTCAATGTGGCCGAGCATCGCAAGAAGACCGAGTGGATTCGCGATAATCCGCAGATCAGCATCCTGATCATGAACCCCGAGAACATGTACCACTGGATGTCGATCAAGGTGACAGTCGAGCGGGAGATCTCCGAGGACGACCCGAACGAGGGCCAGCGTGTCACCGAGCAGCTGAATCGTATTTGGCGCAAGTACATCACCGACGGAGGCGACGAGTACGGTCTGCGGGACCCGTCGATCAACGAACGTCGGGTGCTGTTCGAGTGCACGGTGGACAAGATCGCCACCTTCGGTCAGCCGTAGCCGCCAACGCTTGGCCTCTGATCTTTCCATTGCCGTTGTCGGAGGGTCGATCGGCGGGCTTACCGTCGCCTGCCTACTTCGCGACGACGGTAATGACGTAACGGTGTACGAGCGGTCCCCCGCACAGCTGGAGCAGCGGGGGGCCGGCATCGGTCTGCTGACGGAAACGTCGCGCTATTTGGTGGAACGAGCCGGTCAGGACGTAGACGGCGTGAGCGTCGTGACCGACCGCATCCGGTATTTGAACCGGGATGACTCGGTTGCCGCCGACTATGACCATCAATACCGATTCTCATCTTGGAACGCCATTTACCGCCGGTTGCTCGGTTGTTGGGATGATGACCGATACCTGCTCGGTCACGAGCTTGTCGACTTCTCCAACGGTTCGGGTTCAGACGCTCCGGTGACGGCCACGTTTGCCAACGGTCCGACTGTCGACGCCGACCTGTTGGTGTGTGCCGACGGCACCGGTTCCACCGCCAGGTCGTTGATTGATCCCCACGCCCGGTTCGCCTACGCCGGGTATGTGGCGTGGCGGGGGATGGTGCCGGAGTCGCTGTTTGAGTCAGCCGAGAGGACCCGTCTGGTTGATGCCATCACCTACTACGTGTACGCCAACAGTCATATCCTGATCTACCCGATCCCGGGGCTGGACGGTTCGGTCCGGCCGGGAGAGCGGTTGATCAACTTCGTTTGGTATCGCAACTACTCCGAAGGCCCGGAGCTGAACGAGTTGCTGGGTTTGTCGAGTTCGGAGGCCGACGTCGACTCGACGGCACCGAAGTTGTCGGTTCCACCCGGCGGGGTGGCCGATCATCATGTAGCCGAAGTCAAGGCTCACGCTGCGGCTCGTCTTCCCGCTCTCCTGGCCGAGGTGGTGGCTCGAACCGAGCAGCCGTTTCTTCAGGTTGTCTATGACGTCGAAGTCGACACCATGGTTCGGGGGCGGGCCTGTCTGTTGGGCGATTCGGCCATTGTGGCTCGTCCGCATGCCGCCGCCGGGTCGGCCAAGGCAGCCGATGACGCCTGGGCGTTGGCCCGCTGCCTGCGTCGTGCCGATTCGGTCGATGAGGCGTTGGCGGTGTATGAACCGGAACGGGTTGCCCTCGGTCGGTCGCTG
>JAHDFR010000388.1 GCA_020628065.1 Acidimicrobiales bacterium
TTTCCGGTGGTGTTCGAATTTTTGGGAGGCTGGCGGAACCCGGGTCGCTGGTCACTGCATACCAAAGTAACGGTCTTGACTACCGTAGTTCTCCTAAGTATCGGAACAGTGGTCCTGGTTGCTGTGGAGTGGAACAATCCGAAAACTATCGGTGATGCTTCGATAGGCGGCAAGCTCCTGGCATCCTTTTTTCAGTCCGCCACGGCCAGGACCGCCGGATTCAACACCGTCGATATTGGCAGTCTGCGGAATCCCAGTTTGCTGCTGTTCCTATTGCTCATGATGGTGGGAGCGTCGAGCGCCTCCACTGGCGGCGGAATCAAGACTTCAACCTTCGCCGTGGTGATCCGAACCACCGTGGCTCAGTTGCGGGGGGACCTGGAGCCATCGTATTTCGGGCGCCACATCCCTCGCTCGCTGGAACGGCAAGCGCTTGCCCTTCTTATCGCCGCACTTGGTGCAGTCGGTGTCGGGACATTCTTTCTCACGGTGTTCGAACCCGACCTGCCGGTTATCGACCTGTTGTTCGAGGTGGTCTCTGCGTTTGGAACAGTCGGTGTGTCGACGGGCGTTACCGAAGAACTCTCCAATCCGTCCCGGATTGTAATAATTGTGTTGATGTTCATCGGCCGGGTCGGCCCGATCACATTTGGGACCGCCGTTCTGCTGCGGGCCCAGCAGAAGCGGTATTCCTTCGCTACGGAAGGCTTGATCGTTGGCTGATGCCGGTTGGGTTCGAGTTCACTACGGTTGTTGAAAGTAGAAACTGAGGAATATTCGATGGTTGATCTGGACAGGTTTCGAGCCTGGGCGGCTGGGTTGACCGGCACCGAATCTCGGGATGCGGCAAAGTCGGTGTTGGTAATTGGACTCGGTAGGTTCGGCACGGCATTGGCCGTCACTCTGGTTGACCTCGGGGTGGAAGTGATGGCGATTGACACCGACCAGGCGTTGGTTGATGAATGGGCCGATCGCATTTCGCATGTTCGCGTGGCCGACGCCACCAGCGCCCACGTGCTCGATCAGCTTGGGGTCGATTCGTTTGACGCCGTGGTGGTAGCCATCGGAACCGATGTCGAGGCCAGCGTGCTCACAACCGCAGCTTTGGTCGATGTTGGCGTTCCCAACATCTGGGCTAAGGCAATCACCTCTCAGCATGGACGGATCTTGGAGCGGGTCGGAGCCCACCACGTAGTCTTTCCCGAACAGGAGATGGGTGAGCGTGTGGCCCATATCGTCACCGGACAGGTCGACGACTATTTCCAACTCGACGCCGGCTTTGTGCTGGCCGAAATGAAAGCACCTGCGGACCTGATCGGTAGGCGCCTGGCCGACACTGATCTACGTTCGCGCCACGAAGTGACCGTGGTGTGCATCAAGCCCGACGGTGGGAGTTACACCTACGCCACTGCCGAATCAGTTGTACGTGCGGGTGATCACCTGGTCATTGCCGGTTCGGTCACCGCTGCCGCCTCATTCGCTGAGCGAGCGACGCACTAGGAGGCTGCTGAATAATGTGTTGGAAAGGCTCGCGTTTTTGGGTGGGATC
>JAHDFR010000155.1 GCA_020628065.1 Acidimicrobiales bacterium
TTCGTGCCTTTGTCACCGCTGTGATACCAGCCGTCGCGAACAACCTCGGCTGTGAGCTCCGGCTCCTTGTAATAGCCGGCCATGAGATAGGGCGTCTTCATCAGGATCTCGCCGGTGTCGGGCTCGATGGCAATCTCACATCCGGGGTAAGCCACGCCGACACTGTCAACCGGGGAGGCGGGATCGGGAGCCGAGCAGATGGCGCCGCAAGTCTCGGTGGCGCCGTACCCCTCGATGAGATGGGCATCGAAGAGAGCGAAGAACTCCTTGATGTGAGCCGGGGTGATGGCGGCGCCGGTTCCATAAATGACGGCATCGCGCATGCCCATGGCGGTCTTCAGCTTGTTCTTGACCACGGTGGACACGCCCGGAATCCTCAACAGCTGACGCAAGCGCTTCTCCGGGACCTTCTGAGTGATGGCCTGGTGATAGCGGGTCCAGATTCGGGGTACGGCGAAGAAGATCGTCGGCTGGGCGGCTTCCAGGTTGGACGGGAAGGTATCCAGCGTCTCAGCGAAATAGACGGTAGCACCGGTGCCCAGACTGAAAGTGACGTCGGTGACCCGGGCGGCGATGTGGTTGAGCGGAAGGTACGAGATGACCTTGTGGTCCGAGTGCTTGTAGACCCCGAGGAAACTGGTTTCCATCTCGTCTTTCAGGATGGCGGCCGGTGACCGGTGGTAGTGCATTGCCCCTTTGGGAGTGCCGGTGGTGCCGGAGGTGTAGAGGATCGACCAGATACTGTCAGGATCGGGAGTCGGATTGCCCTCCATGGCCTCGTGCTCGGCCACCAGGGAGTCCCAGCCCAGGCCTTCGGTCACGGCCGCTGAATGGGTGTAGCGGGGGAAGCGGATGATAGGGACTGTGTCGGGCACAGCGTCGGCCCGGTCGCCCCAAGCATCCAGCTTGCCGACGAACAACGCCTTGATGTCGCTGACCTTGATGACCTCGTGCAGTTGGTCGGCCGGGAGAGTGGGGTAGTACGGCACCGACACGAACCCTCCCATGTGGCAGGCCAGGTCGGCCATGAACCAGTGGGCACAGTTCTTCGACAAGATGCCGACGTGGTCGCCTTCTTGAAGGCCCATCGACCGGAGGGCGGTGACGATTGATCGGGCCTGGTAACCGGCATCGAAGAACGTGTAGTCGATGAAGTCTTCACCGACCGGCTGTTTCAGCCAGACGTCGTCCGCTCGGGTCGACTCCCAGTGATAGAAGTATTCGACCAGGGTGTCAAAGCTGCGGTATTCCGATAGTTGGGCCATGTCGTTTCTCCGCTGAACGTGTCCCACAAGACTCTGTGGGCACTGCTGATCCTGCCAGTAAACCTACCATCCGGTAGGTCAACTGGCGTCAGGATCCCCGGCGATGGCCAGATCCAAGTCAGTGGTGCAGAGCCCGTTGTCAGCGCCCGACGAACTGCGGTGTTCTACGTTCGGCGAAGGCGGTTCTGCCCTCGACGTGATCCTCCGTGGTTGCTGAACGCCGAAGGTTGACCACCTCGGCGTGCAGACAATCGACGAGTTCGCCGTCGATCGACCGGTTGATGTTGTCCTTGACCGCGGCGTAGGCCAAGGTGGGGCCGGTTGCCAACCGGTGAGCGAGAGATCGCCACGTTGACTCATAGTCGTCCGGGGACACCGATTGATTAATCAGGCCGAGCTCCAACGCCCTCGCCATGTCCAGCTTGTCGGACAGGAACATCAGCTCTTTGGCCTTGGCCGGTCCGACCAGCCGAGTGAGGAACCAGTTGACGCCGTAGTCGCCGGACAACCCCACTTTAGTGAACGCCGTGGTCATGATGGCGGTGTCGACGGCGACTCTCAGATCGCAGGAGAGAGCAAGGCCCAGACCGGCTCCGGCGGCCGGGCCTCCTATGGCGGCCAACGTTGGCTTGGTCATGGTGTGCAGGGCGGCACTGGTGGCCAACGTGTTGCGCTGCTGGCCGACCACGATCTCTTCGAAGGAGAGTTCTGGCGGGGGAGCGTTGGATCCATCGGCCATGCGTTTGACATCGCCTCCGGCGCAGAAGGCTCCGCCCCACCGGTGAGAACGACACAGCGTACGTCTTCGTCGTTGCCCGCTTCTGTAAGCGCCAGGCCGAGTCCACGCCACATCTCAGGCAACATGGCGTTGCGCCGCTCCGGCCGGTCGAGGGTGACAACAAGCACTCCGTCATCGTCAAGTTCGGCCCGAACGTGGCCGGTTTCGGTGTCAAGTGTTCTGGCGGGCATCGGTATTCTCCCCATCACGGCAAGTCCACCCAACAACATAGACCTCCGGGCATGCCACAATCCAAGACCGTCAGGTGTCGGGGCCGCCGTTGACTTCCTGGTCGCCGAACTCCATGGACCTGACCGTGGTCCATGCCGCCTGCGTCGCTGGTCCATGACCGGTGATGGCCTGCAGGAACGGTTCCTGGCCGATGGCCAGCAGCGTGCCCGGCTCCACCGCAGTGACCGTTGCCGTGCGATTGACGTTGGCCAACAGAGCCACCTCGCCGAACGAATCACCCTTGGTGACGGTGCGTACGTAGTCGCCGAACATCGTGACGTCGAACTTGCCGGACATCACTGCATAAAACTGATCGCCGGCATCACCTTGTTTGATGACCACCGTTTCGGCATCAACCTCGGTCATGGTCGACTGGCGGGCCACCGCCTCAAGCATCATTGGAGGGAGCGGGCCGAAGGCGGGAATTCGACGCAGGAGGTCCATTTCAACCAGTGGAACGGTTGCGGTGTCCTCAACGGCCTGTATGGACCTTCGGGTGACCAGAAGCAGGACGACGTATCCAATTCCAAGAACCTGTAGGGCGAGAATCGGCCCTGAAAGAAACAGCGCGATTTGGGTAACGATTGACCCGGCCAGAATACCTATTCCCGATCCGAGCTCCATTAGGGCGAAGACCGCTCCGATGGTCTCGTTGTCGGCCGATCGCTGGAGCAACGCCCGGGAAACCACCACCACCAGGAATCGTGCCGCCCCTAGCGCCGGTAGCCCCACCAGCAGCGGCACGATGGTTCCGCTGGACGCCGAGAGGGCAACGGCGAGTAGCAGGGTGATCGCCCCGGCTGTGGCCAGCCCAATGCTCAATGAAGAGGCCAGTCTCTCTTGGCGATGAGCCATTGAGCTGAGGAGAACGGCGCCAAGTGCACCGATTCCGAAGAACGTTGACAGCAGACTGGAAGCCGCCTCGTCCAGTCCCAACGAATCGAGGGCGATGACGACGTACAAGATGTCGAGCGCGCCAACCACCCCGTATTGGAACCCGATCAAGGTGATGAGTGTCAGGGCCCCCTTGCGTTGACGAAGTTGGCGGAAGGCGCCGCCCAAGGTTGACCATGTTGACGGGGCTTTGGCGCTTGCCGGTTTGCCCGCCGGCGCCCCTCGGGTGTTGTCAATTGCTTGGAGCGCGACGGCAACGAGAAGCAATAGCCCAAACCCGATGAACACGCCGGGTAATCCGGCGACGAACATCAACACGGTGGACAGGCCGGGACCGACCAGAGCGGCGGCCGAGTCGCTGTGGCCAAGCCAAAGGTTGGTGGTTGACAGCTGCCGTGGGCGATCGGCCAGCGTTGGGATCAGCACGGCTTGGCTTGGCCGGAGCAGCGTAAACGAAGCCAGCGCAACGGCGGATCCGGCAAGGACGACTGGCACGGGGAGTTTGACTGCCACGGCCACGCCGGCCAGCAGACACCCGAAGGCTTTCAGTGCGAGAGCCAGGAGTCGGGCATGGTTGGCCGCCAGCCTGGCTATGGCCCACGCCGCCAGCGGTGAGGCCACGATGGTTGAAGCCAACAGGACCAACGACGCCACGCCGGTTCCTGCCGCTCCGCCACGTTGGAAGGCATAGACGAACGCTGCGATGTAGACGGCCCATTCGGCGGCGGCGGCGATGAAGTGGCCCACGACAAGTCGACGAAGCGGCGCGTTCCACGACACATTGGCCCCGCTGGGGCTGTTCTCCGCTCCGGACATGACCCGGGAACTGTAGCACCGGAGTTGGCTGACAATGGTTATCGAACCAGGTGGGTGAAATTCTTGCCGCCTTTAGCCAACGACAGTCGGTCTTGCTAATTGTACGGATATTCGGATAATATGTCTGTACCGTTGTGAAATCAGCCCCGGCCACACCATCCGGAAGGGAATCCCATGATCTTCGAGCAGCACTATCTGGACTGCCTATCCCAGGCGTCGTACTTCATCGGCGATCCCACCACCGGTCGGGCGGTAGTGGTTGACCCTCGTCGGGACATCGCCCCCTATCTTGCCTCGGCTCAGGAACACAGCATGGCCATCGAGATGGTCATCGAGACCCACTTCCACGCCGACTTCCTGTCCGGCCACCTCGAACTGGCCGAAGCCACCGGCGCCGACATCGCCTACGGATCGAAGGCTGAGACCGAGTTTGAGTCGCTCAAACTTGACCACGGTCACCGGCATTCATTGGGACAAGTACAGCTGGAGATCCGTCACACGCCGGGGCACACACCGGAGTCGATCAGCATCGTGGTCTACGAGAATGCCGACGACGAAACGCCATACGGGGTACTGACCGGCGACACGCTGTTCATCGGGGACGTAGGTCGACCCGATCTTCTGTCGTCCAAGGGCGTCACCTCGGACGAACTGGCCAGTCTGCTGTACGACTCGCTGCACCAACAGCTGATGACGCTGCCGGACGAGACTCGGGTCTACCCGGCACACGGCGCCGGATCGTCCTGCGGCAAGAATCTGTCCACTGACACCTCATCCACAATCGGTGAACAGCGCGTCGGCAACTACGCCGTCGCCCCGATGAGCAAAGAAGACTTCATCGCCGCCGTCACTGAGGGTCAAACCGCCCCTCCGGCGTACTTCGCCTTCGACGCCATGTTGAATCGCGAACTCCGACCGCTGCTGGATGAGGAAGCAGCGCCTCCCGCACTGTCGCTTGAGGATGTCATCAGCCATCAGCGTCAGGGTGCAGTGGTGCTTGACACCCGAGACCCAGTTGAGTTCGCCGGAGGCCATCTCGTCGGATCGGTCAACATCGGCATGGCCGGCCGCTACGCCGAGTTCGCCGGGGGAGTGCTCCAGCCCGGTGCCCCCATCGTTTTGGTGACCGAAGCCGGGATGGAACGAGAAGCAAAGAACCGCCTGGCCCGCATCGGCTTCGACTCCGTCGTCGGGCACTTGGCCGAACCCGAGCAAGCCATGGCTTCGGCTCCCGGTGAGGTCAAGCGCAGCTCACGGGTTGACGTGGCCGGGCTCAGCACCGCCATGAGCGACATCGACGACCTCCAGCTGGTCGACATTCGACAGCCGGGGGAAACTGAAGGTGGCATCATTCCCGGCGCGATCACCATTCCCCTGACCCGCCTGAACGAGCGCCTGTCTTCACTCGACGCTTCCAAGCCGACGATTGTCTACTGCGCAGGTGGCTTCCGCTCCTCAATCGCCGCCAGCCGTATGGCCCTGGCCGGGTTCGGCGACATCTCCGACCTGCTCGGTGGCTACGGTGCCTGGCAGTCGGCGCAGACCACCACGGCCGCAGGGGCCTAACGCCGGCCCACCGGGTTTCTTGACCGGCACTGTCGGCTGACTGGATATCTGTCGGCTGTGCTGTAATGGACCCGGTGAACGAGAGTGATGTAGCCGAGGAAGTGCAGGCCTGGTTTGACCAGGCTTGGGATCCTGATCTGTCGCTCGTCGAATGGCGGCAGCGGCTGCTCGAATCCGGGTGGGCAGTACCCTCTTGGTCGACCGACCGGTTCGGGCAGAACCTGCCGGCGTGGGCCGATGACGTTGCCCACCGAGTCATCTGCCGCTCCGGGGGAGTGGCCCTTCCCTTGGGCGTCGGAGCGGGATTGGCCGCCCCCACCCTGTACGAACACGGCTCCATTGAGCTCAAGGATCGGCTACTGGGTCCCACACTTACCGGTGAGTTGGAGTGGTGTCAGCTGTTCAGCGAGCCAGGTGCCGGATCGGACCTGGCCGGGCTAAAGGCCACAGCCGTTCGTGACGGCGACAGCTGGGTGGTCAACGGCCAAAAGGTGTGGAACACCAGTGCTGATCACGCCGACATGGCGATTCTGGTGGCTCGGACCGATTGGGACGCGGTCAAACACGCCGGTATCACCTACTTTGTTCTCGACATGCGCCAGGACGGCGTCGAGGTTCGTCCTATACGGCAGATGAACAACCACCAGTCGTTCAACGAAGTGTTCATGACCGACGCCGTCATTCCCAACGCCGATGTGGTGGGTCACGTTGGTGATGGCTGGCGAGTGGCTCGAGCGACCCTTGCCCACGAGCGCAGCTACACCATGACCCGTGACGTCTATTTCAAGCCTGACGTTGAAGGTCGGGTCATTGATGAGGCGAAGGCGGAGGCCGCCGTCTACATGCAGACCTATGAATGGTACCCACAGCGTAAGGGTCGACTTGACCTACTGGTCGAGGGCGGACGACAGAGAGAGCTGCACAGTGAGCAGGCGAGAGACTCGGTGATGAGAGACGAGCTACTCAAGGTCTGGAGCTTTGAGCGGGCGGCGTCGCTCACAGCCGACCGAGCTCGGGTCCTTCGCGAGCTGGGGCACCCACCGGGCTCGGAGGGCTCGATCGGAAAACTGGCATTGTCCGAGGTGGCCAGACAATGCAACACGATGCACGGGTTGCTGGCGGGGGCTGACGCCATGTTGGCCGGTACCGGTGATGACCCGGTGCACGATGCCGTGGCCGAAGTGTTGATTTCCACCCCGGCCCAGTCCATCGCCGGTGGCACCGACGAGGTGCAGAAGAACATCTTGGGCGAACACATGCTGGGTCTGCCAAAGGAACCGGCGGCAGATCGTGGTGTGCCGTACCGCCAGGTCGGCCGCGTTGGCGTCGAGCCGGGTGACCCCGGTTAGGGCTAGTCGGTTGGCGACGGGTCCGACACCATCACGGTGATGGTGTCGGTGACGGCCACAGCAACGTGGAAGCCATCACCCAACTGGACGCACAACTCATGCCGCCCCGGGTTCAGTTCCAACTCGACTTTGCCGAGGCCGTTGCCGACGTGAACGGCTTCTTCCTCTCCGATGACCAAACCGGGGTCAAGGCAATCCTTGTCGACCAGTACGTGAAAGTGGGCTTCTCCGTCGACTGTTCGGCCCTTGGGGGCCAGATCGATGTTCTCCACTTCGATCTCGACATGGAACGTGGGGTCGACTGTCTCCCCATCGGCGGGTGACACGATGGTAATGGTGGGCTCACCGCCTCGAGCAGACAAGGCCGGACTCAGCTCGGCCTCGGCGGTGACAAATGCCGCTTGGTCGCCGTTGTCGGCGCAGCCGGCACCTATCAAAGTCAACGTCAACATCGCTGCAAGGCAAAGTGCTCTGCCGATCACGCTGCCGGTCATGCTGGTGCTCCTGCCAGTGAGGCTGCCGGTTGGGCATCGTCGGATGCCGTGTCGGGGTGGCTTGTTGGGGGTAGACGTCGCCCGCGCCCGAGAAATGAGGTCGTGTCAACACGGGGCGACGGTTCGCCCAAGAGGAACCCTTGATAGAGGTCGGCCCCCGCCGCCTGTAGATAGGCCAGCTCTTCGGAACGTTCCAGGCCTTCAACGACGACGGTCAAATCGAACGACGCCGCCAGGCTGAGAACGGCTCCGACGATTGCCTGGTTGTCGGTGTCGGACTCAACTCTGGTCACGAACCGCCGGTCGATCTTCAAAATGTCGAGCGGGAGGTCACGCAGGTACGCCAGCGACGAATGTCCCTGTCCAAAGTCGTCGACTGCGATCCTGACTCCAAGTCGACGAAGGCGATGCAGGCGTCGGACGTTGTTTGCCTTGTCCGTCATCAGACCGGACTCGGTGACCTCGAACACGATAAGTCGGGCCGGGCAACGGGTGGTGGCGAGAATTCCTTCAATCTGTTCGACCACCGTGTCTTGTTCCAGCCACTCGGTGGACATGTTCACGTGTATCTGCCCGGGAAGGTGGCCGCTGTCCAGCCATGCGGTGACGTCACGGCAGACCAGGGTGAACAGGTTGGCGTCGAGGTCCGGCATCAAGTTGAGGTCCTCGGCGATCGGTAAGAATCGTCCCGGCTTAACCAGACCCCAATGAGGGTGGTGCCAACGAGACAGCGCCTCAAATCCGGCGAGGCGGCGCCCGCCGTCGGCCCAAATCGGCTGATACCAGGGCTGGAGTTGTTCGTGTGAGATCGCCGTTCGGACAGCCTCTCGGGCTTGCCCGGCCACCAACGCTCGGTTGCGTAGATCGGGGTTTGACACCTCTGCTCGCCCTCGCCCGGCGCCCTTGGCCTCGTACAGCGCTTGGTCGGCTTCGTTGAACAGGGCGCGAGGGTCAACGCCGGGCCGGGACACGGCTGCGCCGATACTGACGCTGGGCTGTAGAACCACATCGAGGTAGGAGATTGGTTTTGACATTTCCTGCACCAACCGGTCGGCCAGCCGGGCCAGCAGTTTGGGTGAGCTGACATTTGGGACCAGAGCCAGGAACTCGTCGCCACCAAATCGTCCAACGGTGCCGCCGACTCTGGTGATGACTTCGTTGAGGCGTTGTGCCTGAGCGGTTAGCAGCTGATCGCCGGCCAGATGGCCGTGAGTGTCATTGACTTGCTTGAAGTGATCGAGGTCGACGTGGAAGAGACCGAACGGACTGGTCGTCTGGTCATCGGGCGGTGCGTTTCGTCGATCGCCCGCCAACATCAGTTGGTCGACAATGGCCCCACGATTGAGCAGGCCTGTCAGGTCGTCGTGATTGGCCTGCCATGCCAGTTGGTCGCTGTCCTCGGAACGCTTTCGCGCCGTCTCGACCAAGCTGAGGGCCGTGCGCCGACTGGCTGATGAGGGTTGCTGTCTGGTGTTTTCGGGATCGACGGCCACAACGTCGGGTAGGCCGCCGTCCCCCGAAACGTCGTCGACGAATCGGTAGAGGGGTTGACCGGCCTGATCAACCCCGAAGAGGTCAATGACGTGGCTCAACACGTCGTCCAGGGAGGCACCTTGAGCGATGGCATCAAGTGTTATGGCTTCGACCGCCTGGATGTGCTCCCGGTTCTCGACTTGAAGAATCATCTCGTCGAAGGCTCTGGCCAGATGCCCGATCTCGTCGTTTCCACCTACATCGGCAAAGGTCGGCGAGGCCCGGCGGCCATCGGCCATTCGTCGAACCTGCTCGGTAAGTATCGAGAGTCGACGAACCAGTCGGTAGGCCACGACGCCGGTTGAGATGAGGGCGACCAGGATGAGTCCGGCCACTAGCAGAACGGCTGCCTGGCGGGCTCGCTCGGCGTCACCGACGGCTGTCTCCACGGTTGCTTGGACTTGGCGTTGCTCAAAGTCAATGCGGTTGGTGAGGCGATCAAGCCAGACGTCGCTGATGTCTCGCCACTGTTGAGCTTCGATGTCCGGCATTTCATTGACCAGAATCTGTTGCCGCACGTCTACCAGAGCGGTGGGCAAAACCAGCGCTCCCTGATTGCGGTTGCCGTCCTGCCGGGCTCCTTCCAGCCGGATGAGGGCGAACTCAAGTTGTTGGTCGTGTCGTGCCGGTGATGCGATGGCCTGGCTGTGCTGACCGGGTGCCCATTGGCGGTAGGTCAAAGCCAGTTCGACCACTAGG
>JAHDFR010000389.1 GCA_020628065.1 Acidimicrobiales bacterium
GAGGCACGTTGTGCAGGGTCCGCCCGCCAGATTGTTGTCCGTCGGCGTACAACCGCTTTGGTTGACCGGCTTCAAGGTCGGCGAGAAACTCGGGGAAGGTGGCGTCACCCGGACCGAGGAAGAGGTGGTCGCAGTGGGCGGCGGCTTCTTGAGGGAGCGACGTCGGGTGCAGCCCACCCATGGCCACCCGTACACCTTTGGCTCGGTAGTGGTCGGCGATTTCGTAGCTGCGCCGGGCCGAGGTGATGTAGCACTGGATGACTACCAGGTCGGGGGGTCCGAGGACCTCATCACTCAAATCGAGTTGCTCGACGTGTTCGTCGCAGAGCTCGACGTGGGTGTCGGGCGACAGGTGGGCGGCGAGTGAAGCCAAACCCAATGGTGGGAACAGGGCGTACTTGACCGGCCGGAACCTCGGGGCGGTCGCTTCCAGCAACGCCGGCAGGATCATCTTGACGTATCGGGGCCTCATGAATCTGCAAGGTAATCTATATTGAGCAAGTGATCAAGGCAGTTGCTCAATTAAATTGGTCAGTGCATTCGATTAAGGCAACTGGCTAGACGGTGCTGTAGCCTTCGAGCGTGGCCAAATCCGGACCCCGAAAGCCTCGAACCAACCCCGAAGACGCTCGCCGCTCCCTCATCGAGGCCGCCATTACTGTGCTGTCCGAAGAAGGGTTCGCTCGCACCAGCGCACGGGCCGTCGCCGCCGAAGCGGGCGGAACAAACGGCCTCATCTTCTATCACTTCGGCTCGATGGACGGCCTACTGGCCGCTACCGCCGAAGAACTCAGCGCCCGCCGCATGACCAGGGTCAAACAGGCATTAGGTGGCGACGAGGCCAGCACCCAGTGGCCGACCAAGCTGGCTGACGCCATTCGGGCCGAAGCCACCGGGCCCGAAGGCCGGGCCGTGTTGGAGTTAGTGGTCGGCTCCCGGGCCGCTCCGGCCCTGGCCGAGCCAGTGAACAAAGCCATCACCGAATCGATCGAGTTCGCCACCAAAGAGATCGAGATCGTCATGGGTGACTCACCAATCACCCAGCTGGTACCCGTTGAGATGATCGCCGAACTGGCAGCCGCCGCCTTCTTCGGGCTCGAGCTGTTCTCGCAAACGGGCAGAGAGATTGACTTGGACCGGATCGCCCGTACCGCGGCGTTGGCCGTTGGCGCTGCCCGCAACCTGCCCGGGGGAGCACTCCCAGCCAACAGCTGACGCCGTTCAGGCGGGCGGCAATCGGACTCAACCACGAAAGTGGGCCAGGTGTTCAGCCGATAGCACCAGGGTGGATCGCCTGAAGCCGGACCAGCTCACCGAAGCTGCCTACGTAGAGTCCGCCCGGCTGTTCCACGCCGAGCGATGGATCGGTCCGATCGGGTCAGGCGGGGCGGCGATAACCGTCTACTGGGTTCTTGTTGGCCTGGTGGGAGATCGCAACCTACGGCTGTGGCTCGGTCTGGCTCTGGTTGCCGCCGTCCTGCAAGCCCTGGCCTTCGTGGTTCCTCAACTGCGACGGTGGCGTACTCGTCACCACCTTCCGGT
>JAHDFR010000390.1 GCA_020628065.1 Acidimicrobiales bacterium
GCGTTGGTCAGCGCCGGTTACCATGTCACCGTTCCCAACCAGCGGGGCTACGGCAACTCCTCGCGGCCGGACGACGTCACCGACTACGACCTCGCACACCTGACTGGCGACCTCGTCGCCCTGCTCGAGCACTTTGGCTAGGACGCCGCCACTTTCGTAGGACACGACTGGGGCGCGAACGTCGTGTGGGGGCTCGCCCTGCTGCATCCAGACCGTGTTCGCCGAGTGATCAATCTGGCCCTGCCGTACCAGGAACGAGGCGACCGGCCCTGGATCGAATTCATGCAAGCCGTCTTTGGCGACGACTTCTACTTCGTCCACTTCAATCGGGAACCGGGCGTGGCCGATGCCGTCCTCGACGAGAACCCGCACCGATTCCTCCGCAATCTGTATCGCAAGAACGTGCCTGCCGTAGCTCCTGAACCCGGCAACATGATGATCAACCTCGCACGCACCGAGACACCGCTGGGCGACCCGGTGATGAGCGAAGATGAGTTGGCGTTCTTCGTGTCCACATTTGAAGCAAGTGGTTTCACCGGCAGCATCAACTGGTATCGGAACATGGACCGGAACTGGCATCTGTTGGCCGACGTCGACCCCGTAGTCCGGCAACCGGCGCTGATGATCTATGGCGACCAAGACTCGATTCCGAAGTCTGAGAACCTTGCCAAGTTTGTGCCAAAGGTCGACGTCGTCAGCCTCGACTGTGGCCACTGGATCCAACAGGAGATGCCGGAGCAGACGACGGCTGCGATGTTGGACTGGCTTCAGCGACAAGACCCCGACGGCCAGTAGCCGACATCGTGCGTCGAGAACTGTGGTTGTTCGAACTCCTCTGGATTTTCGCCGACTTGGTGATCGAGATTGCTAACGCGGGCCGTCAACATGGACCGGAGGTTGGTCGGCTATTCGAGCACTACCGGTGTCCACCTGATCTTGAGCTTGCAACCTGATATATCCAGGACCGGCTGGCCAACAAGGGGTCGATGATCTGGACTGCAATGCAAAGTAGCGAGGGCCGGGGGTTTGTCCTATTCGACGTTTTGCCCGGTCCGGGCGGCCAAGCGCTATCTGTATGAGCGCCTCGGTTGCCGGCGCCAAGAGGGCTTCTACAGCTGCACCCTTAACTAGCGATCCCGTTGACAGCGCCTCCTCGACTGAGGTGTCAGTCGGCTTCGGCCGACAGGAACATCGTCAATGCGGCCTCGGCGTGACTGAGGTGTTCGGTGAGAATGTCCAGTGCCTCGGGTTCGCTCCCGGCCGAACAGGCGTCGAGCAGCCGACGGTGTTCTACTTCTGATTCGGCTCCGGCGTCCAGGCCTTCGGTGTAAAGCCGAACGTACGGTGCCACCGCCGTGTGTAGCATCTCGGCGACAGCCAAGCCTCGGTCCCAGCCCGACGCACGATAGAGCGCCTGGTGAAACATCCAATTCGACTCCGGAATCGACATCCCCGAAGCGTGCAAGGTCATCTCCGCCTCGGCCAGATCCACTACCGTGAGTCGGTGACTCGCTTGCTGCAAAAGCAGCGGTTCG
>JAHDFR010000391.1 GCA_020628065.1 Acidimicrobiales bacterium
GCGGCCGTGGGTCGCTGATGTCGGTCAGTTTGATGGTCATGCTGTTTCCTGTGATGGCTTGACGGTGCGCTTGGTGGCTGCCTTCGACTTGCTCCTGTGCATTTCCAGCAGTCGATGGAAGTTCTCGTCGTCGAGCATGTAGTCGACGACCGCATCCTCGGCGAAGCTGTGGATCTCACCAGCCTGGGAGCGCGACATGAGGCCGTTCATGTCGGCCGCAATGACGGCAACAATTCGTGGCAGGAGGTCTCGCAGCCACTCGTCCATGTTTGCCATGGCAAACACCCCCTCTGATCGAGGAGACGCAACTGCCCGCCGAATGATGCTGTGGAGTGCGAGGTCTCTTTGGGCGTCAACCTCCAGTGATGTGAATTTCGCTCGGGCAGCCTTGGACGCAAGCTCGGCAGGCGACAGGGGTGGTGGGGGTGTGTGGGGGTTCTGGTGCAGTTCGGGGTAGAAGGCTTGCCTGATTGCCGCTGCCTGCTCTCTGTCGATTGGAGGTGCTTCGGCCAATAACTCGGCAACTCGTCGCTGGACGTCATCAGGTAGATCGCTCTTGACGCTCACAGCACGCCCCCGTTGCGGGCGCCATGGATCGAGTCCATCAGGTGTTGAACCTGGTAGGCGTGGACGAGCTGTTGTTCGAGCTGCATCAAGCGCTCCTCGACGACCTCCGCTGGGGTGCTCTCGTCTGCGTCAACGAGGGCCAGGACATCACCTACGGTCCGCTGGACGGCTTCGCGGGACCAGGTGCGGCCGCCACCGATGGGGGTGGTGGAGTGGGTGACGACTTCGCCGCTGATGGGGAGGATCTCAGCCATTGGCCCACGCCTCCTCGATGACCTCGGTTGGAAGGTCGATGACGGTTTCGGCGCCAAAGTTCTCCATAGCATCCGCCAGAGCGGTCATCCGCTTGGCGGCAGCGACAGCGCCCATGGCGACCCTGGTGCGGTGGTTGGCGGCATCGCGAACTTCAGCAAGTGTGAGCGAGTGGAGCGGCTTGGGTCTGCCGCCAACACCGTTGAGGCCCTCCCGCTGGGCGAGGATGCGCCTTGACATTTCTGAGTGTTTGGCGAAACGCTTCTTGAGATCAGCTTCCATGGCGTCGACTCGCTCTTGATGGACGTCGAGGGCTCGCTGGTTGCGTCGGAGGTGACTGCCTGCCGCCGTGGCGCGATCGCCACCCCTCACGGCCCGTCGAGTCTCGTGACGAGTCTGGCGGTGGTGGATCGGGTACGCCCAGGCGACGAGGGCCGCCAGGGCGTCACCATGATTTTCGGTGCCGAGAATTGCCTCGATGGCTTCACTTGGCGAGTCGGCTTCGCCAATGACTTCAAGGAGTCGGTCGATGGTGTTGGTTGTGTCGGTCAGTTTGATGGTCATGCTGCGTTCCATTCGGGGGTTGCGTGGGCGTGCTTCTTGCGACGCCGCTGGCGGTATTCGGCGTGCGCTTGACGGCACGCTGGCTCACGGCACCCGGCCTGGTAGTGGGCTTCGGTGCCGCAGGGGGACACGTTCGGACGAATCGTCGAGG
>JAHDFR010000392.1 GCA_020628065.1 Acidimicrobiales bacterium
TTGCAGGCCAACGCCATCAAAGACATCACGACCCACTTGCAGCGGCTCAAGCTCATTGCCGCACCCGACCAGATCTTGTTCTCAACCTCACTGGGTCGCCATGGTTACCAGTCGCGGCCGTCCTGGCCAATGGCCAATGGCCTGATGCGAGCGTTTCCCACCGGCACTCCTCACCCGACAGGAACCCCACACCCCACCGGTACTCCACATCCGACAGGAACCCCGCACTATGTCGGCTACCCGCACCCCACCGGTACTCCACATCCCACCGGTACTCCGCATCCCACCGGCACTCCGCATCCAACCGGCACACCACACCTGATCGGCTATCCGCAGTGGTGCTGCGGTTGCCCCACGTCGAATCCGTACGCACTCGATCCATCCAAGCTGGAGGACATCCCAACCGCTACCTTCTCCTATCTCGACCGGGTGACCGCAGGCGACCTCTTCGAGCAGCCCACTTCCACTGCGGCCGAATCCAAGTTCGAAAGCGAACAGATAGTTGTCGGTGTATTCGACACACTCGACTTCTCCCAGGGGAACAAGCAGGCGTTCATCGACCGGCACGCCATCATTCAGGACTACCTGGCTGAAACCGGGAAGACGGATTACCCCGGTTTACGGAGCACCGCTCACTACGTCGGCGATCTCAACGGCGATGGACGTATCGATCCCGTGTACGGGCATCACCACTTCATCGAAGACATCATCCGCCGAGTCTCACCCGACGCCTTCGTTGTGCAAGATGCAGTGGTAACCAACCAGGGTTGGACCACGGACGTCACGGTGGCGGCAGCGCTCAATGCCTTTGCCACCGCTCACGACACCAAAGGGCCCGGTGTGATCAGCCTCTCCCTCGGGGTGTGACAACGACATCGCACCCCCGGGCCTGAGAAACGCAATCCGGAACCTCACCGACCGGGGTTGGGTGGTTGTTGCCTCCGCTGGAAACGACCGCAGTTGCAGGCCGTCTTACCCGGCCGCTTTCGCCGAGGTTGTGGCTGTTGGCGCCACCGGCCCTTACGGGGCCGCCTGGTTCACCAACTTCGGCCCTTGGGTCAATGCATGCGCTCCGGGCGTAGACATCATCGGTGAACTCCCAGACCCGTTTCGGCCAACCGCATCGACCGATACGGCGGACCAAACAGCCACCGACACCAGCGCCACTCTGGCCAAGAGTGAACTCGAACCGGCGAGACGCGGGACTCAGGTTATTTCCTGGAGCGGTACGTCGTTCTCTGCGCCGGCGGTTGCAGCCAGTATCGCCCGACGGTCGCAACAGCTAATGGCAGAAGTAAAGAGCCTGTCGAAACGAGACGCTCTGGCGTACGCAAAGTACGAGTTGGTGGACGAACCCAGCTTGCTTCGTCTACCCGGGCTCGGAACGGTGGTGAACACCACACCTTCCTACGACCCCCCACTGCCACCAGAACACAAATCCGCCACTTGAGACCCATCATCGGGCCAATGCCGAAATTTCGGCATAAATCCGATCACGTATGTATCTTTTGCCGCTCACCGTTGTCTGCTCC
>JAHDFR010000156.1 GCA_020628065.1 Acidimicrobiales bacterium
ACCCAGACCTCACCGTGACCCTGGCTTTCAATGCCGACAGCGGTGAGCCGTTCGGAGACGCCGACAACGGTGGTGTCCTCACCTGGGCCACCGAGGCCGAGGACAAGGCATTCGCTCAGCGTTTCCTTGAGACCATTCCCGAGTTCACCGGCCGCCCCTCCACCCGGGATGTGCAGGACCCCGAAGGGCTCCTCCCCTACGCCGAGCTGGACGCTGCGTCCGGCCCCCACGCTCATGTCGAGGCGCTGTTCCTGGACCACAACTTCGATTACCCGGTCATCCGTGACCAGTTCAACCTGGTCGTCGACGCCGTCGTGGCCGCCATGGTCGGCCAACTTGAGTCTCAGGGCTTCGACTGCGGGGGCGATGACGGCCGCCCCGAACCTCCCACCGAAGAAGAGATCGCCGAGCTGCGGGATCTGGGCTACCAGAACTATCAGGCCTATGGTGCCGACCCCATCTCGTTTACCACCGGCAACTTCATCATCGACGAGTATCTGTTCGCCCTCCCCGGGGTGGGCGACCAGGTCATCGACTTCACCCTGACCCACAACAGTCAGGACGACCGCCCCGGCATTTTTGGCACCGGTTGGTCGTTTGCCTACAACTCGTCGATTCAGCTCGACACCGGCAACTCAGCCTTTGTCCGTCTCGGTGATGGCGCCACCTACTATTTCCCGTGGAACGGCACCGGCTGGGATGAGCCGCCAAAGGTCAACGCCGAGCTGGCCCGCATTGACGACGATGAGTTGGAGCTGACCCTCAACACCTTCTTCAAGGTCCGTTTTGAACTGCGGGAGCTCGACTTTGGTGTCATGTCATCGGCCACCGACCGGCAGGGCAACACGATGTCGTTTGACTGGGGCGGCCGAGTCGGAACCGGCCTCGGTGCTTTCTATCCGCTCGAGTCGGTCACCGATGAAGCTGGCCAGCGAGTCACGTTGACCTCCAATGGTGACGGCCACGTGACCGACGTGGAGCATCCCGACGGTCGGGTATGGGAGCTGGATTACGCGGAGGGCCGGTTGACCGCCATCACCGACGCCCGGGGCTTCACCCGGCAGTTCGCCTACAGCGACGAGGGTTGGCTGGAGCGCATCACCGACGGCGAAGACATGAACTTCGTTTCCAACACCTACGACGACGATGGCCGGGTAACCAGGCAGGTCAACGGTGAGGGTGATGAGCGGACCGTCGACTATCAGGACAACCGCACCGTCTATACCGACGCCCTGGGTAACGAGACCACGTATGTCTACAACGACCAGGGTCAGGTGACCGAAACCATTGACGCCACGACCGAGTTTGACGATGACTTCAACCCCACGGAGCAGACGGATGCCCGGGGTGAGATGTGGAAGACCGATTTCGATGACGAAGGCCGTCCGACCAAACGGACCGATCCGTTGGGCAACGAGACCGAGTACACCTACAACCAGTTCGGCGACCTCATCAAGACCGAACAGCCCGACGGGCTGGGCGGGGTACGCACCACCACCTTCGACGTCAACGACCAGGGGCGGATCACCAAGACCACCTACGACGACGGCACGTTTGAGGAGTCGACGTTCGACGAACATGGCGATCAGCTGACTCATACTGACGCCAACGGCAACACCACCACCTACGAGTTCGACGAGCGGGGCAACGTCACCAAAACCATCGACGCTCGGGGTGAGCAGGCCACCGCAACCTACACGCTGTTCAACAAGGTCGAGACGCTGACCGACGCCAACGGCAACACGGTTCGTTACGAGTACGACCGGGCTGAGAACCAGACCAAGGTCATCGACGCCATGGACGCCGAGTGGGTCTACACCTACGACGCCAACAACGTCATGACCTCGGAAACCGACCCGCTCGGTCGGGTCACCGAGTACACCTACGACTCCAACCTCAACCTGACCCGGGTCGACTACCCGGACGGAACGTTCGAGCAGTTCACCCTCGACGGCGAGTACAACATCATCGAAACGCGGGATCGGCGGGGCAACGTCTCGAAGACCGGCTACGACCAGTTGTTGCGACCCGAAGTGTTCACCGATGAAACCGGCGAGCAATGGACCACCACCTACGACGAGGTCGGCAACCCGACCAAGCTGATCGACCCGGAGGACAACACCATCGGCTTGGCCTATGACGCCATCGGGCGGGTGGTGGAGCGCACCGATCCGCTCAACAACGTGTGGAAGTCCGTTTTTGACGACGCCGGCAACCTGACCGCCGAGCAGGCACCCGACGGCACAGAGGTTCGCACCGAGTATGACGCTCTGGGTCGAACCAAAGCCATTGTCGATGAGGAAGGCAACCGACTCAGCTTTGACTACGACAACTTCGGCAACCCGATCCAGCAGATCGACCGGCGGGGCAACGTCACCAAGACCGACTACGACGAACTGAACCGACCGGTCAGAATCATCAACCCCGACGATGGGGTGTCCAGCACTGCCTACGACGCTGCGGGCAACATCAAATCCACCACCGATCCCATCGGTGGGACGGTCACCGCCTTCTACGACAATCGCAACCGACCGGTCCGCAGCGTGGATCAGTTGGGTGCCGAGTCCGAGACGTTCTACGACCTGGCCGGCAATCCCGTGCGCCACGTCGACGCCGAGGGTCACGAGTGGCGCCTCGACTACGACGAGATGAACCGGGTGGTGGCTCGCACGTCACCGCTTGGTGATGTTGAGCGGACGCTCTATGACGGCAACGGCAACGTGACCGGACGCATCCTGCCTGACGGACGCGAGGATCGCCTGGTGTACAACGGCCGCAACGAATTGGTTGAGGTCATCGAGAACGTACAGGCCGGCGGTGGCGGTGCCCCAGGGGCTGACACGGCGGCTGATGTCAATGTCACCACCCGCTACGAGCTGTCACCATCGGGTGACCTTGAAGCGGTAGTCAATCCCAACGGTGAGCGAACCGAGCACGACTACGACGCTATGGGCCGCTTGTTGGAAACCATCGACCCGATTGGGCGGGTGGAGACCAACACGTACGACGAGGTTGGCAACCTGTCGTCCACCACTGACGGCAACAACAATCTGACCCGGTACCAGTACTTCCCCGACGGGCAGCTTCAGGGCACCTTCTACGCCGATGACACCTCTGTCACCTACGCCTACGACGCCGACAACTTCCAAGCCTCGATGGTCGACTCCATTGGGACTACCACCTGGACCAGGGACTGGCGTGGCAACGAACTGACCGTTGATGACGCCAACGGCAACGTGGTGGGCCACGTCTACGACCTGGCCGGCAACGTCACCGAGTTGACCTACCCCGGCGGGTTTGTCAGCGAACGGACCTACGACAAGGCCAGCCGTCCGAGCACCGTCACCGACGCTTCGGGAACGATTTCGTTTGATCGTGATCTGATGGGCCGCCCGACCGAGGTGTCACATCCCAACGGTTTGGTCTCGGCGTTCGCCTATGACCCCGAGGGCAAGGTCACCTCGATCGATCACCGGTCACCGAAGAACAACAGCGGTGCCCGCTTCGACTACACCTACACCCCCGATGATCTGGTCCACACGCGGGACATTGCGTTCAAGAAGAACAAGGGCGAATCGGCCCGTTACACCTACGACGGTGTTGACCGCCTCATCGAGTCGCACACCAACGCCCAGGGGGCACGAGGTGGCACGTCGCGCTACACCTACGACCCGGCCGGTAATCGCGTCGGTTTGTGGACCGACGACGACCCCACCACCAACTCACCCAACGACGCGTTCGAAGTGTCGTACCACTTCGATGCCGCCGACCAGCTGCTGACCGAACGCCAGCAGTTTAAGAACCGTTCATCGGTGATCGAGCGGCACTTCGACGACAACGGCAACCTGACCCGCCAGAGCGAACAACGGCAGAACAAGAAGGGCAAGCCGGTCGGCAAGGCCACGTCTGAGTCGTTCTCCTACAACTTGGCCGACGACCTGATCGCCGACGGCACCAGCCAGTGGGAACGCGACGGCATGGGACGGGCGTTGACCTGGACCACCGGTAAAGACTCCTCCGAGCAGATCTACGACGACCTGTGGCTGATCGCCCAGTCGGGTTCGACCAATGTGTCCTATGTGCGGGATCACGACCAGGCGCTGTTGTCGCAATCGGTCGAGCCGAACAAAACCGAAGTCCTCCTGCATGATCTGTTGGGCACGATCTACGGTGTCGCCGACAAGAACGCCGGCACCGCCCAGTTGGCCTCGTTCAGTGACTTTGGTGTCCGCATCGGTCAACCACCACACCGCTCCGTGTTCGGGTTCGTCGGCGAAGTGCAAGACCCGTCCGGCGACCGCGTCCACTTCTACGCACGCTCCTATGACCCGGCCACCGGCCGGTTCTTTCAACAAGACCGCATAGACGGCGACCTCACGGTCCCCGCCACCCAACACAACTACCTCTACGCCTTCGCCAACCCGACAACGTTCTCCGACTTCTTGGGTTACTGGGGTTGTTGCGGCATAGACGTCGACATCCCCAACCCCGTCGACACGGTGAAGTCAGTGGCAGGCAAAGTGGCTGACGGAGTGCAAGCCACCGCCAGTTTCGCCTGGGAGCATCGTCATGAGATCCTCGACGCAGCCGGCATGGTCCCCGTCATCGGCGAAGTCGCCGACGCCGCCAACGCCGTGCTGTATTTGGCCGAAGGCGACTACGCCAACGCCGCCATCTCACTAGCCGCCCTCGTACCAGTAGGCGGCCAAGCCGTCACCGGCGCACGCCTCGCCTACAAAGGCGCCAACGCCGCCACCGACCTCGTCCGCTACTCCGACGAAGTCGTCGAGGCAGGGTCGAACATCACCAGAAAGGTCACAAACGCAAAAGACACAGCCAGCACGGCGGCGTCAACAACCCGATCCACCGCACGGGCAACAGAATCCACCGTCACGGCAACCAGAACAGCCGACACCGCAACCACCGCACGCCGAACCGACGGCGTCGTAGCCGCACCACCCAAATCAGCAACAAACGCCACCGACAAGGTCGCCCCCGCATCAACCCCCGCCGCAAAGTCCTCAGCGAACGCTGCCGGGACTCAGTCGACTCCGACAGTATCGACCAAGGTGACGCAAAGCGGAAGAGTGCAGACAAGTCCAGGCAACGGGCCAATCGGGCCTCAGCAGGTCGCTCTCGACTCAAGCAGCGCGCGTGCGCTGAGCACCGATGGGCCGATAGGCCGTCGTCTGGAGAATCAACTCGAAGGGTGCAGTCTCGTGATGTGCCAGACTGCCTTTCGAGAGTTTGACGATGCTGTTAGTCGTCTCGCAGGGCCGACGGAGAAAGCGACAGCCAACGCGTTGATGCAACGAGTAACAGTCCTGCAGGACAATGTGAGCGCTCGTGCTGCAAAGCTCCGACCGACCCGAAGACTTGAGCCGACAGACATCACAATCTTCGGTAGCGCAGACCAGTTGGGAGTTACAATCTTCACGTCAGACGCTCGTGCACTTCGTGCTGCCGCTTCACAGGGTGTAGTATTCGATGCAATTGTTCATCCGCCGGCATCCTTCAGAGGCCTGTAAGTGATTCTGGGTGACCACCTGATGCCGTATCTCCGGATGCTGCGCTTGGCCTTCCCGGCACCGCCCACTGGCGATGAACGTCGCGCCCTAATACATGTGCTGTTCTTCGATCTCTCCGAGCGGGCGTTCGCAAGCCTTTTGGCCGAGTATCTCGACGAAGAAAGAGTCGTCGTTCTAAACGAAGCAATCCATGTGGTCAACGGCCCATCACCACCTCCGGACTTGATGTATCTAGTTCGAGTCAAACTTAGAGGCCAAGGTTGGGACTTTGATCAGGAATAGGCCGACCCCGAAAATGGCATTACGGCAACGTTCACGCCAATGATGGAGTTACGCCTCTGTTTTGGTGGGACGCCTAGCTGGGTTTTCTTATGATCTTCAATGGCTAAAACGTCTGATGTTCCAACGCATCCAGTTGTGCGGGCCACGCTGGAAAACGCTGGCTGGCACGAGTGCCGAGTCTTTTCCTTCGATGACTGGATCACCAGGTTGGAAGCCGATTCCTTTCACGTGGTCGAACCAGCCTTGACTTGGTTTTCAACTCTCGGAGGACTCACGATCACACCCCCGGCACGTGAGGACGCAAGCTTTGGTTCGGGACAGTTCACAATCGATCCCCTGTGGGCGGCAACGGGCGAGTCCTCCCGAATCCACTGCCGGGAGACCACCCTTGGCCAGCACCTCACTCCCATCGGGGAGTGGTCAGGCGAGTACATACTGCTTGTGGCGGCCGATCGAACTGTCTTTGCCGAAACAACCGTCGAGGTTCTTTGGCTGGGTGACAGCTTCGAAGACGCACTTACTCGATTGATCCTTGCTGACACCCCACCAAGGGTTGTCGACCTCACGCCAGGTTGAGAGACTTCGTCTTGCTGCTAAATCATGTCGCTCGAGTCCATGTCGACGGGGAGCTGCCAATACGGATGGAACCTGGAAGTCGACTACGTGGGGCTCAACCCAAGGTCTACCAGAACCCGACAGGCGCTGACATGCTGGAACTAGTCGAGATAGCTGGTTTGCTTGAGTTTGCCGGACCTTGCCAAGCCGAGATTCTTGAACGAACGTTGCGCAGCAGCCTTGTCGATTTGCCCGAGGCACACCGAAAATTGCTAGCTGCGAGCAACGGACTTCAAGGCTACGGCGGCTACTACCGCATATTTGGTGTTGGACCAGAGAGTCCGATTGACGCCCTCACCTGGAACGAGCCTGACGTCCGGAAGTTTGCATGGCACGACGATCTCAGCGAGTTCTTCTGCTTTGGCGAGACCGGTTGGGGAGATCAGTACGCATACCGGCACGACGAAATGGGAGAGTACAGCGAACCCCCGGTCTACTTTCTTGAATCGGTCACCATGACTTCCGAGAGGCTTGCTTCGTCATTCGAGCAGTTCATCACCGACGAGTTCCTACCCGCAACACAAAACCCCTACGACCTGTTCCTGGTGGCCGCTCGGAATAAACTGGGCGAGTTGGACAGTCTGACGCACATAACGTACTCACCGTCCATTCTCCTGACCGGCGAGGAGAAGGAAGAACGTATCACCCAGATTCCCGCAGTCGCCTCGATGGTCGTCAACGGTGACCTGGCTCGCCAATTGGCGCACGAAGATCCGAGTCGCCAGGTCGAAGCAATTCGACCATATACAGACGAGCGGGGACGAGAACGCCTTGAGGTGATTTGGGGCGACTGAACCTTGAGCGTCAACCGGAAAGGTATCAGTGCGGAAGCTGCGACTGCGATGGATCGAGTGGGCGGACACAGACAAGTGCAGCGTGGTCATGGAAGAACCTCGCGGAACCACGGTCTCCGCGCTGTTTGCCATCACCCGAACTGACATCGGATAGGGCCCACATCCTGAGCCGGACATCTTCAACAACTTCGACGGAACAGCCGCCGGGGTGCGGGCAATCGTCGGAGTAGTCACACAATTTTGCCTCGTCGCCCAAAGCGAGGTCCCGAATAACTGAAGCTCGGGAGACGACATGTACGAAGAAGCCGACCTCTACTCCGAAATAGAAAGGCTACTCCCGGCGAGGCGTGTGGCGTTCGCAGCCGCCTGTGGCGAGTGGCTGTATCCTTGCTATCAGAAGTACCAGGCTGAGGCGTGCCAGGGAGATGCCGCAGTAATCAGGTCGGCGCTCGATGGTGTTTGGCTCGCCGCGACCGGCGATGAAGTCGGTCAGGCTGAGTTGCAACGCCTTGCTTCCCAAGCCGAGGCCACGGTCCCCACCGATAAAGGCCACTGGAGCAGTCTCTTACCTTTGGCACAGAACGCTGCGGCAGCTGCGGTCTATGCCACTCGTGTCGCACATTCGCCCGAGCCTCAGGAGGTTGTCTGGACGGCACGTCAGATCATTGAAGCCGGCGACTACTTGGCCCAGATGGGCGCACCGGTTCAGACCTATGTCAAGTCCGCCGACCTGCCTGGTCCCGGTCATCTCACTTCGCGGGCCGTTGCAGGCTTGTTGGAGACAGCCAAGACGTCGACTCTGAACGCCTTGAGATCACGGGCGGAATCCGGTGGGCATGAGTTCTGCCCCCTCGCGTTCGGACGCTGAGATCGATGACACTTCGGGACCACATCACCAGTGAACTGGCACGGCCCAGCGAGCTATATGTCGTTGACGGACCGAGCGCCCCTTTTCGAATCCTTCAGATTGAGGGCGTCCCCCAGAATGACGCTCTCGTGTACGTTACCGAAGGTGTGGGTACCCGATTACTGGAGCAACCGAGCGGACGTCTGGTCCGCCAGGAGCTTGTCCTGATCGTGCACCAAGCGTGTGCTTCTGATGACGCCCGACGACCTATCGGCACGCTGGCCGACTCCGTTCTCGGCTCGGGTCGAGCCCTCGTTCGCGGCGAGGTCGTGAACGGCACTGGGCCGATGGTCGACGGGTCCAGCTTGTCGGCATTCTGCTGCCTCGCTCCAGCGCCCCTTCCCCAGAGCTTCTGGCTGTTCAGCGATTCAGATCCACCAACGATGTTCATCTGGCTGGTTCCGCTCACTCGGCTCGAAGCGGAGTTCGCTCGACGAGTAGGACCTGACGACTTCGAAGGCCAGCTGGTCGAAGCGCAGAACATGGTGGATCTCTTCGACTTGAGACGACCGGAGTTTCTGACACCGCTGGGCATCTCTGAGTAACCGAGTATTCGTCCGTCGAATCGAACCCGCAGTGCACGGGCGATCCGGTTAACAGCGTCGGGATCGGCAAGACTGTCAGCGTGGACTTTGCTCGCAGCACACAATCCAGCGAACTCGGCGAGGAGTTGGCGTCGTTTATCACCGACCGGGTTGTACCGGCCGAGGCGACCTGGGCCGAGGAGCGTGCTTCCAAACCCGATGAGGAATCCCCGACGCTTCTTCGACTCGCCGACGAAGCCAGGAGCCGGGGTCTGTGGAACCTGTGTGTCCGTGACGCCAACTACGGCCCGGGCCTGAGCTTTGTCGACTACGCCCCGCTGGCCGAGGCTCTCGGCCCGCACCGGTTGGCTCAGGAGGCCACCAACTGCGACGCCCCGTCGAACATCAACGCTGACGCCATGTTGGCCTACGGTTCGCCGGAACAGCGTGAGCGATGGGTTGAACCCCAGCTGGCCGGGCAGATCAAGTCGGCCTTCGCCATGACCGAACCGGCGGTGGCCTCCAGCGACGCCTCCAACCTGGCCATGACGGCGGAACGTGACGGCGACTCATGGATTCTCGACGGTCGCAAGTGGTACGTAAGCGGCGTGTTGCATCCCCGGTGCCGGTACATGATGACGGTGGCCAACACCGACCCGAACGGGCCCCGCCACGGTCGCCACACCCAGTTCATCGTGCCGGTTGACACCCCCGGCGTCACCGTTGTCCGCAACCTACCCAAGTTCGGCTACCTGGATGCCGACGGTCATGTGGAACTGGCCTTCAACCAGGTGCGGCTCGGCGACGACGCCGTGCTCGGCCAAGTCGGAGGCGGGTTCGCCATCGGCCAGGCCCGCCTCGGACCGGCCCGGGTGCAGCACTGCATGC
>JAHDFR010000157.1:0-5143 GCA_020628065.1 Acidimicrobiales bacterium
CCACCGAGTCGACAGCGCTCAGGGTTGAGGTCTCGTCGACCACGCCCGGCGACCGGTCGGCGGCAACAGGTGTCTCAACAACCGTTGCCGGTGACCAGTCGAACAATCCGACGTCTACTGCCACTTCCGGCGACGGCGCGCCCGAGTCCGCCACTTCAACCGCGCCTAATTCGTCATCCGCCGGGGACAGCTCGACAGACCACATCGCCGTCATCGGCCCAGTGGCAGGAGCAACCGGGGAGTTTCTGTTCTTGAGGGAACCGACATCCAACCCCGACGCCGAGTGCCCAAGCGGGCACCTCGGCTTCCGAGCCAACGACCAGGACTCGATCCACATTTACCAAGAGCTCGGCCGACTTGGCTTTACCCGGCTAGAGCCCGGCCCACGGGGGCAGGACGCCCTGATCGACTCCTGTGAGGAGTCGATCGAGCAGGTGTTGATCGCCACCTCAGCCGGTGACGGTCAGCCTCCGACCCTTCAGACCTTCGCGCTTGGAGCGAACTGGACGATGAGTTTCACACAATCAGAACTGTCATGGTGGGGTGACGTGTTCGCCGGGTGGGCTGCGCCGACGGACAACTTCAGCGCCCTGGACCTCGTACTGTTCGACACCGAGACCGGGACCGTCAGGTCGTTGGCCGGCAAAATCGGAAGCTGGCAGTCGATGTGGGACAGTGGGTACGACTATCTACTACCAAGTGGCTGGTCGACGGTGGTCGACCCGGCCCGAGGGTCAGTGGAGCTGACCTCGGGCACTGGTGCTGTCGTTATCGACATTGAGACGTTGGCCGACGCCGGCGAGACCGATGGTCCGATCGACGGCGAACCGCTCGACTTCTTCAGCGACGAGATCGCGTTGTGGGCTGCTCCCGATCGAGGTGCCACCGCCACCGTCTTCGTGAGCATGCAGGAGCGACTGTCCTGGGAGTGGCGGGTGCCCTCAGGGACGGCAGTGATCTACGAGCTTCAGGACGCTCCGGTCCCGGTGCGCATTACCCTCACCATCGATGAGTCGGCGTCTCGGGACACAACCACTCTGGCTTTCATGGTGGCCGATCTCTTCCGCAGCCACGACGCTGTCGGCTAGGCCGGTGTGCCGACGCCGGGCCGTGGCAGCCGTTCAGGAAGCAGTCAGGTTCGACGGCGCACACTGGCCTTCATGAAAAGTTCACTCGTTTCTTCTCGTCCAAGCCCTGCGTCGGCTCGGACCAACTCAGCCGGCGGAGTCCTCCGCCGCGTGCTGAGCAACATCGGCCCACTGGCCGTCTTGTCCTCCCTGGCCGTTTCCTGGCCCGCGTTCGCCGGGGCAACCGGCGAGGGTGGCGACGGCACCGTGGCCTTCGGTCTGTGGGTTGGGGCAGCCTCCATCTTGTTGATGAGTTGGAGCTTCCTGCTAGCTCTCCGCCCCCGCATCCTGGAGCCGCTGTTCGGCGGGCTGGACTCCATGTACAAGGTCCACCGTTGGGCCGGTGTCGTCTCGGTGGCCTTCATGTTTCTCCACACCAGTATCGAACCCGAGATCGAGGGTGGCATCCGAGGAGCGGCCCGCTCATTGGCCGACACGGCCGAGGAACTGGCCGGTGTCGGCGAAGTCATGATCTACCTGCTGATCGCTCTCAGCGTGCTCCGGCTGTTCCCGTACCGGTGGTGGCGCCTGACCCACAAGCTGCTGGGTATCCCGTTCGCCTTCGCCTGCTTCCACTTCTTCACCGCCGAAAAGCCGTACGCCAACAACTCCTCGTGGGGATGGTGGTTTGGCACCTGGATGGTGGTTGGCCTGGTTGCCTTCGTGGCCAGAGTGGTCGGCCGTGACATGGTGGATAAAGGCCACAAGTACCGGGTTGTCGAGGCCACCCACGACACCGACATCAGCAAACTCGTACTCGAGCCGATCGGCAAGCCGATGCGCCAGCACGCCGGCCAGTTCGCTTTCGTCAAGTTGGACGCCCCCGGCATGTCGGAACCCCACCCATTCACCATCGCTTCGGCGCCCGGCAACCCCAATCTTGAGTTTTACGTCAAGCATCTCGGCGACTGGTCGGCCAAGCTCCCTCAGACCGATCTCATCGGCTGCACCGCCCATGTTGAAGGTCCGTACGGAATGTTCGAGCCGACGGGCCGAGACGACCAGCCTGTGTTGTGGGTGGCCGGCGGTGTTGGCATCACGCCGTTCCTGGCCGCCATCGAGGAGCTCGACAGTGTGCGTGCAGGCCGCTCGACAGCCCCATCGGCCGGGCCCGTGCTGTTGTACGCCACCCGCAGCACCGAGGCTCAGCGGCTGATCAATCCTGATCCAATCATTGATGAGCTGGAGCGGGCCGACGCCGAGGGCCGAATCAGTCTGCACTTGTTCACCCCAGACACAGGCAGGTTGTCGGTCGATGACCTGGACCACCTATTCCCCGGCGGACTGACCGGATACCACGTGGCTCTGTGTGGACCCAGCGGATTGGTCAAGTCGATGGGCCCGGGGGCGGCCAGGCGGGGTGCCGCCAACGTCGAAACCGAGGACTTCGATATCCGGGGCGGGGTGGGCCCCGATCGGATAGCCGATCTCCCTGATCGAGTCACCGACCAATTGACGCCCCAACGCCTCGAACGAGTCCAAGGCTGGGCTCGTCGGGTGACCCGCTCAGGCGGATAGCGGTCCCACCGGCCGCTAGCCGAGGTCAAGTCTCAAGCGTCGGTGGTTGTCGTCGGCTTCGGTCTCGGCAACCACCGACGGGAGATCATCCCACACCCGGATGATTCGACCGGCCAGCTGGTCAGCCTCGCCCTGTGCGATCCGGGCAACCAGATCAGCCGCAGCCTCGTGACCGCCCCACCGATCCTCGGCGTCGTGTCCGAATACCGGCAGCCACGTGGCCCCCTCCGGCCCCCAAGCCAGCGATTCGGTCATCGGTGTCCGGACGAATCCGGGGTGGATCCCGAGCACTACGACGCCCGAACCGTCGGCTTCCCTGGCCGCAATTTCCGTTAGGCGGGCAACACCGGCTTTGGCGGCGGCGAAGGCCGAGACGTGCCGTCCGTCGCGGTCGCCCAGGTTGCCGTAGACGGCAACGATACGTCCGGCACCGGCCGGCAGCATCGCTTTGAGAGCCTCCTGCATCGTTAGCATCGTGCCCCGAAGATCGACTTCAACCGCCCTCCACCAGTCTTCCGGATCCACTGTTTCGATGGGCCCCAGCGCCTCGGCGACACCGGCGAACATCACCACCATGTCTGGTTTCCCCACCCGCGAACCGGCACGCTCAAAGGCCGAAGCTATTTCTTTCGGTTGGCTGACGTCGGCCGCCTCGACGATCATCTGGCCGGTACCGTGACCGGCTTGACCGAGTCGATCAAGATCATCGCTTGGGCGAGCGATGCCGACAACCGTCGCACCGGCGTTGCGAAGTCGACGGGCGACTCCCAATCCGATTCCCCGACTGGCTCCCGTTACGTAGGCGACCTGGTTCCTCAGGTCAACAGCGGCCATAAGTCAATAATGGCCCCACCAAGATGGTGACGCCGAACCGAGCGCATTGAGGTATCAGCCACCGTTCGTCTCCCATGGCCCGGCCCCGATACTCTGACCGACTATGGATTACGACAAGCTGGCGGCGTTGCGGGCGAAGTTTGAGGACTCTTCTGGCGACGATGTCTCCGGCAAGTTCAAGAAGGTGATCGAGGCCGTGTACACGGCTCCGGGCGAACGCAGTCTGCCATACGTCGGCATCCCAACACTGCTGGACACACCGGTGGCCGACGGGCCCGAAGGTCTTGACGTCGCCCTCCTCGGCGCCCCGATGGATTTGGGTGTCACCAATCGGCCTGGCGCCAGATTCGGCCCCCGAGCTATGCGGTCAATCGAGCGGGTTGGACCGTACAACCATGTGCTCGACGTAGTCCCTATTGGCGAGCTCCGATGCGGCGACGTGGGTGATGTGCCGTTCAAATCCCGATACAGCCTCGAACAGTCCATAACCGACATCGAGAACTTCATCACCGACGTGGTGGCAGCCGGCGCCAAGCCGCTGACTGCCGGTGGCGATCATTCGGTCAGCTACCCCATTCTCAAAGCGTTGGGGGCCGAAGCCGCCAACGGTCCGGTCGGCATGTTGCACATCGATGCCCACTGCGACACGCAGGGAGCTTTCGACGGTTCGAAGTTCCATCACGGCGCCCCGTTCCGCCTGGCCACCCTGGCCGGGGTCCTTGATCCCGACCGCACCATTCAGGTGGGGATCCGCGGTAGTGCCGAGTTCGCCTGGGAGTTCTCCTATGAGGCCGGTATGACCGTGGTTCACATCGAAGACTTCGCCGCCCGCGGCGTCGACAGCGTTATTGAGCAGTGCAAAGAGGTTCTGGGCGAAGGTCCGGTCTACGTTTCCATCGACGTTGACGGCATCGATCCGGCGTTCACTCCGGGCACCGGCACACCAGAGGTCGGCGGTCTAACCCCTCGCGAAGTTCAGGCTCTGCTGCACGGCGTAGCCGGTATCGACGTGATTGGTGGCGATGTGGTCGAGGTGGCACCACAATACGACCCGTCCACCAACACGGCCCACGTGGCCGCTCAGATGATGTTCGAGATTCTCTCGATGATGGCGGTGCGGGCAGCGGCAGATCGCCAGCCGTAAGGGACGACTGCTACTTGGCTCTGAGGGCGAACCAGTCGATACCGAAGTTGCCACCGTCGACGATCCGCAACCGAATGACGTGCACTCCGGCCCCGATGGGTTTGGCTCGAGACTGGAGCTGTTCCCAGTTTCTGTTGCTGCCGGTCGCCGGAACATCAAATCGAGCGAACCATTGCCCGTCGACGTTAACGACCAGGTCGCCGGGGTTGTTGTTGGCGCTGGAAACCGAGACTTCGACATAGTAGTTTCCCGTCTCGGCGACGGTAACGGTGTATTCCAGCCACTCGCCGTCCCGGGTGCGGCGAACGTGGACCTCTCCGGTTTGGGTTTCATAGACATCAACCCCCTGCCTCTGTCGGATGCCGGCGTTTCCTTCGTTGACATCGTCGAGGTCCCTGTAGCCCTTGCCCTGACCGTCGGCGTCGAAGTGCTCGGCTTGAATTTTTCCGGGTAGCACGAACTGTCGGTACGGTTCACCGGCCCCCGGCGGTAGTGGCGGCGGTTCGGGGTCCGGATCCGG
>JAHDFR010000157.1:5243-9531 GCA_020628065.1 Acidimicrobiales bacterium
CGGACGGCTCCGAAGTCGTTGGCTTCGCCCGTTCAGAATCTTCGTCAACGGCGTCTTGGCCGGACGGATCTTCGTTGTCGACCGAGACGGCCAAATCGGATGCGGTGGATGGTGCTCCGGCGACCTCAAGAACAGTTTCCTGGTCTTCTCCGTCGTTGCCGTCATCATCGCCGAACAGAGCACTGAAGAATCCGTTGGATCGACTCTCCTCACCGGCCAGCTCACGAGACTGAAGCTCGTCACCGCCACCCGGCGCCGAACGCTGAGTCAGGAACAACGCCATGCCGGACAGAGCAATCAGGCCAGCGACAACCAGCGCCGTAACCTCACGGTGAATTGGGGTGCGCAACAAGCGGTCGCGAAACCAGCCGATCGGCGAACTTCCGAGTCCAGCCATCCGGCTCGAGTGTGACTGCGCCTGTTCGCTGTCCGAGTTGTACCCCACCACCATCGGGGGTCGTTCTTCGCCCTGAGTCAGAGGACTCTGGTCCTCTTCGCTCGGCTCCGCCATCAAAGCCTTCTCCCACGCATCTCGCCTGCCGCCGGCGATCAGAGTACACCCCGCGACGGGCGCGTTTACCGCAGCCCCCGACCCTTTTCCAAAAGTTTCGCTACAGGGCGAGCTCGTTAGGTGGCGGCGGCCTTGCGGGCCTTGGCCACCCGAGCCCGGGCGATGGGGTCGAGCTCGACTTTACGTAGCCGGATAGCGTCGGGCGTCACTTCGACGGCCTCGTCGGTGGCGATGAACTCGAGCGCCTGCTCGAGCGACAACTGGCGGGCCGGAGTCAGCTTCACTGTGGCGTCGGAGGCGGCTGCTCGATGGTTGGTCAGCTGCTTTTCTTTGCAGACGTTGACGTCCATATCCTCGGACCTGCTGTTCTCGCCGACGATCATTCCGCAGTAAACGTCGGTTCCCGGAGGCACCAGCATCTGGGCCCGCTCTTGAAGACCGATCATGGCATAAGTGGTGGCCGGCCCTTGACGGTCGGCGACCAGTGAACCGGTCTGACGGGTGCGGATATCACCGAACCAAGGCTCGAATCCGGACATCGACTGGTTGATGACGCCGGTACCTCGAGTGGTGGTCAAAAACTCGGTACGGAAGCCAATGAGTCCACGGGCCGGAACCAGGAAGTCGAGGCGAACCCAGCCGGTGCCGGGGTTGACCATATTCTCCAGCCGACCTTTGCGCTCCGCCATCAGCTGAGTGACGGCACCCAAGTGCTCTTCCGGGACATCAATGACCACCTGCTCGACCGGCTCGTGAACCTTGCCATCAATCTCTCGGGTCACCACCTGCGGCTTGCCCACCGTCAGTTCGTAGCCTTCCCGACGCATGGTCTCGACCAACACGGCCAGCTGAAGCTCACCTCGGGCCTGCACTTCCCATGCATCGGGCTTTTCGGTGGTGAACACCCGCAGGCTCATGTTGCCGATCAGCTCCGAGTCCAGCCGTCCCTTGACCAACCGAGCGGTCAGTTTCGAACCCGACGACCCGGCCAACGGCGATGAGTTGACACCGATGGTCATCGACAACGACGGCTCGTCAACCGAGATCACCGGCATGGGCTTCGGCATTTCCGGATCAACCAGCGTCTCGCCGATCAAAATGTCCTCGATACCGGCAACCGCCACGAGATCGCCGGGCCCGGCTTCAGCAGCCGGAACCCGCTCCAGCGCTTCGGTCAGATACATCTCGGAGATCTTGACCCGGTCGATCGAGCCGTCGACCCGACTGAGACCGACCGAGGCGCCCTTGCGAAGCGTGCCGTTCATCACCCGGCACAGAGCCAACCGGCCGAGATACGGGCTGACATCCAGGTTCGTCACCCAAGCCTGAAGAGGATGGTCCTCGTCGAAGGTGGGCGCAGGAACAACAGAAGCGATCGTTTCGAACAGCGGAGTCAGATCCGAGCCGGTTTCGCCTTCGGTCAAGGTGGACCAGCCGTCGCGGGCGGAGCAGTACAGGATGGGGAAGTCGATCTGCTCATCGTCGGCGTCGGCCTCCAACAACAAATCCATAAACAGTTCGTAGACCTCATCGACCACTTCGGCGCTACGGGCGTCCGGTCGGTCGACTTTGTTGATCACCAGCACCACCGGCAGCTCACGGGCCAACGCCTTACGCAATACGAAACGAGTTTGCGGTAGCGGGCCTTCGGCGGCGTCGACCAGAAGTACGACGCCGTCGACCATGGTCAGCGCCCGCTCAACCTCGCCACCGAAGTCGGCGTGGCCGGGAGTGTCGACGATATTGAGCGTCAAACCCTGCCAACGAACCGAAGTGTTCTTGGCCAGGATGGTGATGCCCTTCTCCCGCTCCAGGTCATTGGAGTCCATCACTCGCTCAGCGACGTCCTCGTTGGCCCGAAACACGCCGGTTTGCTGCAACATGGCGTCAACCAACGTGGTCTTGCCGTGGTCGACGTGGGCCACAATGGCGACATTGCGCAGGTCTTCTCGTTGGGCCATGATGATGCCTCGGTTCAGCTAGGTCGGGGTCCGATTGCCCCTCAAGAATGCCGACACTGTTTGAGGCAGCACGACGCAGGAACGCTATTCAGGATATCCGGCCCGTCCCGGCGGGCGACGGGAGGACCGCCGGACCTGAATTCGGTCTGTGGCTCCTCGCTCAGGAAAAGATACGAGCGGCGCTGGCGGCGGTTGGTTTGTGAGGTTGCCGGGGCCGCAGTCGATGTGTCGGCTGCTTGCTCGTCTGTACCGTCGAGGGCGTCGACCCGGTGGCAGCGACTCACAACTGTTGACAGCGTCATCGCCGTCAACAGTTGTGAGGCGAGCCCCCTTATTGTGAGGCGGACGGGAATCCTCCGATTGTCTTGCGGTGTCAATAGGCAGTGTCAATAACTGGGATTCAGACCTGAGCACGCCGATCGTCGCCCGACTGGACGGTGACAATATCGAACGGTATCTCGATCTTCTTATCATCGAGAGCCCGCTTGGCCGCAACGACAGCGCGACTCTTTATACCGACCAGTTCACCTTGAGCAGATCCAGTCCAGAACGTCACAAAGATCGAAATTGCCGAAGCTCCAAGCTCGGTCACGGCTGCCCTCGGGGATGGACTGGAGGCCACACCGTTGACTTCGACGATCGCCTCTCGGATTACTTCGCATGCATGATCAAGATCGGTGTCGTACCCGACGCCCACACTGAAGTCAGCCCGCCGGATTCCTTTCGCCGTCAGAACGACGATCGGATTCTTGTAAACATCGGCGTTGGGAATGATAATCAGTCGCCCATCGAAGGTGATGATACGCGTTTCCCGGATCGTGATGCCCTGAACAGTGCCGGTTGTGTCTTGAACGGTCACCTGATCGCCAGTCTGAAACGGCTGGCGGAACAACAGGAGCACGCCCGACAGAGTGTTCTCCAAGATGTCTTGAAAGGCGAAGCCAACGGCGATCGAGAAGAACCCAAGCCCGGCGAGCAGGTCAACTGGTTTCACCGACGGGAACGTCACGGTAACGGCGACAATCGTGAAGAGGCCAAGCACAATCCAAGAAACCAGCTTGCTGATGACGACGGCGAAGCTTTCCGAATTTCTCTGGCGCCAGCGCCGCCGGAGCACTCGTCGAACTAGTCGAGCAACGACCCAGCCGGCGGCCACGATACAAATGGCAACAGCCAGCCTGGGGACACTCCCGACGGCGGATTCCCATAGCTCGACTGCACTCTCCTCGACCTCGCCTGCAGACGTCTTCATCTGTTCGTCTGCGGAGCTCGACTGCGCCTGCACAGTCTCCATGTAGGTGGCGTTCATCTCTCTCATGGTTAGTGGATACCCACTTTCCAGCGAGGTCAAACGATGCAACTGCCGAGCACCGGGCACGTACCCTCCCCTCCGGTTCGGCACGCTTAGGCTTTGGGGCCCCTCGAGTCGTTCAGCACCACACAGTTGCTGCTCAAGGGTTTTGGGATGCAAACCGGAAGACGAAGAGTCCTTAGCGTTGTGCGGTGGCCCCGTGGAAGCGGATCTGATTGATCTCGCTGTGCACGGTGCTAACGCCCCACCACACCGTAAGGTCGGCCTCCACCAGCTCCGCCGGGAGCGGTGGGAGGTCGGCCTGACGGAAGAACTGTTCACCATCGACGAAGATGGTCACCGAGGTCTCGGCGAACTCAAATGCTACGTCCACCAGGCAGGCGTCAGCAGTGTCGGTTGAGTCACACAGGGTGAAGAACGAGCCGTCGACATCAGCGCCGCCTTCAGGGTCGCTCGGATAGTCCCGGGCGAAGAAGTTGGTCGACCAGTCGGACTCCCCATCGG
>JAHDFR010000158.1 GCA_020628065.1 Acidimicrobiales bacterium
GGCCTTGTCCGGCGGAGGCTTCAGAGCCTCGTTCTATCACCTCGGCGTATTGGCGTATCTAGCCGAAGTGGACGCCTTACGGAATGTGGAAGTGCTGTCATGTGTGTCCGGGGGCAGCATCATCGGCGCCAGCTACTGGTTGGAGTTACGGCGGCGCGTAGCCCAGTCTCCAGGAAAGCCCATCGACTATGTTGATCTCGTCCAGACGCTAATCGAGCACTTCGAGAATGCCGTCGCCACCGATCTTCGAGGCCAGGCACAAGTCGGGAAGACCAAAGCATTGTGGCGGCTCACCCAAGGCGAACGCGGCGTTATGGACAGCGACGACGTTGCTGCTGCCCTTGAAGAACACTTCTTTCGCCCCCTCATGCCCGGCGAGGGCCCCCTCTACATGCATGAACTGCAGCTCCAGCCCGGCGACCACAACGAGGAGTTGGTCGGACCAGGCCCGTTCAACCCAGCGAAACACAACTGGCTCCGCTACGACAAGATTCCAGCACTCGTCATCAACGCCACAACAGTTAACACTGGTCACGCCTGGCACTTCACCCCAACGTGGATGGGAGAGTCTCCGTGGGCTATACATCAACCGGCCGACAGTGTCCCACGGCTGCAGTGGGAGTGGTATCAGCCCGACGCCGGGTGGGCCACCTCCTTAGCCACAGCCGTAGCAGCATCGGCCTGTGTACCCGGGCTGTTCTCTCCTGTTCTCCTAGAAGGCTTGTACGACGACATCGACGTTCAGCTCGTTGATGGTGGGGTCTACGACAACCAGGGCACGACCGCGCTGCTAGCCAACAGCTGCAATGTCATCCTGGTGAGCGACGCTGCCGGCCAGCTCAAACTGGAACACCGCCCGGGTGATGGGGTCAGCGGCCTGTTCGGCTACGCCAAGCGATCAATGGACACCCTGATGGAGAGAATACGGCAGGCCAATTTCGGTGATCTCTCGAACCGGGACCGAAGCGGGCAAATTCGAGCCCTTATGTTCTTACACATGAAAGCCGGTTTGAACGCCGAACCAATCCGCCTGCCTTTCGCCAGCCAAGCATTCGAGACATCACATTCAACCCTGACCCCCTCCGGCATCAGACGTGATTTCCAGCAAGCCTTATCGGAGCTTCGCACTGACCTCAACATCTTCAGCTACGACGAGTCTCGATCTCTAATGGCCTGCGGGTACCAGATGGCCCGCAAGTTCACACTTACCGCCCTCGCTCAAGCTCCGGGCCTAGTTGGCGAATCCAATACGGAGCCAGATTGGGTGTTCGCACAACATCTTGCCGAGATCACATCAACCGCCGCATCAACACCACATCGAAGTTCGCTTCTGAAAGCTCTGCAAGACGGCGCCAAAATCGAACCGTAGCAACGAAGCAACCGTTATCTAAGAAGAAGGCGCCCAGCTGGGAGGGGACTACAGTTTGGCTGCCAGCTAGCCAGATTCGCTCTCGGCGTCGGTCATCAGATTGGCCAAGAACCGCCTGAGCTGAGCTTCATCCAGGCCGTTGAACTGCATCTCCGTCCCGTCCGATAGTACGGCGGTCAGTTGCACCGGCTTCTCCTGACGTGTCCGCCACCACGACCAGATCTTGTAGGCCACCTCAGCCGTCCCCACAGCGACGGTAATCACTGTCATCGGATCGATGGCTTCCAAGCCTTCGTCTTTCAGCTCAACGGCAGCGGCGTCCAACTCGAACTCGGCACGCATCCCAGCCAGGGCCTCGTCATCAACCTGATCCGAAGCGGCAACCCGGAACTCGACGATCCCGGCCGGTGGTCCACCGGCTGACCGAGCCAACTCGATGGCGTCTCGAACAGCGAAGATGTTGGTGGCCTCATTGGCCGGATAGCGCTCCTCCGGGTTATCGAGGCGACGCGTCGTCTTGCTGCCGGCCCGATGCACGCCAACCAGGTTCCACTCCTTGTCAAACACCGGGCTACCGGAACTCCCCGGCTCGGTTGGCGCCATATAGTGCAGCTTGCGTTCGTCCAGATCAATTAATTCGTTGCCCCGAATCGACATCGACAACGGCTTGCCGGCCGGATGGCCGATCACATAGACAAACGGATCCTTCTGCTCCAACGATGGTGTCTTCCCGGCCAGCTGAATCGGCTTGTCCAACCGAGCCATCGAATCCGAGCCGAACTTCAACACCGTCACGTCCAAGGCGTTCGATCGGGACGACCACAGAATCTCCAGATCATCGGCCATCGCCGGGGCATCGCCACCAGCGGCCGACTTCATCTTGGTGAACACCGCCTTGGCCTCGTCAGTCCCAATGCTCTCCGGGATCACGTGGGCGTTGGTGACAAGCACCAGCTCGTCGCCCCACGACTCCGACAGCTCCGAACCAGGAAGGACAAAGCCGGTACCAACCGGATAGTCATACCTGTCCCGAATGATGCAGACCTCCTGGGCCACATCAACGCCGCGGGCATACACCGCGAAGGGAACCGTGTCCTCCTTGGAGAGAATCTTCTCCAAGGACTCGACATCGGGCACCACCATCTCGGAGCCTGCCCCGGACCCGATCTCGGCCTCCGACAATGCCAGAACAATGTCGCTGTCTTCTGGTAGCCGCCAAATCTCCAGTAGCTGACGGCGGAGCGACCCAATAGCGAACGGGCTGACCTTCTTGGCCTTAGGCAGCGAGCGCGCCACCTCCACCGCGTCGTCAGTTTGACCGGTGGCAACCATCAGCTCCACGTAAGTAGCCCGTTGCCAGATATCTCGAAAGTCAGCAGGAGTAGCATCCAGCTCGGCGATCAACTCGTCGCGAACCTCTTCTTTGCGGGTAACCCCGGCGGGAACCGGATACTTCTCCTGCTCAGCCCGATTCAGCAGAGCCAGAAGGTTGATGCCGGCCCAAAGACGGTCGGCGTCCTCCAACCGATACGCGTTGTCGTAGGCTCGGATGGCGCTCGCCAGCTGTCGCCGGTTGCTGAAGTTGACGAACCGTTGCTTACTAATACGAGCGAGCAGACCGGCGACCTCACGATTCTCCCTACCGAGATCCTCGCTACTCATGGTGGACAGCAGACATTCGGCCCCGTCCAACGCCCCCATCTCGATGAGAGCCTGGGCCTTGACACGACGCAGTTTTGCCGGCACATTGCCACCATCCTCATGAGCAACAGCCGCTTCGGACAACGCCAAAGCAGTCGGCCAAGACCGATACTCTTTGGCCATATCCACCGCTTGCACCAAGATCTCGACGTTGATCTCGGCCCCGATATAGCCGGCCAGGATCTTCTCCAGCACAACGGCGATCGTCGTCTCGTTCTTCGACTTAAGCACCGAGGCAAACTCTTCGCCCAGCGGGGTTTCTTCGAAGTCCACGCGGCCCCTCCTATCTCTCGAACAGCGTCAACCTAACAGACGATTCAGAACTGATCTAGCCGCCGCCGCCTGATCGACGCCAAGACGTTCAAGCTTCTCGCCCCCGTCAAGCGACTCCGGCGGCAGCGCCTGCAGCGCAGCGGCAGCCAACGAACCACACCGCTCAGATGACTCCGCACCCTCGGGGTACAGCAGACGCAACCCTCGCTTGTCTCCCTCCGACAGCTCAAGTCCCTCCCCCACTGGCGCGCATGGGCTGGGGTCGGTGTGGTAGAAGAACGGCGGGAACCGATACAACATCACCGACTCCGGGTCGAAAACACCGGCTGCACCATCCTCAACTCCTTCAGAACGAAGGTTGAAGTCGATCTTGGCCCGGTCCCAATTGTTCGGAGGACCACCCAGATACGTATATATACCTGGACGCCGGCCGTGCGGATCCGGCACAAAGCGGCCATCACTGTCGGTCGTCGGCACATACCACTGATCGTCCTCCCACCGGAACTCGTCCTGACACGGCCCTCGCATGTTCTGATGCTCATGGTTGAAGGCCAACGCGTGGAGGAACTCATGCAACACCGTACGGCGCCACGTCGAAGGCAGTTCCTCCTCGAAACCGCCGAAGTTCATCGACTGCTGGTTTGGGCGTCCCCCAACATCGTCGAGTGGTCGACCAACGGCGTAGTCCACGCTGGCTGTTCCCACCAACGACCAATAGCCCGACTTGTCGAACCCAATCCTGATGTCAGCCGAATACTCGGTGTCTTCGGTTGACCAAGAGCGAAAGCCGCCAGCCTCGTCGAGGCCGAAGTCGAGCGTCAGGCTACACGCCTGCGAAATAGCCGCAGCCACATCGACGATCGAGCGATGCAATTGAGGCGACCCTCCTCGAAAAGCCACCGTGACCGTAGAACCAGGCCGCCACTTGACAGCGTCGGCCACCAGGAACTCCAGGTCGGGATCCCTTGACGCTGCAGATTGACGCCAACGAGCCCGGGCCGCCAAGCTTTGAGCCAAACCTTCGGGGTAATCCTCCAACAGATCGTCATACAAAACGGTCACACCTTCTCCGTAGTAAGCGACCATTACCGGCGCTCAGCCAAAGCTCGTTGAGCGAGGGCAGCATGCTCGCCGGTCAGAAACCACCGGGCGTCGACATCGGGTGAGCACCACAAGTCGGATGGGGTAACCCCCTTGACCAGAGGTACAGATCGATCCTCCTCGGCGGCGAAGAAAGCCCAGCCGGCCAGTGCCCCTCCGACCAGCAGAATACGCTTTCGCCAATACTCAAAGTTGGGGCGCCCGATTCCCTCCAGATCGGGCGCCCACGCCTCATCAGCCGTGCCATCGGCGGCGGCAGCCGAATACAGATCAACGTCGTCGGGGAAGACCAACATGCCATCCTCCACCTCCAGCCCGGGAGCCGGCTCAATCCTCAGCGGGTACTCAGCCCCATCGCTGTAGCAGCGATACACCATTCCCGAACAGGTGGCGGCGAACTGCTCGATGTCATCGCCTCGCCACGGCAACCAATCCAAAATCTCCAGCTCTTCGATCGGGATGGGCGGCGCTCCCCGGTCACGCGCCCGACGAAGCAGGGCGTAGGCCACACCGAGATCCCATCCCGAGTACTTGGCCTCATCGTCCGTGCCATCGAGCGCGGCAAGAATACGAGCAAAGTCGGCCGCTTCGGCCCTATCGACAGCACCAAAGGACGGTCTGGCCACCCCGATTCCCCCCGGATAGCGATCAACAAACTCGCCCAGATCAACCGTGCCCACCCCGGCAGTAAACGCGTGAACGACCCGACCATCACCGCCGTAAATGGCGCTGTGCGTCCAGTAACCGTCCAAACCCGAAATCAGATCAGCAAGCCAATGATTCGTCGAGCGACACAGCAGAATGTCACCCGGTTCAAGCACCTCGATTGGCTCAACACCATCGGCCAAAACAGTGGTGTCGTTGAAACCCAGATCATGCATCGTCCGCACGCCTGAGCCCAGACCACCAGACTTGCTCACCCCATTGTTGGACATAACGTGAGTATCAAGTCCGGCCGTAACGACCGGATAACGCTAGGAGCGCACTACCCGAACTGCTCCAGATCCAGTGCGGCTCGATCCCGCCAGACGGTTGCCCCGGTACGCTCGGCCTGTAAGTAGGCCTCCTCCAACAGTTGGTTTGCCGAAGAAGACCCGATCACAGCAGCGGCCATACCCAAATAGCGGTCAACGGGGCCCAAATAGGCGATTCCGATACCAAGCACAATCGCCCGGCCCGACCGCTTATGCAGGACTGCCTCGCCGACCTGGGCCAAAGCCGGATCACCCAGCACGGCAGCACTCTCGATCAACAAACCGGCAGCAGCTGGAGACCAGTTGCCATTAGGCCTCCTTCTCAACTCGTCAACAACCGCCTGGCAACACGAACGTGCCCGCTCGACCTGGCCGACGTTGGCCGCGGCCAAGCCCTCGGCCGCTCGCCAAGCCACATTCAACGCAGTAGTCCCCTGGCTGGCATCGAGAAGAGCCAGCGCCTCGTTGAACCGACCTTGGAACCACTTGTTTGCCCAGATCTGCACGCCCCAGGCGTCATACACGTCGGAGATTCCCCAACGTAATCCGCTCAGGCGGGCCGTTTCGGCGTCAGCCGAGCTGTCACCGGTATCCGACATGCCAGCCTCATTAAGGCCCGACGCCATCAGGTCAATCGCCCATCGGTTGCGGGGGGAACCATGAAGACGGGCCTCCGACGCCGCCCTCGGAAAGGCCATCCGCAAGGCGTCATCTCGCTGCTCGGTGAGAGCTGCAAGCGCAACCCGAAACAGGACGCCAGCCTTCGCCGAGCCCGATGGGATATCGGCGGCCAGATCAACGAACTCGTCATAGACCAGGTCGCCGTCGGTAATCGATCGGTGCGTCAACACCTCCGACCACAACTCGCTCCACGCCTCCCGGTCCTCGCCAGCTTGGCCAACGCTGACAATATCAAGTGCCTCGGCAGCCAGATCGTTGCGATCACACAGACGAGCCAACCGCAGTCGCCATCGATACAGATGAACCTGTTCATCAGCTGGCAGGCGGTCGGCATCAATCTTCAACAGCATCTCCAGCCGGTCGCTCTCGCCGGCGGCGTATTCGCCCGACGGCAACCCGGAAAGAGCAACCCGATACATCCCCATCTGATCATCGGCGGCCTGGGCCAAGGTGAAGGCATTGGCGCGATGCTCGGCGGCGACACCAAAGTCACCGGTGCGGGCGCAATAGGCAGCCAAGGAAATCTGAACGTCCAACAAGTCCTGAGCGGACTGACCATCCTCCCCCTCAGCCTGCTTGTCATCCTGTCTCAGGCGACGAAGCACCTCGTTCATGGCGGACGTCGCCTCGTCAAACGCTAGCTGTGACTCAAGATCCCGAGCGGCAGCCCGAAGGCTGGCAACAGCATCCGATGATGACACCAGGTCGCCCGCCCCCACCAGGTACCGAACCCGATCAGACGCCGTCCCACCGGCAACACCAGCAAGCCGCGAGCTGATCACCGGACGCAGGACGCCAAGCTGCTGGCTGAACAAACCAAGAGTCAACAAGTGATCGAAGGTCCACACCCCGGCGCCCAAATAGTGACAAATATCAGCTTCACCGGCCGAGGTCAACAGGTCCTCGATCCGCTCCTCATCAACACCCAATAAGACCGAAAGATCAGCCTGCCGAAACTCCAAACCGTGACCGGCCAGCAAGGCGGCCGAGGCCAACAACTGACGTAGATCTGGATCGTTCGCCCTGTCCAGAAGCGCGGACGCCAACGCCCCCTCCCAACCAACCGACGAAGGCAGCTGTGTTGGGTCAAGCCCCTTGGCGGCATTGCGGCTGAGCACAGAGGCTACAAGAGCATGCCCCTGAGAGAGCTCCCAAAGGTGGGCAGCGAACCGGTCTCGCACCACGGCCGACTCACCTTCGTGATCAAGCGCCACCAAATCACGGAGATCCTCGTGCGTCAACGCATCAAGCTCGATCTTGTCGACGGCATCAGCATCCACGATTGACGAGAGGACTTGGCGGCGGGTCTCATCCACCAATTCGTCGTTGCGGGCCGTTAGAAGAATCGCCAACTCCGATGGCCGGGCGACCGAAGCCAGGTAGCGAAGCAATCCAAGAGTTTGGCTGTCGGCACCATGAACATCCTCCAGCACCACGACAGTTGGCCGCTCCTGCGCCAACTCCTGCAGATAGTTGTGCGCGGTCTGCCAAAACCGCAAACGAGCTTGATCGCCCTCGACAGCATCCCCAAGGCTGTCCAATGCCGGTACCAGCTCAGGGACAGCCTGCACGATCGGCCCATAGACATCTCGCCCATCCACCCCAACATCGACCCGACTCGCGTACGCCCGCCCGAGACGTACTGCCGGACCGTCGGCACCAAGGCCCGACAGAAGCTTGCGGACCAGAGTCGTCTTTCCAACACCGGCGCTGCCCACTAGCAGTTGAATCCGGCCCGGCCGCCGGCCGCCGCCCTGCCCTACCGAGCCAACGGCATCCGACAGATGCGAAAGGACCAATGCCCGCCCGACGAAGCGGAGCGGCTCCGTAGTGACATCGTCACCGACCGGTTCTTGCAGGCGGCGAGCAACACCCGGGCGACGGGACGACAGCCGACCGTTGTCTTGGTTCAGCACAGCCAACTCGATCTCATCGAGGTGGGCGCCCGGATTGAGACCGAACTCATCGCGAAGACGCTGGCGGCATCCGGAGAGCAACTGCGTTGCCTCGATCTGTTGCCCAAGCCGGAACAAAGCACCGGCGGCACCGGCGACCAGTCGCTCGTTGAATGGATCAAACTCGATGTAATCCAGAACTCGGGGCAGACAGTCAACCCCAAAGTCAGGCTCAATCATCCATGACGCTCGAGTCAGCGCCTGCCCGTAACTACGACGAAGGTTCTCTCTCGACTGAGTCAAGAAATCGAGCGAGTCATCACAGTCCCGGTAAGGCTCATCCCAAAGCCGGATTCCGTCAAAGAGGACGTCAGGATTATCCGATACACAAGCCCGCTCGAAATCCCAAATATCAACCTCACATGAAGCCTCATTCAACATGAACCGATCATGGACTTGAACCGCCTCGCCATGGTTGAGCTCACGTTCGACCCGCTCGCGGAGACGGCGCACACGCATCACCGCCGCCTGCTCACCGCTCTTGCGGACACCGGCGGCATAGAGATTGCTGTACAGCTGACGGCGAGACAGCCCCTCCGGACCGGCAGCCACAAGAGCAGCCACCACCAGTGCCTGGTCGGGCTTCAGAGCAAGATATCCGCCATCTGATGAAATCTGGATTGCACCAAAAGCTCTAACTCTTGCTGATGCGTTCTGGGACAATTCGCCGAGCTCCAAGGTTTGGTCGCCTACAATCCCAACCTTGACAACCCTTTATTCATCGTAGTGCGGAGGCGATCGCCAACAACAACCGAACTAAGTCGCAGCTCTAGGCCGATCCCAATGGGTTGATTCGGGTGATCGGCCATCGGCGCTCCAAGGCCAGACGAGCGAAGTCGTTCGACACGCTGTCATCGTCGGCTGCGGCGACTACCAAACCCTCAATCATCGACCTATTGGCCAGACGCAGTGCGGTGTCGACGATGAGCTCATTGCCACGGAGATACCAATCGTGATGACGACTGAGATCATCGACCGTCAGTCCTGAAGACACACCGATTGTTCGATCAAATCGATCGACCCAGTCCGGTCCCTGATCGGCCACTGAGGTCCGTCGAAACTCATCGATCGTCAGAGGCAGCACGACATGACACGCGATCCCCATCTCCCGGGCTTCCTCGAGAACGATGAGATCAGCCCCTGAGGCAGCTGCGCCAACCACCAATGTTGGATGTCTTTGTCCGAGCGCTGTGCGCACTTCGGTGGCGACCGACGCAGCCCGAGCTACGGGGAACCGCGGCGTGGTGCGATCGGCTTCATCCAGCCTGTTCCCGGCAAAGGTGAGAATCATCCGAGCACCATCTCCTATCCCAGGCGCAGAGTCACAAGGCTAGACCGACTATCTTGTTACTGACACCCAACGAGCTTCCGCCCACCTCGCCAAGTTGGTGGTGTTCGAAACTGCTACCGGCGATCCACCGTGACCCGGGCCGGGGCCGAGTCGTTCCAGTGGAAGT
>JAHDFR010000393.1 GCA_020628065.1 Acidimicrobiales bacterium
CCTGAGCTGCTGCACTTCTGGGCCAACTACACCGCTGCCGTTGTTACTGCACCCGCTGACAGCGGCTGGGCTTCCGGCCCGCTGGTGCCGTCGCCCGGGGCGGAGCTGGCTCTCTTCGTCACCGTTCAGGGAGCGGAAACGGTGTACCCTGCCCACCGCCACCCGGCAGTCGAGGTCTACGGTGTCGTGTCGGGCACCGGACACTGGCTCCGTGGGGCCGAGGGGTTCCGGCCTCGACGACCCGGAGAGGTCTTTCTTCACCGGAGCAACATGGTTCACGCAACCACCACGATGGAAGAAGCGACCATCAGCTGGGTGGCCTGGCTGAGTGATCTCGAATCATCACCGGCTTTGGTCTCCGACTGAACCGGTGTCCGCCTTAGTTGAACGAGGGCGTGAGGCGAACGGTTCTACTGCACGTCAAACACCGGCTCGTCTAACAACGGCTCGTCAAACAAAACAGCGGACGGCACACTACAGCTGTGTCATCGACTAGACCAGTGGCCGCTACCGGTCAGGTAGGGCATGAAGGACACCTTCGTGCCGGGCTCAACAGCGTCGCCCGGTTCGCCACCTACGCGGCGCTGGGCACCGCCGTTGGGTCCTTGGTGGCCGTCATTGACTGGCTGGTGGTAGAGCAGTTGCTTCACCGGCTCGATCATGGTCCGCTGTGGCTCATGTTGGTGACCCCGGGAGGCGGGCTGATCCTGGCCACCATCGCCCTCAGGTTTGGCGGCTCCACCGACACCTCGACGTCTGACGAGTACGTAAAGACCTTTCACTCCGGTCGCCAGCTTCCACCCCGGCGACTGCCGGGAAAGCTTCTGGCGGCAATGGCCACCATCGGGTCAGGTGGCGCGCTGGGTTTGGAGGGTCCATCAATCCTGGCTGGTTCAACCATCGGTCAGTGGGTGGGGCGCAGGCGACTGTCCTATCTCGGGCGCCGCGGCGACCGGATTCTGCTGGTGGCCGGTGCCGCCGCCGGTGTGGCTTCGATCTTCAAGGCACCGGCCACCGGCGTGCTATTTGCCCTGGAGACGCCGTATAAGCGAGACATTGCCCGCAACCCGCTGATACCAGCGCTGGTGGCGTCAAGCGCCGCCTACCTGGTTTTTGCCTTAACCATCGGCTCAGGTCGGTTGTTGCCGATTGGCTCGGCCGACCTCGACCTGACCGACGAAGTCGGAGGGGCGATCGTACTGGGAGTGTTGGGTGGGTTGGCCGCCCGGTGGTTGTCGGCGCTGTTCAAGTGGGCCAAACACTTGCCGGAAATCTGGCAGCCGATCCAGCGAATCCCGCTGGCTGCCGCTGTGCTGGCCATCACCGTCTACATTTCGATCGACCTGGTTGATGAACCGGTTACCTTCGGTCCCGGGGCCGAAACGGCCATTGGAGTGGTGCTTGATGCAGCAGTTCCCATCTGGGCGGTGATCGTCCTCTTCGTTCTCCGAGCTGTGGCCACGTCGGCGACGTTGGGGGCCGGGGGAGTAGGTGGTGTCTTCATCCCGCTGGTCGT
>JAHDFR010000159.1 GCA_020628065.1 Acidimicrobiales bacterium
TGCCCAGAGCGAGAGACGCCGGTGTGTTGTACACCGCGGTTGTGGTCGCTCCGATATCGGCTCGAGGTGGGATGGAACCGGCCAGCGCCTCCAACCCGTCTTCAGGCGCTTCGGCGGTTTCGGGGTCGTCGTCGACACATCCGAGCAGCACGATCGAAGCCGCCAGTACTGCGGTCATGAGCCTGAATACTGAATTGCTGTACGCCACCTGTAGAACCGCCCGCGCCGTAGTTGCGACCGCCTTGCCAAAGCTTCTCAGACAACCATGATCCCGACTTCCAGACCAGATCTTGAGAAGACCCAACGTCAAGGTACAACATGGTTCGGCGTGTTCACACCGCCCCAACGCCGGTTTGGAGCGGTCGACGAATGGAGCAGAAATGGAACCGATATCCGAGTCCGAGCGACTGGTGCTCAACTATCGCACGTCCGAGTTCGAGCCGTTCGAGGTCGACGGGCAGCCGAGTGCGACCGAATCAGTCCTGCAGCTGGACCAAAGCCGGCCGCCCGGGGTGGGTTTCCACCTGTACCGAATGGCACCGGGGTCCTCGACCACGCCACATCGACATACGGGGAATGAACAGTTCCTTGTTATCGAAGGTGACCTGACCGACCATGACGGGTACCAGTACGGCCCTGGTGACCTGGTGTTGCTGCGTCGCGGGACGGTACACAATTCGTCAACCGTGAATGGTTGTTTGTTGGCGGTGTATATCGAGACCGCCGAAGAGAACCTGGTTGACGGCCCTCGATGAACGCGGAGCGGGCGACGGACTGTTTTGATTTACAGCCCGTCGCTCAACGGATGAAGGTCGGGGTAGTCGCCCGATCGCTTCTCCATTTGAGCGGCAAAGGCTTCGGCCATGTCATCGGTGTCGAACATGGCGGCGTTCCAGTTGGCGATGAACTCCAGGCCGTCGGCTACCGAGTGGTCGCGGGTGAAGTTCATGGCTCGCTTGGTGCCCCACACCGCCATCGGGCTCTTGTCGGCGATTTCGGCCGCCACCTCCAGCACGCCTTCGACCAGCGACTCGTGGTCGGGAAAGACCCGATTGACGAATCCGGCCGACATCGCCTCCTCTGCGCTCCAGCGCCGCCCGGTGAAAGCGAGTTCGCGAACCAGACCCTCCGGGACCAGCTTCGGCATCCGCTGCAGTGTGCCGACATCGGCCGTCATACCGATATTGATTTCGGCTATCGAGAAGAACGCCGACTGGTCGACATAGCGCATGTCAGCGGCCGAAACCATGTCGATCCCCCCGCCGACACAGGCGCCCTGAATAGCACACAGCACCGGCATGCGGGCCCGCTCCAGGCAATTGAAGGTGTCCTGCAGCTTTATGGCCGTGCTGCGGAACCGCTCGTTGCGGCGGCTGCGAAAGTTACCTTTGGTGATAAGCGGTGTCGAGCCGTCGGAAGAGTCTTCGCCGTTGCCCGAGGTGAACACACTGATGTCCATGCCCGAGCAGAAGTGTTTGCCTTCGGCCGAGATGACCAGCGCTCGCACCGCCCCTTCGGCCGAGAGGTTGTCCACGATTTCCGGCAGGTCCCGCCAAAACGACGGAACCATCGAGTTGTGTTTCCCCGGCCGGATCATCTTGAGGTGCGCAACCTTGTCGGTGACGCTGATGTCGAAACACTCGTAGCCCATATCGTCTCTCTCGGTTAGTGGGTCAGATCACCAACGCTCAAGGACGCCGGCGTCGCCGCGGATTGTGATGCCACCAACGGCCGCTGAACCGCCACCGGCTTGACGTCGGCGCCGACGGTTCCTGATGCGGTTCCGGCCAGCCAAGCGTCATCGCGACGGCAATGGCCGCTGCCTCCTCTTCGGTTGGCACAGGACGAATCTGCATGGTTGGTGCGCTGCCTCCAGTGGTCTACGGCCGAAGACCCCACGGTAGCTCCAGATGTTGGACGGAGCTAAACCCCGCGTCGTCTTGATGCTCGGGTTGATGCTTGAGTGTCCGAGTTGGTCAGGCAGCCGGAACCGGGCACCAGTCCGGGAGTGGTAGTGGTTCCGGCCTGGCGAGGAGAAAGCCCTGGCCGCAGTCGACACCCATTTCTATGAGGGCATTGGCCTCGGCGACCCGTTCGATACCTTCGGCCACGGTGAGAACGTCCGCTTCGGCGCACACCTGGACGGTGGCACTGATGACGGCACGCTTCAGCGGATCGAGATCGCAGTGGTCAACCAGCACACGGTCGAGTTTCACGATGTCCGGGCGGAGCTGAATCATGCGTTGCAGTCCTGAGTAGCCGGTGCCGACGTCGTCAATGGCAATCCGACAACCGAGGCTGCGAACCAGCTCAATACGTTCACGCAGCGTTTCCAAATCGTGGTCGGCCTGATGCTCGGTCACCTCGATGGTCACTCGGGCCAAATCACTCCTGACGGGTGCCAGTACCTCAATCAGGCTTGAGCGAATGAATGCCGGTGAAGCGTTCACCGAGAGAGCGACATTTGGAGGCAGTTCGCTCAAGAAGCCGAGAGCTCGTTGAGCGGCAATCGCTTCGACCTGAACGCCACGGCCGAGAATGTCTGCTGTCTGGAAGCGATGGAGAGGCGACATGGGCGAAGCGGTGAATCGAGACAGCGCCTCAACACTGGCGATGCGACCGGTCTCCAGTTCCACGATGGGTTGGAAGACAATGTTGAGTTCGCAGGAGAAGCGGTGTTGATACTGCAGAGCGGAACGGGATCGGTCTCCGGCCGCAGCCTCGAGTTGACGGCGGTAGTTCGTGACCATGTCGGCGAACAGCTTGATGGTGTCGTCGTCAGCGGCTTTGCCCGGTCGAACATCTCTGGAGATACCGCAGAGCATCCCCACCGGTTCGCCACTGGTCGACAGGATCGGGGCGCCGACATATCCGTGGAAACCGAGCGTGTGATGAACTTCGAGGTGTTGAGTCTGAGGATGGGTCTTGCTGTCGGCGATGACGTTAGGTGCCCGATTGCTGGAAACCAGGGCGCACACCGAGTCATCGAGAGGAAGACCTACTCCTTCCGACACAGCGCCGAAAGTGGGTGAAGCATCAACCACAGCGAACACCTGGCAGCCGTCTTTGAACTCCGAGATCCACATGGCGTCCAGCCCCAGCACCGTGCGAGCCAAGCTGACCAGCTGCCGAGCGAAGTCTTCATTAGGTGAAATTGGGCTGGGTGGACGGTCAACCGCTGAAGAGCATGCTTCGGAGGGGTGAGGGTTCAACTCCGCTCCGACCGGGGCGTCGTCCGAGAGGGACTCTGGGCTCATAGGAGCTGTGTCGGCGCGATGCCCCATCGCCCTTGAGCCGCAATTGTCCTGTCATCACCCGAGAAGCTGCTCCAACAGCCAGCTTTGGTATGAGTTGGCCTCCCGCCATACTGCGGCCGGAGATTCGGCGATCTCGGCCCGACCGAAACGGATCTCGTCGAACTGGGCGTTCGTGTTGGTCTGGCTCTCGGGGATCGCCTGGCCGTTGATGATGAGCGAGTCAGACCTGTTCCCGCCGGTTGTCCAGTGCAGGTCACCGTCAATTGACGGATCGCAGAACGACCGTAGATCGTTGGTGGTAACGGTTTGGCGAGCGCCGGAGGCGGCATCACGGTTGACCCGCATCAGCATGGTGACACAGTCATATTCGGCCGGGTACTGCTCCGTCGACTCGGCCATCAACCAGACGTTGTCGATGGTGACGTTGCCGTTGCTTTCCCCGTCGGCGTCGATCTGCATGACGATGCGCCGTCCCACGTAGGAGTCCCGCAGGGTGAAGTCGTCAACCGATCCGTTGACAAACTGGATGCCGTCGTAGTGATAGTTGTCGCCGTCGATTGAACTGCAGTCGCCGTTGGTGTTGCCTTTCTGCAGGAAACCGTGGTTGATGTTGGTGATGACCGTGCCCACCACGTCGACATCGTCGGATTGCACGACCTTGATTCCGTCGTTGCCGATCCCGTCTATCGAGACGCCGTACAGGTCGATGTTCTCCGACCAGCCGTTGATTTCGAGTCCGTTCGGCTGGCTGTTGCGTGAACACCAGGTGTTGGCGGGGTCAGGGTGGGCTTCGATGGGGTAGGAGTGCCGGGTGTAGCGGAACTCGATGTCGTTCGACGACGAGACCACGGTGGAGACATCACGAAACCAGATGCCGGCGAAGGTGACGTTCGAGCTGTTCTTGATCCAGAAGTCGGTCTCGCCGATTTCATCTGCCGTCCGCACGATCTCCACCTCGTTGCGACGTTCAGCCACCACCGTGAGCCGATTGGACGGGTTCAGCCCATCGATATCGCCGACCAGGTAGCGGCCAGCCGGTAGGACGATCAATCCGCCGTCACGGTAGTCGTCAAGAATGTCGCCTAGAACGTTGGAGCTTGGCTCGATGGGTTCCGGTAGTGCGTCCTCTCCCGGGGTGTCCGGTGGAGGTGGGGCTTCTTCATCCACCGACTCGGTCGCGGTCGACGTGTCGGCATCTGCATCGGGCTCGGCTTCTTCTGCTGCCTCGGTTGGCGGAGGGGAACTTTCCGGGGTGTAGTCGCCGCTGACGGTCGGCGAGTCGTTACCTCCTCGAAGCGCAAGCAGAGCGAGAGCACTGACCGCCAGGGCCACAACGGCTATCGCTTGTCTTCGCCCCGCTGTGGCCTGCAAGATCTGATCCGTTTCCGCTGCAGAGGTGGAGGTTCGCGACGAGACTCGATCGGGCGATCGGGCCATCAGTCCACCTCAAAGAATGGCCGCAAGTCACCTACGTCGAATGTGAGGGTAGCTGGGTGGGCGTCAATCAGAAGGTCGTGGTGCCATTTGACTCAGTCGATGGTGCAGGAACCGCCTGACGGGAAGGCTTGAGCATATGTGCTCACCGTTCTCAGGTTCGGGGTCGAGCCGGTCGTTGCACTCGACGTGAGTGAAGAACGTCAGAACTCGTCTGTCCGCGTCCACCAGCCGACCGCCAAACGTAGTTGGGGGTCAGTGGTCGTGGCCGCAACGTTGGCTGTCGGGCTGGTGGTCACGGTTCCGCTTGGTGCCGCTGCTCCGGCCGAAGCGGCTTCGGGGGAGTGCGCCATTGCCCCGCCGAGCAGCGAGTTCACTGACGCCGTCGACTCCTCGCAGCGCCATGCTCAGGTGTGGCGTCTCTATCAAGCGGTGTTTCTTCGTCAACCGGTGGAGTCTGGGCTGGAGTACTGGGCCGGTGTCCGGGCCAGCGGTAAGTCTTTGAAAGACATCGCCAAGAACTTCACTGACGGGCCCGAGTTCCAGAATCGGTATGGAAACCTCTCCGACCTGGAGTTTGTTCGCCTGGTGTACGACAACATTCTCTGCCGTACCGCCACCGATAGCGGTGAGGCCTACTGGGCCGGCCTGTTGCAGAGCGGCAGCCTGTCCCGCTACGACATGGTGGTCAACTTCTCCGAACTGCGGGAGTACCTGCGGTTCACCGGCACCTGCCACAGCATCTACTCCGAGGAAACGGCTGCCTCCGATCACTGCATCGTCGAAGGCATCGTCCCGCTGTCAACGGCCAGCCTGGCCGTCAACGGCTATCAGGCGTTCGACAAGACCATCGGTCGAGTGAGTGGTGGGAGTGGTTCGTTCCGAGGTGTTCAGGTTGATATGACCCGGGCCATCGGCGATCGCATCTTCGATGCCGGGACCGAACGGTGCTCGGTGGCCTCCATCAACGCCAACTGGATGTCGCTGGTCACCAAAGACCGGGCCAATCCCGACACGCTGGGCATCGGCGTGGTTGACGGTGTTCACACCAAAAACTCGTCGGATCGCACTGACCGTGGTGTGTTCGGCCTTCGGGTCGACGCCAACCCCAAGACCGTCATCCAGACTTGGCCCGGCAACCCGGTGACCGACAGCGACACCCGACTAAACAGCGTTATGTACTCCGATGGCACGATTGTGCTGGAGCAGTGGCAGGCGGCGGCCGAGATTTCGCCGTACCTTCTCAACCTTGAACCGGACCAGATCGTCGGTGCCAACCAGTGGATCTGGGCCGCAGCCGGCGTTCCCCTGCGGGTGTCCGGCCAGGACGACCACAACTTCTTGAGCGACTACAGCGCCGACCCCTACACCTACCAGACCCACAACCACTCATTCGTCGCTGTCGACCAGGACACGCAACGTCTCGTGTTCGGGGCAACGTCAAACCTGGACACTCGCGATCTGCTGACCTGGTTCCGCAACAACGGTTACGAGGATCTGATCAAGTTTGATGGCGGTGCGTCAACCGAGATGAACGTCGCCGGTCAGGCCGTTGTAGCCGGCACCGGTCGCGACGTCCCGGTGTGGCTCGGCATCGGCTGCTGAACCACACCGGAAGCGCTTAAGGTCGGCATCGACCCGGCGGTAGAACGCTACGGCCGGGGTCTCGGCCCGATGGGTTTTCCGTTCTTGTTGGTGCGACGGGTGGTCGTCGTCGACGGTTCGGTGGTCGTTGTTGTGGTGGTCGGTTGAGTGGTTGTCGTTGTTGTTGTGGTGGTCGGTTGAGTGGTTGTCGTTGTTGTTGTGGTCGGGCCGCCTTCGGTCACATCGAACGTGACAGCGGTGAAGGCACCCCAGGTTCCGCCGGCGTCACGACCTCTGATGTAGACCGTGTGTTGGCCGACCGACAGGCCCGACGCGTTGATGGTGGCCTGAGCCGTCTCAGATCGCTCATTAAACGACCCGTCTGCGGCCGACATGGCCACCGGTGTGCCACCGGCGGACGGTAGAGCATCAAGGTAGTACTCGGCCGCCACCACGTTCTGGGTTCCCGGCCGGCTGATACCAGTGGTTCCCAAGGCATCGTCGTCGACGGTGGCCGACACCGTGATGGAGTCGTTCTGGGAGACCGACGACGCCGAGGTTGAAGCCGACAGAGCCGTCGGGCCCAGCGGTGTCACATATGGCGATCCGGCCACCTTCAGCGAATACATCAGAGCGTCCCGGTTGGTCGGCCAGATTGACGAGTCGACACAGCTGTAGTTGGGGGTGAAACCTGAACATGATCCGCTCGACGGAGACAGTTCGTAGGTGAAGCTGGCCACGCCGAGGTCGTAGTAGGCGAAGTCGTCGGTGGCTCCGGTTACGCCGTAGAGAATCTCCGGTCCGGTTCCGGTCCGATAGCCGTTGTAGTGACTCATGCGGAACGCCAGATGCCGAAGCTCGCTGTCATTGGGGGTGGTGCCGCCGGCCCCCGGGGGCAGAAGGACCAGGTTGCCGTAGCTGTGCATGGTGATCATGGTGCCGGTGGCGGTGGAGGCGACAGCGTCGCCGGGGGCGCCCTTCTGGTCGGGCCAAAGGTCACGGAACAACGCTTCAAGGAATGCCTGTTCCGGTTCGGAGGCCGGACCGGAACCCCGGTAGGTCTGAGCGCACGGATTGGTGCTTGTTCCCGTCCCGCCGTAGTTGTACGCCGAGGCGTTGCGGTTCAGGTCGACACCGTGATGGTTACTGGCCGTCGGTGGTTCCGAGCAGTTGCCCAGGGTGTCGTTGGCGTTCTTGCGTTGCAAGTACGGGCTGTTGCCGCCGCTTTCCACGATCTCCCGCCCGTCGGGGTTGGCCACCGGGACGATCCAGGTTTCGGTGGTGTCCATGATCATGGTGACTTCGGGGTCGGAGCCGTACAGGTCGGTCAGCTCGTCGATCAGTCGGTATGCAACCTCGGAGGTCTGCAATTCTCGAGCGTGGATGGCGGCCATTACCAAGGCCCGCGGCTTGGCCGAGTTGGGGCTGAGTTGACAGTCGCCGGACTGCTTGGCCGTCAGACAGATCACCATCAACTCATTGGGGTTGGCGGCACCGGAGGTCTTGCGCCACGAGTCGCCGTAGTCGTAGACCGTGGCCAACCCGCCGTGGTCGGACGCCACCTGGTTCAGGTGAGCGTAGTGCTCATCAACGGTTCGGTAGCCGCCGTAGAAGGTGGAGGCGGCGGCTTGGAAGGCGCCGTTGGTTTGGAGTCGACCGTCAACGCCTTTGATGGGGCTGAGTTGGCGGTCTCGCTGAACCCGGAACCCGTCCCGGCGTAGCTGGGCGGCGACCCCGTCCTCACCCACCACCAACAGGTAGTTTTCGCCTCGGCCCTCGACCAGGTCATAGGCTCCGTTGGCCAGGGCTTCGACATCGGTTTGATCGTCGACGAAAACGCGCCAGATTGAAACATCTTGTACGTCGGGCTGCTCGGCGTCGGCGCCGCCAACGGCCAGTTGGCTGCCGGCGATGAGCGCCAAGGCCAGCAGCGCTAGCCGTAGTGAGCGCGCCAAACGGAGGGACGATAGTGGTGGCATTTGTGTTCCCTGCTAGGTGTCGCCGCCGTATGCCCCCTAAGGCAAAAGCCAACGGCGAAAGGGTGGACTGTGTTTCCCAACGCTAGTAGACGCTCAGCCGCGGGTGCAAAGCGTCGTGCCAACAACTTGAACGATTGTCAGAGCTAGAGCAGCTTGTTGTGAAACGACCTTGGATCGTCGAAGAAGCGGCGCCACAGCACGGTTGACGTCAGATCATCGAAGTCTCTGAGCCCAATCCCGGTCGAGGCATCCAATTCGTAGATGGCTGCGTCGGGTAAAGCCATCAGCAACGGCGAGTGGGTTGAGATGATGAACTGTGAACCTTTGGCCACTGACTGGTTGATCAGCGCCGAAAGACGCATCAGGCCGTGGACCGACAGCGCCGACTCCGGTTCGTCGAACAGGTAGAGGCCCCGCCCGGTGAATCGGCTTTCGGCCAGGGTCAGAAACGACTCGCCGTGGGAACGGTTGTGCAGGTCGGGGAAGATGAGAGCCACTCCGGCAACCGGATCGTCATCCTGGGTGATGTGAGACGCCATGCCGTAGAACGTCTCGGCCCGCAGGAACCAGCCCCAACGGGGGCGAGCGTTCCACCGCAGGACAAGCCGCTCGTGCAGGGGGCTATGGGTGTCGAAGGTGGCGAAGTTGAGGTTGCGGCTTCCGCCCTCAGGGTTGAAGCCGGCGACAACGGCGATGGCCTCGATGATGGTCGATTTGCCCGATCCGTTGTCTCCGGCCAGCACGGTGATGGGGCCGAACTTGAGTCGGTGCAGGGTTTGGACGGCCCCTCGACCAATCAGCCGCTACCCCCGCCCGAATCCGGAGCGCCACCAAATACCGAAGTTTCCGGGCAGCCTTGGCCCTTTCTGATGTTGTATGTCCCTCGCGATCGCCCCGATCAATCCGGGTGAGGGGGAAGCCAGTTTCCCGGGTTCGATTCGCCGCTCCCAGCACTGCTCGAGAGACTGGTGATCGAGCGGCCTTCATCAAGCACCAGGGCTACTGCGTCACGCTTGAAGTCCCGCGCCGAAAGACCGAATCGCACGGAACATTTGTGCCTGCCGAGACTTCCTGAGCAGTCGCAAATTTCTCA
>JAHDFR010000160.1 GCA_020628065.1 Acidimicrobiales bacterium
GAGACCACAACAACGGTGGCCGAGACGACGACCACGGCTGCGCCGACAACAGCGGCTGAGACCAGCACAACGGCAACACCAACAACTGAAGCAACGGCCACATCTGTGCCTGCAGGGCAAGAAGTCCGCGAGGATGCCGAAGGGGGCGCCATCTCCGAGGATCTGGCCGGACAGCTTGGGGTGTGGAACGACCGGGTCCGGGACAAAGAGCGCGAGCTGGAAACCGCCGAAGCTCGTCTTGAGGCCGCTGAGGCCCGGCTGGTGGCCACTAACGATCAGATCAATCGAATCCGGTCTGACCTTGGCTCACTGGAGGACGAAGCGGTTCAGCGGGCTGTCAACGCCTTCATGGATCGCGCTCTGTCCGAGGTGGATCTGAGCAGCTTCAGTAGGGCCCAAGAAGCAACTCGGATGCGCACGCTGTTGCAGAATGTTGTCCGCTCGGATTTTGATGTTGCCGAGGACTTGCGACGGGCCAACGAAGATCTGGCCATCGAACAGGCTGTGGCCAACGAAGCCAAAGCGGAGGCTGACGCCGCCCGGGCATTCATCAAGGACGAGTTGGTCGAACTTGAAGAAGCTCGTGACCGCAAAGCCAGCGTCACTGCGGCCGCCGCCGCCAGCTTGGATGTCGCCACTGAGGATGAGATAACCACCGTTCGTGGCTTCCGTGTTCGCAAAGACATCGCCGATGTGGTCGCAACGCTGGTTGATGCCGCTGCGGCCGAAGGAATCAATCTTGGAGGCGGCGGCTACCGGTCCTTCGAGTCCCAGGTCGAGATCCGGAAGAACAACTGCGGCACGTCCTATTACGCCATCTGGGAGATGCCATCGCGCAACTGCAGTCCACCGACTGCCCGGCCCGGCAAGTCGATGCATGAACGGGGGCTCGCCCTGGACTTCACCTGTGACGGCGCCCTGATCCGGAGCCGAAGCAACAAGTGTTTCCAATGGCTGGCGGACAATCTTCCGAACAGCTACGGCTTGTACAACCTGCCTTCTGAGCCTTGGCACTGGTCGGTCAACGGTCGCTGACCATTGGCGATGGAAGAGTCGGCTCCAGTCACCGAAGCGAAATCGCCGCCTGTGGTTGCGGTCGGGCACCTAGAGGAAACTAGGGTCTAGGTAGTGGAACCGTCAGAGCCCAATCCGCCCGATTCATCTCAGCTTCCGAACACCCTTGGGGCCTTACGTTCAAGTGGGTGGACGTCCCGGACGGTCAAGGAGGAGCTGCGCACCAACGCTATTGCTCGGATCCGCTCGGGTAGCCCGCTGTTCCCTCAGGTCCTCGGCTACGAGGACACCGTACTTCCGCAGTTTGAGCATGCTGTGCTGGCCGGTCACGACGTGATCCTGCTCGGTGAGCGTGGCCAGGCGAAGACCAGAATGATTCGTGCGCTCACCGGCCTGCTCGACGAGTGGATGCCGATAATCGCCGGTTCTGAGATCAACGACGATCCGTTCACTCCGGTTTCACGCTATGCCCGGGATCTGGTCGCTGAGCACGGCGAAGGTACTCGCATCGACTGGGTGCATCGGGATGCTCGCTACGGCGAGAAGCTGGCAACCCCGGACACCTCGATCGCCGATCTCATCGGCGAGGTCGATCCCATCAAGGTGGCTGAAGGTCGCTACCTGTCAGACGAGCTGACGCTGCACTATGGCTTGGTTCCACGCACTAACCGTGGTGTCTTCGCCATCAACGAGCTGCCGGACCTGGCTGAGCGGATTCAGGTCGGACTGTTGAACGTGTTGGAGGAGCGAGATGTCCAGATCCGCGGTTACCGGATCCGACTGCCTCTTGATGTGATCTTGGTGGCTTCGGCCAACCCTGAGGACTACACCAACCGTGGTCGAATGATTACTCCGTTGAAGGACCGTTTCGGCGCCCAGATCCGGACCCACTATCCGCTTGATGTGGAGACCGAGATCGCGATCGCCGACCAGGAAGCCCAGTTGGCCGACGATGTGGATGTCCCGGATTTCATGAAGGACATAGTTGCCACCTTTACCCATCTGGCTCGTCAAAGTTCACATATCAATCAGCGCTCAGGCGTTTCCGTTCGCTTGACGGTCGCCAACCTCGAGACGTTGGTGGCGGCAGCAACTCGACGCTCGTTGCGCCTGGGGGAGGGAGAGGCGGTACCTCGGGTCAGTGATCTCGACTCGCTCATCGCCTCGACCGCTGGCAAGATCGAAGTTGAGGCACTGGAAGAGGATCGGGAAGCAGAGGTCGTTGACCACCTGCTGCGCTCCTCGATCTTGATGGTGTTCAAGGAACGGGTTAGTGGAACCGTGATCTCGGAGATCGTCGATGCTTTCGACGGAGACATGGTCGCCAATGCCGGCGATGATCTCCCAACATCGTCTTATACCGAGCTGCTCAACCACATCGCCCCGCTGGCAACGGCGGTTGACGACTTGACCGAGGGTCAGACTTCGGGGTCGTCAACCTCAGCTGGAGTTCAGGCGTCAGCAGTGGAGCTAATCCTTGAAGGACTTCATCTGACCAAGCGTCTCAACAAGGACGCCGTTGGCGGTCGGGCCAGCTATCGGGCCAGGGCATAGGTCAGGCGAACCAATTGCCGCCTTTGGGCTAATGGCGTTGCCCAACTGGCTGGCTACCGCAACCCCGTGATCCGTTAGGCTCTGGCCGTCGGTAGGGATCAAATACCGGTAATGGTTTGGTTTGTGGCGGCCGACAACATAACCAATGCGACTACGTCTGCTCGCCATCTTGCTGGTCCCGGCCGTCACCATGATGGGTTTGGGCTGGATGGTGGTTGGACGGGCCAACAGTTCGCTGAACGAAGCTGAGGCCGGTCTGCGGGTCGCCGATCTCGTCGAGTCCGCCGCCGACCTTGACCGGGCGCTGGCCGCCGAGGCGCTCATCATGACCAAGGTCTACACCGATGCCCGGATCCAATCGCAGGCGTCGCGTCGGGAGTTCGTCATCACGGACGACGGCCTCGACGAGCTTCGACAGCTGGCCGACGACATGACGCTTCCTCCGGTGCGAAGGGCTCTGGTCGAGGCGGGCGCCGTTCAAGCGGCCCGATACGACGCCGGCCTCGGATATGTCACACCGCTGCAGGTCGTTGACCTGTACCGCCAGACCCGGCGTTCTGTTCTTGACTCGGTAGCCAGAGTCGTGTCCGAGCGTTCGACCAATGAGTCGGAGCTGATGGCCGTTGTCGCTCTGGCCGAGGCTCGCACCGCTCACTTGGATGAACGAATCGCCATCGAACTCGCTTTGAGTTATGGCCAATGGGCTCCGGGGCAGCACGCGGTGGCAATAGAAGCCATCGCCGCCCAGAAAACCAGCCTCAGATTTGCCGAGTCCATCCAGACACAGGGGTCGCGGTTGCGAAGCAGCGGTGCGCTGTTCCGGACCAGGGAGGAAGTCGAGCTCACTCTCGATGTGCCGACAATCTCGCTCGAGGAATGGGTGGACGAGAGCGATCGCTGGTTGGAACAGCTGGACGACCGCATCAATGCTTCACTGGCGCATGAGCAAGCGCAACAGCGTTCGATTGTCGCCGATGCCGACCGCAGGAGAGCCCTGACGCTCCTGGCCGTTGTTCTGGCCGTCACCATTGGTAGCTTCCTGCTGGTCTCGTCATCGGTTCGTCTGGCTAGTCGGGTAGGCCTGATCAGCCGTCGGGCCTCGGCGTTGGCCAACGGGGACTATGGAAGCGATGTCGCCAAAGATGTTGGAGGTCGGGACGAGATTGCTCGACTGGCGGCTTCATTTGACCACATGGCCAACCAGGTTCGACGCCGTGAGCGGGAACAGGAACTCCATATGGTCGGGATGGAGTCGATTGCAGCCGGATCAGAGATCGACGCCACCCTGGCTCAGATCTCACTGCTCCTTGGCGAAGACGACTTTGGTCGCCCCGATCACCTGATCGTGATCGAGAACAGAGGAGAGGTTGAACGCTCCTTGGCTCAGCCGTCGATGGTGGTTGAGCCCTGCGGGATCGATGGTTTGGGCAGCGTCCCGTGGAACGAGCAGACGAGGGGAGCGCTTGCTCTGGCAGCCATGGCCGTTCGTCGTTGGCAAGACTCGACCCAACTGGAGGCACAGGCGACGTTTGATCCCCTGACGGGCATCTTCAATCGTCGCAAGACAATCGAGATGCTGGAGCAGACCTTGAATCCACCGGATGACGACGAAGGTCGAAATCCGGTGGATGTCGGTGGATCCGACTCGCAGCCGACAGTGATTTTTGTCGATGTAGCCGACTTCAGATCGTTGAACGAAGCGGTCGGTCAGGAAGCAGGTGACCGGGTGCTGCAACAGGTGGCCACCGGTCTGGCCGCCTACGCCGACTCGCTCGGAGGCTTCGCCGGCCGAATGGACGGTGACCAGTTTGTGGTCATGCTGTCCTCAGCCGAACGGGGATTCGACGTCGAGGACTTGAGTGTCCATCTGACCAACCTGCAAGCGGTCGTCAGCGAAGTCGTGTCCGGCCCGGGCCAAGGTATCGACGGCGGCGGCGTGGTGGCAGCCAACTGCGGCGCTGTCATCTCCAAGCTGGGTACGCCCGTTGAGCAGGTGCTGTTTGAGGCCGATGTCGCTCTAGGAGAAGCGAAAACGAGCGGAGCACCTGTCATCAGCGATGAAGATCTTCGTCAGGTGGCCCGCGAACGTCTGGCGCTGCGAACCGAGGTGGTGGCCGCCCTCGAAAACGGGGAGTTCGTCGCCTGGTATCAGCCGATTTGGGACCGTCATGGTCATCGAGTCGTTGCCCTGGAAGCACTCGTTCGGTGGCAACGCCCGGACGGCAGGGTCGAGAGTCCGTTCCGTTTCCTGCCTGCGCTGGAACAGCAAGGCCTTTTGGCTGAACTCGATGCCCTTGTTCTGTCGAGCGTTTGTCACCAAATCGTGGCCTGGCGGGACAGCGGTTTGCCGGTCGTGCCGGTGCACGTGAATGTCTCATCGCATCGCTTGGAGGAGCCGACCTTCGTCAGCGAGACGCTGGCCATTCTGGCCGAATGTCAGTTGGATTCTGATTCGTTGATCATTGAAATCACCGAGTCCGGAAAGATCTCGGACGTCGAAGCCGGAGGCCGCCGACTCCAGGCGCTGCGGGACGAGGGGCTCTTGGTGGCGACTGATGACTTCGGCCAGGGCTACGCCTCACTCGCCTATCTTCAGAAGCTGCCGGTTGACATTCTCAAGGTTGATCGGGAATTCGTGGCCGACATCGACGAGTCGACAACCAATCAATCGATCGTGTCCGCTGTGCTTCAACTGGCCGAGTCGTTGGATCTCGAGGTCGTGGCTGAGGGAGTGGAGCGACCGGAGGAGGCCGACTGGCTGTCCCGGCACGATTGCCAGCTTCAGGGGTTTCTGTTTGGCCGGCCGGCACCGGTGAAGGAGACTGCCGCCCTGCTGGCCCGCATGCGTCGTCCCAGCTCTGAAGCCAGCGAGTGGCTGTCTTCGGGAATATCCGATGAGGTACGGGAGGCGATGGACGCACAGGCGCTTGCGGCGAAGACTTCCTCAGGAGGTGTGTAGCCGTGGCGGGGAGACAGTGGCCGCTGAGCGCGGCTGTCGCAGCCCTGATGTTGCTGACCGCTTGTAGTGGCGGAGCTGAGATGTCGGCTGAATCGAAGGTTGACGAGAGTGGTCCTGAACTCTCGCCGCCTCCAACGTGGGTCCGCCAGTCTCAAGTGCTGAATGCTCCGAAAGTTCGGGTCCTGCAGCCGATCGACGGGTCAGTGGTTGCTGAAACCTTTACTTTGCAGGTGGCGTTCGAAGGAATTAGGCCGGCGGCCGCCGGCCGAGTCCGTCACGGCGAAGGGCACTGGAACGTCCTGGTCGACCGCCCCTGTATCGCCGCCGGACAGCCGATTCCGGTAGCTGAGGACGGCGTCACCGTTGTCGGCAATGGAACCCTTGTTGACGACTTGTCGCTTGAGCCCGGAGTCCACGAACTCTGTATCCAAGTGGCTGACGGATACCACATCGCCACCAATATTCGGGACTTCGTGACAGTCACGGTCGGTCAAGACGGCATGGTTCCTCCCGATCTGTAGCCGCAGCGATCAGGTCATGAACCATTAGTTCCCCGACAGGCGGTTCTCCAGCAAGCAGTTCATCAGCGACCTTGCCACCGCGGAGGCCGCTTTTCGGCAAAGGCTCTCGGTCCCTCTACGAAGTCTTCACTCTTGATCATGGCCCGCACGGCGTTATATCGGTGCTCGTGGGCGGCCCGCACCCCCGGCTGATTCAATCCTTGATAGGCCGCTTCCTTGGTGGCCCGAATCGACATGGGCGAACAGGCCATGATCATCTCAGCCCACGCTTTGGCCCGATCCATCAGTTCGGATGCCGGGACCACTTCGTTGACAAAACCGAGCTCGTACCCTTCGGAGGCCGGCACGGTGCGACCGGTGAGCATCATTCCCATCGCTCTCTTCACCCCGATGTGGCGGGGAAGTCGGTGAATTCCCCCGGCCAGGGCAGCCAGCCCGACTCTTGGTTCAGGTAGGGCGAAGCGGGCGGTGTCTGATGCGATGATCAGGTCGCAGGCAAGGGCGATCTCAAATCCGCCACCCATGGCCACGCCGTTCACGGCGGCGATCACCGGCTTATTCAGATCCCAGCGCGAGGTGAGCCCGCCAAATCCGCTGTCAGGGTGTTGGGGTCGTTCGCCTCCGGCTTCGGCTTGAAATTTCAGATCGTTGCCGGCCGAAAATGCACGGTCTCCTGCGCCGGTGATGATGGCCACCCAGAGGTCGGGGTTGGCCTGAAACTCATCAAAGACGGCCGCCAGCTCAGCGTTCGCCATCGGATGCAGGGCGTTCATGACCTCCGGCCGATTGATGGTGACGGTCAGAAGATGATCGGCAGTTTCGGTAAACGAGAAGTCTCCCATGACCCCGACCGTAGTGGCCGGGGCGTTACGGCAGGTAGTCCCTGATTAACCAGTACAGCTAGCCCAACCAGGCTTCGGTGACGACGCCGTCGATCAGCTTGACGTTCACCCGACCCTCGTCGTAGTCGGCGGTGCCGATCAGATCCTCACCGTCGATACTCATCACCCGCCAGCGGTAGCCAGCGGACTCGGTGGCTTCTCGAGCCGCCTGTTCGCTCATACCGATGAGCGTTGACTCAAAGGCCTGGGGTCCGGGTTCGTCGTTACCGTCAGCCATTTCGGGTTCGGTCGATTCGGTTGTGTCGTCGGTGCCCGGCTCGGGTGCTGTGTCTTGTTGATCTTCGGCGGTCGGATCGCCAGGTTGTTGTATGACGAGTTGGCGTCCATCAAGACCCTCGGAGAGAGCGATCGGGAGCGTGTGGGGAAACTGGCCGGCCAGGCAACTCCTGGTTAGGGCGTCGGTGGTTATCCCGGCTTCCAGGACGATCCGGACTGTTGTCTGCGATGCCAGAGCGGTTGCCGTGGCGGCCAGACAAGGCTCGTCACCGGCGGTAAAGGAAACAGTGAGCTGCTCCGGGTAGGACTCGGCCACCAGTACATCATCGATGGGGTGGGTCTTGGGGTCGACGATCTCGCCGCCCATGTTGGCCCAACCCACGACTGTTTCGCCCGGCCCGGTTACCGCAGGCTGGACGCCGGCCTCGTTGACGGGATCGGGGTTCGAGCTGGTCGACGTTGACGTGACATCATCATCCGATTGATCACCCACTTGATCATCCAATTGCTGTTCCTCCGGTTCGGGGTCGACAAGACCGGTATCAACTGAGTCGGCGCTGCAGGCCGACAAGCCGAGAAAGGCGGAAAGGATCAGCAGGCCAAAGCGACGTTGCCCGGTGCCGGAAGTCGTAGTCTCATCCATAGCTGCTATGACGATGCTAGCTAGCCCTGAGTTCCCGGTCATCGACAACATTTCGGCGGCCGAAGGACGTGGCTGCCAGCGGGAAGACAGCAGCAGAGGTGACCATAAGCCCGGCCAACGACCCAATGGCGATTGCCGGAGAGAACGCGTCGGCCAACCATCCGCCGAGCACCGGCGAAATGACGACTCCAAGGTCTCCGGCGGTGCGGTACATGCCCATAGCCGAACCGTGTTCGCCTTGTGGCGCCAGCCCGGCGACGAAAGCGGCCGGTGCCGGGCCGGTGACGCTCGACCCAATGGCCGAGGCCACCAAGCCGGCAATAAACCACTCGATCGATGTGGCCCCGGCGACCACCAGCATTCCCAATCCGACCAACAGGCCGGTGGGGACGATCACCGTGGCAGGACGGAAATGATCCGCCGCCCACCCGGCGGGCCATATCAGAACCAGGCCGATTGCACCCAGCGCCGTGAACAGGAATCCGACATCGTCGACGCCGAGGCCGAACTCGGCGTCGAGCTGTAGCGGGACCAGGGTCTGACGAACGCCGGCTCGTATCGAGAAGACCGAGAACGACACGAAGGCGATGGCCAGGAAGGGAGCGGAGAGAAAGAGCGCTCGACGAGACTGCGGTTGGCCTGCCGGTGATTGGGTTGAGGGTCCAGGGTTCTCAGTCTTTTCTGCCGTTGACGACGGCGTTCTTGTCTCGGGCAGAGCCAGGAAGCTGTAGACGGCGGTGGCCGCTCCGGCGGCGGCCACCACCAGAAAGGGGGCGGCCAAACCCAGGCGGGCGGCCAGCACCCCACCGATCGCCGGCCCGGCACCAACGCCGATCAGCAGTGCCGCCTGATTGGTGGCAATGAACCGACCGCGTTCGTTCTCCGGGGCGATATCGAGAAGGTAGATCTGCGCTCCCGTCATGTACAGCCCCGAGCCGAAGCCGGCCACGAAGCGGAAAACCAGCAACACCCAGATCGATTCGGCCAGCCCCGATCCCGTCATTCCAAGAGCGAGAATGATTGGGCCTCCCACCAGCAGCGCCCGTCGCCCTCTTCGGTCGGCGAACAGGCCGGCAGGGATGTTGGTAACCAGTCGGGCTAGTCCGAAGGCCGTGACCGTGGCCCCGACCATCACCGTCGAGACGCCAAAGGCACTGGCGTACAGCGGCAGGACCGGACTGATCACGCCCTGTCCCGCCATGACCATCACAGTGGAGATGCAAATGGCCGCCAGTTTGCGCCGCGGCGATGAATCGGCCGGATCTGGCTTATGGCGCCGGTCAGGGTCCGAGGTTCCGTCTGGGCCGACGGTCAGGGGATCTCCCCAATGCCTTTGCACAGTACGGCCAGCAACCCGTCGAACGACTCGTCCAAGTCTTGGTCGTGGGGGTGACCGTCACCAGACTCCAGATGGCTGAAGCCGTGGAATGCGCTACGCATCGATCGAGCGGCATGTACCTGATCGTCCTCATTCAGTTGGTAGTGGGCCAACGATCGGGCCAGGAT
>JAHDFR010000161.1:0-4001 GCA_020628065.1 Acidimicrobiales bacterium
TCGTCTACAGTGCGGCGGTGACCAGGTCGCAGCAGAACGTTTTGGTGTTGTTGTCGGATGAGCACACTCGGGGTGTGCTCGGCTGCGCCGGGCACACGGTGGTACGGACACCGAACCTTGATCGCTTGGCCGCCAAGGGGGTGCTGTTCTCCAGTGCGTACACGCCGTCGCCGATCTGTATTCCCGCCAGGGCCTCGCTGGCCACCGGCCTACACACGTTCCAGCACCGTTGTTGGTCGAGCGCCCAGGCGTATCGCACCCGGCCTGAGAGTTGGATGCACCGACTGTCGAAGGCCGGAGTGATCACCGAGTCGATCGGCAAACTTCACTTCCGGTCCGGTGATGACGATCACGGTTTCGCCGCTGAACATCTCCCCATGTATCTGGCCAACGACGGCTACGGCTGGCCGCAGTCGCTGCTGCGAGATCCGTTGCCGTCGTTTCCCGAGGCGGCGGAGCTGGCGGCAAGGCTGGGTCCGGCTGAATCCGAGTACACCGAATACGACCGGCGAATAACGGACCGGGCGATCGAGTGGTTGAATGACGCCCCTGGCGACACGCCGTGGGTGCTGTTCGTTTCCATGGTCAGCCCGCACTACCCGTTGACCGCCCCGCCCGAGTTCTATAAGCCTTATCGCCGTGCTCCGGTCCCGGCCCGGTTGCCGGCCCCGCCCCCGCACTCGGTTCTTGACCAGATGCGGGAGTTCTGGGACTACGACGACTACTTCGATGATGACGATCATCGAGATGAGGCGGTACGCAACTACTACGGGCTGGTGTCGTTCCTTGATCACAACGTTGGACGCATCCTGGATGCTCTCGACCATTCGGGGCAGAGAGACACAACCGCGGTGCTGTATACCTCCGACCACGGCGACATGCTGGGCGATCGGGGCTTCTGGACCAAATCGGTCATGTACGAAGGTTCGGTTGGCGTGCCCATGATTCTCTCCCCGTCGAAAACGTCGGCGTGGTTTCCCGGACCGGTCGGGCGTGCCAATCCGACGCCGGTTTCTCTGGTAGACGTCGGCCCAACGGTGGAGGAGTTGGTCGGTGTCGAGAGCAGCCAAGTGGACGGTGGTCTTGTGCCGTGGGCCGGCCAGGCGATGACTCGGTTCTTGAGCAACCCTCAACCCGAGCGACCGGTGTTGAGCGAATACCACGACGGAGGCTGCCCGACCGGAATGTTCATGCTCCGGCAAGGTCGGTGGAAGTACGTCTACTACGCCGACGGTTCGCCTCCGCATCTGTTCGATCTCGCCAACGATCCCGGCGAGCTCACCGATCTCTCGGCCACCGGTGATCAGGCGGCCATGGTTGGTAACACAGTCGAGGAAATAGAACGGGACCTGCGGGACATCCTTGACCCGGAGGCGGTGGATCAACAAGCCCAAGCTGACAAGGCTGTCCTTATCGAGGAGTTGGGCGGTCGAGCGTCGGTCGAGTCGTGGGCCGGTTTCAACCACACCCCGATGGGCTGAGCACAAACCGGTTGAACGGCCCCGAGACCGATAGGCGCAGCAGGAAGAGTCGGGCTACGTTGGAATCCATGGAAAGTGGAGGGCTGCCCGTACCGGAACATCCTGAACGGCCGACCCCGGCAATCCGGATCTCCGATGCCGAGCGGGACACCGTGATCAACCAACTGCGTCACGCCATGGGCGACGGTCGAATTGACCTGGCCGAGTTCGAAGAGCGCAGTGCCGTAGTGTACAACGCTCGATTCGAGCAAGACCTGGAACCGGTGCTGGCCGATCTTCCCACCGTCGCTGCGCCACCCGCCCCGATGCGGGCACCGGCGGTTGACCGCCGATGGATGGTATGCGGAATGAGCGGTCGGGAGTGGAGGGGATCCTGGCGACCGGCCCGACAGAACGTTGTGCTTACGGTCATGGGTGGACAGGAAATTGATTTGACGTCGGTTGACGCCACCGACATCGAAATCGTGGCGTTCACCATGATGGGTGGGATTGAAATAACCGTTCCGCGCGGTGCTCTCGTCGACGATGGAGGCTTCTTCGTGATGGGGTCGAGCACCACCAAACTCGACCCTCCTGAGGGCACTCCGGTCATGCGGGTCAGGATTCGGAGCTACGGCCTGATGGGCTCATCCGAAGTCTTTCATCCGAAGAAGAAGAAAAGGAAGAACCGAGCCGAGTTGGAGTAGCCGGTTGATCGGCGCTACGAGCCAGCCCGGCGTAGTACCGCCCCGGCCCGTGCCCCGGTGGGGCGACCGTCGGCTACAACCGCTGTCCCGTTGACCAGCACGTGAGCGATGCCGTCGGGATACTGGTTTGGTTCGGCGAAGGTGCCCCGGTCGATGATGGCGTGCGGATCGAAGACGACGATGTCTGCCGCCATCCCCGGCCGAAGGTAGCCCCTATCGGTCAAACCGAAGATGTCGGCTGATCGCCCGGTCATGCGGGCCACCGCTTCGCCCAGTGGGAGCAGGCCCAGGTCACGGGAGTAGTGGCCCAGTACCCGGGCGAAGGTGTTGTACAACCGAGGGTGTGGTTTGCCTTCGATGGTGGGAAGACCGTCGGATCCGATGACGGTGCTGGGATGACTCATGACGGTGCGGACGTCGTCCTCGCTCATCATGTGCAAGATGGCGGTGGTGGTCGGCGCTCCGGCCAACACTCGTTGAGCGGCCTCGGTCGCCGTAGTGCCAAACTCTTCCGCCAGGTCCGACATGGACCGCCCCTCCCACTCCGGGTGGCCTTCGGCGCTTGCCACCACCAGCCGGGAGCCGGTCAGGGTGGCGCCGTCGGTTTCCATCGGCTGTCCGGCCGGTCCGTCGTCAACCACTCGATAGTTCTGGAGGACCGAGCCCAACATGGTGCTGCCGGCGGTGTAGGGATACTGGTCGCCGTGGACGGTCAGCCCTTCTGCCTGGGCCTGTTCGATGAGGGCCAACGTTTGGGCCACTTTGCCCCAGTTGGCCGAACCGGTCGCTTTGTGGTGTGAGATCTGCACCGGCACTCCGGCCCGGCGACCGATTTCGATGGCTTCGGCCACCGATTCGACCAGTCGGTCGCCTTCGTCTCGGATATGTGAGGCGTAGAGCGCTCCGGTCCCGGCCATCACTTCGGCCAATGTCGCCAGCTCGTCGGTGTCGGCGTGTTTGCCTGGTTCGTAAACCAGCCCTGACGACAGGCCCAGCGCTCCGGCGTCCAGCGCCTGGCCGAGAATGGCGGCCATAGCGGCCATCTGGTCGGCGGTTGGTCGATGGCCCGGGTTTGATGCGTCGCCGCCCATCACACCGGCGCGGATGGATCCGTGCCCGGCCAACATGGCGATGTTCACGCCCGGTGGATTGGCTTGCAGATAGTTCACGTAGCCGGCGAACCCGTCGAAGTCGGGAATGTCGTAGCCGGGGTGCATCGTCGCCGCGAAGGTGAGATTGGGGTCTCGTGGGGCGGCTGAAAAGCCGCAGTTGCCGACGATGCAGGTCGTGACACCACCCCGGCTCTTGAACGCCATGTCGGGGTGGACCATGGCGGCGAAGTCGTCGTGGGTGTGCACGTCGATAAAGCCGGGGGCGGCGGCCATGCCAGTGGCGTCGATCACGTCGATGTTGCTGGCCGAGTCGGGTGCCGAGCCAGGTTGGGTGATCTCCTGGATGACTCCTTGGCTGATGACGATGTCGCCAACTGTCCCATCGACCCCTGATCCGTCATAGATCAGTGAGTTTGCGATGACGGTGTTTGTGGCGTCGGCCGAGGAGGTCACGTCCGAATGATAGTCGTCGGCGTGCTGGTGCTTCAGCGCCGTGCGACACTGCTGTCATGAGGCTGATGTCATTCATAGAACAGTGCGCTGAGGCATTGGCCGAGCACGCTCATGACCATGGAACGAGGCGGGGTGCCGAGGCCCTACGGTCGGCGCTTGCCGGGGCGTCCCATACGCCTGACCGATACCAGCCGGGCTGGCTGGCGGCTCTCGACACGATTGATCAGGTTGTAGGCAGAGACGTTATCGGTGATGAGGTTGTGGGCAGT
>JAHDFR010000161.1:4101-9310 GCA_020628065.1 Acidimicrobiales bacterium
GCCCCGATGCTGCCGTGGCGTCAAGCATCGCAGGCGGGAGCTGACACCAGCCAGGTGGCTATCAGCCCGCTGGATCTTGTGGTTGATGTTTCGCCGGTTCGGCTTGGTCTGATGTACCTGGCTCCCGGTGCCCGGACGACGCTGCATCATCATCCGCCGCAGGAGGCGTATCTGCTGATCTCCGGGCGGTCCAGCTGGCGCTACGGCGGATCATCCGAGTTCCGCAGCCTGGACGCTCCAGCCGCCATCTACAACCACCCGAATGACCTTCACGCCGCTGTGGCAGATTGCGACGAGCCCCTGGTTTCGATGTTTGTTCTCTGGGACTGATGCTCCGCTCCAATCTCTAGTGGTGTAGATATTGCAACTTTCAGTTGCGTTAGTTGTCGAGTCGGTGTACTTTCTAATGCAACAGTCAGTTGCGATAGTGCAATTGGCGAGATCGTAGGAAACCTCAATGAAGACCATCATCACAGCCATCGACATTGCCGCTTCGCCCGCCGAAGTCTGGGACGTCCTCGTGGACTTCGACAGCCATCAGCGGTGGAATCCCTTCTTCGCCCGGATCGAAGGCGAGGCGGTGGAAGGAACGACGCTCAAGATCACCGCCCGCAAAGACGACGGCTCGGAAGGGATCGGGTTCTCCCCAAGAGTTCTGACCGTCGATCCCGGCTCAGAACTGCGGTGGAAAGGCAGCCTGCTGGTTCGAGGAGTATTCGATGGCGAACACTACTTCCGGCTGGAGGAACTGGCCGACGGCACAACTCGTTTGCACCACGGCGAGCAGTTCACCGGCCTGCTGATCCCTTTCGTGGGCAGGTTGCTGGCCGACACCGAGCAAGGGTTCGAGGCTTTCAACCAAGCGCTGGCCGAAGAGACCCATGCCCGTCGTTCGACCAACTGTTCTGCATGAGCAAGAGCGAACCTTCGCATCGTCGTGGCCAGGTTGTCGAAGACAAGATCCTGCAGGCGGTCATCGATGTCATCGCAGTTGAGGGGACCATGGCGGTCAAGGTCGACGATGTGGCGGCCAAAGCCGGTGTCAACAAAACCACCATCTACCGGCGATACCCCAACCGCGACGACCTTGTCCTGGCCGCCGTACTGGCTCAGGCCGACATTGCCGTACCGATTCCCAATTTGGGTGACCTGCGCTCCGATCTTCTGGCCATGGTGCAATCCGTGGCCGACACCGCCACCTCGTCGCTGGGTCGGGCGCTGCTGTCGGCCTCGGCCACATCCCCGGAGTTGGATGCAATGCGGCCCAGGTATTGGCATCAGCGGTTTGCCGCTGCCACCGAGATCATCGCCCGGGCGGTTGACCGAGGTGAGTGTGCGGCGCCGGACGATCCTGCGCTCTTGGTGGAGTTGACAGTGGCGCCCATCCACTTTCGGGCCAGCCAAACCGGCGGTGACATCGGCGATGCGTTCCTCCAGATGCTGGTGGACCGGTTGGTGGCTTCGCTGTAGGTCGACGTCGCAGCCGGTCCGGGTTAGGTCCGTTTGGCCAAAATGCCGGCCTGGCCGTCGACCGGTTCGAAATCCAGATGGCGATAGAAGTCCACGGCGTTGCCGTTATCCGGGCTGACCCCAAGGAAGACGCCGCCTACTCCCTGCTCGGCCAAATGATGGCAAAAGTGCTCCATGAGCTTACGACCCCAGCCCTGCTTCTGACCTTGAGGAAGGATGTCGATGTGGAGATGGGCCGGGAACTCGGGCCACTGGTTTGACCGTTCGTGGCCTTGATGGATCTGGCGGATGGAGGCGGCCTCACGACTGTTGTCGCCCGGTGCCGGCATCGAGTATCGCTGTCGCAACGGCGGAAACCACTCGGCCTCACACCTCGTGCCGAAGGTGGCGGTGTCTGCGGTTCCAAGGATGTAGCCGATGGGTTGGTGATCGTTGGTGAGCACAAAGCAGAGTTCCGGTTCCAGAACTGCGTATGGTCCGGCCCACAGGTGGCCGAGCAAAAACGGGTCGGCGTATAGCCCGCTGGCGTCGTTGCCGTTGTCGCCGGTTTGCAGGCAGATCCGGTACAGCGACGCCAGGTCCGTCGGATGGTACGGCCTGATCTCGATGGTCACGTTGGCCGGTTCCCGGTTGGTGGTTTGCCAATCGGTGTGTCTGGTGTTGGGTGGCGGTAGTTCACGTCCATGGCGTCGAGCCGCCCTTGGTGAAGACCGAGGCGGTCGATGAACTCGGTGAAGTCCCGCCCGCCGGACGGCATGGCTGACCACAATGCCTCGGCCATGGCGCAGCCTCGCGGGTATTGCTGATACTCGGCCTGCTCGCCGGAGGGGACGTGTTCGGTCCACAGGTTCGACTGCCCACCCATCACCATCAGGTGCTGCTCCGGCGGCACGCCCCCCAGCGGATCGAAACCGTAGACCTTCTCCAGTGCCAGCAGGCTGTTGGGAAACGCCGGGGGTTCGCTGTTGCGGTCGGCTGACTGGTAGTAGTCGAAGTAGCAGTGACTGGTCGGTGCCATCACCACCTGGTGGCCCTGTGAGGCGGCGGCGATACCGCCCTCGGTTCCCCGCCAGGACATGACGGCCGCTCCCGGGGGTAGACCGCCTTCGAGAATCTCGTCCCAGCCGATGATGCTTCGGCCCTTGTCGTGCAGATGCCGGCCGACTCGACCGATGAACCAGCTTTGCAGTTCGTGCTCATCGGCCAGTCCCTCATCCCGGATTCGGCGTTGACAGTCCGGGCACTGCGACCACCGAACCTTCGGGCACTCGTCGCCACCGATGTGGATGTAGTGGCCGGGAAACAGATCGAGTACCTCCTCGAACACGCCCTCCAGAAACTCGAAGACGCTGTCTTTGCCGGCGCAGAACACGTCGTCTTCGATGCCCCACGTTGTTCTTACCGAGTAGTCACCGCCGGTGCAGCCGAGTTCGGGGTAGGCGGCCAGTACGGCCACGGTGTGTCCCGGCAGCTCGATTTCGGGAACGACGGTCACCCCGAGGCGCTCAGCATGAGCGACAACGTCTCGGATTTCGTCTTTGGTGTAGAACCCGCCGTAGGGTTCGTCATCGGAGGAGTCGGTGGTGCCGGGGATCGGTGTCGAGCTCCGCCAGGCGCTTATCTCGGCCAGCCTGGGGTAGCGGTCGACCTCGATTCGCCAACCCTGGTCTTCGGTCAGATGCCAGTGGAAGACGTTGATCTTGTGGAAGGCCAGAAGATCAACGAACTTCTTGATGAAGGCCACCGGAAACATGCGTCGGCCGACATCAAGATGAGCGCCCCTCCAAACAAAGCGAGGGTGGTCTTCAATGGCGACGGCCGGTACCCGGGCGGAACCGCTGCGTCCATTTACCATCTCCGGTGGGAGCAGTTGTCGAAGCGTCTGCACGCCGTGGAGTAGTCCGACTTCGTCGGGCGCGATGAGGCTGATGCCCTCCGTTGTTACGGTCAGTCGGTAGCCCTCAGCCGGGATCGGTTCGTCGACCAAGGTGACGGTGATGTTCGCCGGCTCGGCCGTCGCCACCGACTTGGAGCCGAGGATGCGCTCAAGCAGATCGGCCACCCGGCCGGCGCCCTCTGAGACGAACATGGTGGTGGCATCGTCGATAGTGAAGAAGCCCTCGCCCGGACGGATCGACACTGGCTGAGGGATGATGACGATCGGGTTGTTCATGAGGCGATGCCGATGGCGATGGCGTCTTTGTACACCTGTGGAAGATTGTCGAGGGTTAGGGCTTCGTCTTGGGTGAAGAGCTTGATGGCGGTGTGCTCGTGCGATGTTGTGATGGTGGCGCTGCCTACAGGTGTGCAGGAGTAGGCGACAATCAGCACCCACTGTCCGGGTATGACCTCGAAGTTCTGGGCCAGCAGCGGACGCTCAGCAACCTCGACGCTGATTCCGGTTTCCTCAGAGAGCTCTCGGGCGCAAGTGGTGCGTGGTTGTTCCCCAACGTCCGGTTGGCCGCCCGGTAACTCCCACTCCTGACGGTGATTCATACACAGCAGAAACCTGTCGTTGATCCTGAGAACACCCTTTATCGACACCATTATTCACCTATACCAGTAGCTGTCGGCGGTCATGGTTGGTTGCCGGCTCCGACTTGTCTGAAGCTGGATTCGGCCTCGGCCATCAGGTCGGCCATGACGTCGGCTACGGGACGGACGGTGTCGGCGTAGCCGATGCCCTGGCCGGCCCCGGAGTGCAGCAGCGGTTCAACGCCGTGTTCGATGATGGCCCCCAACAGATCGCCGACCAGCACGTCCTGGTAGGGCATACGCAACGGTGCCGGGGCGTCTTCGGCCGCCCACTCATCACTCCAGGCGGTGCGGATTTGGCGGAACGTCTTGCCGCTCTCGGCCCGGGTGATAACGGTGTCGGCCGACGTGGCGGCCAGCAACTTGTCCACCAGCGCCGGTTGCATGTGGCCGGTGTGTTCGGTGGTGGTCAACCAGATGGTGCCGGCCCAAACGCCTTGAGCCCCCATGGCTAAAGCTGCGGCCACATGGCGCCCGGTGGCCACCCCGCCGGCGGCCAGTACCGGGACGTCACCGCAGGCGTCGACGATCTGAGGCACCAGAGTGAAGGTGCCGATGGTGCCGGTGTGGGCCCCGGCTTCGGCCCCTTGGGCCACGATGATGTCAACGCCTGATCGCAACGCCCGGTCAACGTGGCGAGGGCTGCCGATGAGCGCCGCCGTCACCTTGCCTCGCTCCTGAGCTGCTTCGACTGCCGGTCTGGGAGCCCCGATGCCGCAGGCGAACAGGTCGACGTCGCTGGCCATAACGGCCGCCAACTGTTCCTGCTCGATTTCCTTGGAGCGGATGAATCGGGTTCGCATGCCCGGCCCGCTTGGCTCGGGCACTTCATACTTGTCGATCAGTTGATGAACGAAGTCACGATGGCCTTCGGGGATGTGGGCTTCGATGGCTTCCCGGCTGTTGTACTCCGGCATACCGTCGGGCAGCACCAGGTCCACGCCGAACGGTCGGTCGCCTACTAACGACCGGATCTCGTCCAACTCGGCCGAGATCTCGTGAGGGAACCGACGGGTGGCGCCGTACACCCCGATGCCCCCGGCGTTGGTGATGGCGGCCACGGTGGCGATGTCGTGGGCGAAGCCGAACACCGGGTGGTTAATGCCGAGGCGTCGGCACAGCTCGGTGGTCAAGGCTCCGCTCGACCCGTTCCTTGCGTCGTTCATCGAACCATCGTGGCAGATCGCGAGCCCGAGCGGGAAGG
>JAHDFR010000394.1 GCA_020628065.1 Acidimicrobiales bacterium
CGGCGTGGTTGGGATTGCAGGCGTAACCCTCGATGGAACCGATGTTGACGATGGCGCCGTTACGCACCGCCAGGTGTTCGGCGGCGTGTTTGGCCATCAGCATCGGTCCGGTCAAATTCACCGCCAACGCCTTGGCCCACTTGTCGGTTGAGTGGCCGACCACCGGCTCTTCGAACATGATCCCGGCGTTGTTGACCACCACGTCGAGGTTGCCGTGAGCCGCCACCACTCCTTCGATGAATCCTGCCACCGAGTCCTCGGCCGAAACATCGAGGTGAGCACACGTCAGCGATGACGGGTCAGCCAGATCCGTTGGCTCGTTGAGGTCCCCGATCACCACGGTGGCTCCGGCATCCACCAGCCGTTGGGCGATGGCCCGCCCGATACCACGCGATCCGCCGGTCACAACAGCGATGCGACCCTCCAATTCGGCGCCTTCTCTGCCTACTCGTGTTGTCACTGGGCCAGGTACCCCCCGTCGATCGGTATTGACGTGCCGGTGATGTGGGCTGAACGATCGGAGGCGAGAAAAGCCACCAACTCTCCGATTTCGTGAGCGTCGGCCACCCGGCCTTGAGGTATCAAGGCCTCGTTGGCGGCCAGAATGTCGGCTTCGGTCATCTCACCGGCGGCGATGGCGGCTTCCCGCTCCAGTCGCAACATAGGTGTGTCCACCGCACCGGGACAGACGGCGTTGACCCGAATGGCCTCGGCCGCGTGTTCCAGCGCCATCGACTGGGTCAGCAATACCACCGCCCCTTTCGAAGCGCAGTAGGCGGCCAGGCCGGCAGCCCCCACCAACCCCACGTTGGAGGCGATGTTGATGATTGAACCGCCGCCCCGTGCTCGTAGCGCCGGCACTGCCGCCCGGGACAGGAAGAAGGTGCCGTCCACGTTGACGGCCATCACCCGCCGGTAGTCGTCGTCGGAGGTGTCTTCGGCCGTCGATCTGGTGATGGTTCCCGCAGCGTTGACCACAATGTCGACACCGCCAAACTCGGACACAGCCGAGTCGATCACTGTTGTGCTGTACGCCGGGTCGGTGATGTCGCCCAGAACGGCAACAGCGATTCCTCCGGCTTCGGCGACCGCGGTCACTGCTTGATCTGCAGCGCCGGTGTTGCGCCCTCCAATGACGACCCTGGCTCCAAGTCCGGCGAGACATACGGCTGTGGCCCGACCGATGCCAGACGTCCCGCCGCTGACAACGGCAACCTTTCCGTCGAGATCGCCGCCTTCAATCACAGCCATCAGGCCACCATCTCGGGGATCTCGCTGCGGCGACGGTCGACGAAGTCCCGCAGCTCGGCGTCGACATGATCGGGTAGAGCCGGCTGTTGGTAGCGGGCCAGCTGGGCTTTGATCTTGTCGATCGCCCGGGCCGCAGCATCCTTTGAGCCGTCGATGGTCCACTGCTCATAGGAGTCGGTGTTCATCAGATCCGGCATCATGAACGCCGACTGGAAGTTGGCCAACGTGTGGGCGGTACCCAAATAGT
>JAHDFR010000395.1 GCA_020628065.1 Acidimicrobiales bacterium
GCTTCTACCGTGTTCAGGCCGACTTCTTCCGGGTCTTCCACCGGCCCTCGCCGGGACTGTCAGGAAAACGGTGGATCTGGTCTGGTCTTGAGTGGCTGAGCCTCGATGGTCGAGGTGAGCCGGTTAGGACCATGCATGATGACAGTACAGAATGGCGCTGTGGCGTCATGGAACACAGTCGACAAGCAGAGCGATAAGAACGAGCCGGAGTTGAAGCTGCCGCCGTCGGTCGATCGGTCGATCGCTGAGCAGCTGGTTGAACAAGCCAGAGCGGATGGGGTTGATCTCGTCGGCCTGAACGGCCTGTTGGGGCAACTCACGAAGCAGGTTCTCGAGACCGGGCTGGAGGTCGAGATGGATGAACATCTCGGCTATGAGAAGCACGCCGTCGAGGGCCGTGACGGGCAACTCCCGCAACGGGACGAGGTCCAAGACGGTGATCACCGAGGTCGGGCCGGTCGAGGTCGACGTGCCCCGGGACCGGGACGGGACCTTTGAACCCAAGACCGTCAAGAAACGCCAGAGGCGCCTACACGGTGTTGACTCGATGATTATTTCGCTCACAGCCAAAGGGTTGACGACCGGTGAGGTTCAAGCTCATCTCGTCGAGATCTACGGCACCGATGTCAGCCGGGAGACGATCTCGAAGATCACCGACCGAGTGCTTGAGGAGATGAACGATTGGTTAGTCCGCCCCCTCGACCGTGTCTATCCGGTGGTGTTCATCGACGCCATCGTGGTCAAAGTGCGGGATGGGCAGGTCGCCAACCGCCCGTTCTACGCCGCTATCGGGGTCACAATCGACGGGAAGCGGGACATCCTCGGGATCTGGGCCGGCACCGGCGGTGAGGGCGCCAAATATTGGCTGCAGGTGCTCACCGACATCAAGAACCGGGGCACCGAAGATGTCTGCATGGTCGTGTGCGACGGATTGAAAGGCCTCCCCGAAGCGATCGAAGCGACCTGGCCGTTGGCAATCACTCAGACCTGTGTGCTGCATTTGATCCGCAACACATTCCGGCTCGCGTCACGACGGGACTGGGACGCGATGGCCAAGGATCTCCGGCCGGTCTACACCGCCGTCAACGAAGCCCAGGCCAAAGAACGCCTGGTCGAGTTCCACGCCACGTGGGGCGAGCGCTACCCGGCGATCAAAGGCCTGTGGGAGAACGCCTGGACCGAGTTCGTACCGTTCCTCGACTACTCACCCGAGATCCGGCGGGTGACCTACAGCACCAACAGCATCGAGTCGCTACACGCCAGGTTCCGGCGGGCCACCCGAGCCCGAGGGCACTTCCCCAACGAGCAGGCAGCCATGAAATGCCTCTACCTCGTCGTCCGATGACTCGACCCCACCGGCTCCGGGCAGCAGCGTTGGATGAACCGCTGGAAACCCGCCCTCAACGCCTTCGCCATCACCTTCGAAGAGAGACTATTCTAGAATCACCATCGATCAGACAACAATGAACCGACCAGACCAGTCACACCGTTCGTC
>JAHDFR010000016.1:0-23725 GCA_020628065.1 Acidimicrobiales bacterium
CCGAACCGGATCGGTCAGGGCATCGAGTTCGACTACTGCTGTGTGCACGCCAGCTTTGCCCTTGGTGACGCCGGATTCGAAACCATCATGGTCAACTGCAACCCTGAGACCGTGTCCACCGACTATGACACGTCCGATCGGCTCTATTTCGAGCCGATCACCTACGAAGACGTCATGAATATCATCGATATCGAGGACCCGATTGGCATCATCGTGTCTCTGGGTGGTCAGACACCGTTGAAGCTGGCCGGCCAGCTGCCGCCCGAACTCGTGCTCGGAACCGCTCCGGCGTCGATTGACGAAGCCGAGGACCGGGATCGGTGGGCCGAGTTGTGCAAGCGGCTGGGGATTCCGCAACCAAAAGGCGGCACGGCGGATTCGGCGGACAAGGCGGGAGCGATCGCCGACAGCATTGGCTACCCCGTGCTGGTCCGCCCGAGCTACGTCCTTGGCGGCCGGGCAATGGAGTTGGTGTACAACCGCCAAGACCTCGATCAGGCCATGACGGCGATGGCGGCATCCGGCAGTCTAGGTCGAGAAGGCGGCCTGTCAGCCGAGCGACCTGTTCTGATCGACTCGTTCTTGGAGAACGCCATCGAGGTGGATGTCGACGCAGTTCGGGACAACACCGGCGAAGTTCTCATTGGCGGCGTTATGGAGCATGTGGAGGAAGCCGGCGTGCACTCCGGCGACTCGGCATGTGTGTTGCCGCCCCGCACGCTCGGCCCCGATGTGATGGCCACATTGAGCGACTATGTGGCTCGAATCGCTGAGGCCCTTGACGTCGTTGGCTTGGTCAATGTGCAGTTCGCCGTCAAAGACGGCGGCTGTTACGTGATCGAGGCCAATCCTCGCGCCTCCCGGACCGTGCCGTTCGTAGCCAAAGCCACCGGGCGGCCGATGGCCAAGATCGCCTCTCGGCTCATGGCCGGCTCCACCCTGGCCGAGCTGCGGGTGGAGGGCCTGCTAACGGCATCAACCGACACCGGATTCTGGGCGGTAAAGGAAGCCGTCTTGCCCTTCGTCCGGTTCCCCGACACCGACGCACTTCTCGGACCGGAGATGCGGTCCACCGGCGAAGTCATGGGTATCGACCGTGACGCCGGCGTGGCCTTTGTCAAGAGTCAGTTGGCGGCGGGAACGCTGTTGCCGTCTCCCGATGGTGCAACGGTGTTCATGTCGCTGGCTGATCGTGACAAAGACGCCGGGCTCACCGTCGCCCGACTTCTTCAGGATCTCGGCTTCGCGTTGGTGGCCACAGCGGGCACGGCCGACCACCTGAGCGATGCCGGCCTTGTCGTCGACCAGACGGTCAACCGCCTCAATCAGGACGGGATCAATGCCGTCGACCTTATCGAGGCCGGCAAGGTCGCCATGGTCATCAACACTCCGAGAGGCCGCGGTCCACGGGCCGACGGCGCATACATCCGTCGGGCGGCGGCCCGCAACGGAGTTCCGCTGGTCACCACCACCGCCGCAGCGTTGGCCGCAGCCAGGGGAATGGTTGATTTACGCAACGGGGAACTGCAGGTGACACCGCTGCAGAGCATTCACGGTTCGTCAGCCGCCCCGGCGGCGTGATGGATTGGATTCGTTTTGGTTGACCTGTCCACTGCGGTCGGTTCGGTTGAGCTTCCAAACCCCGTGATGACTGCAGCCGGTACCGCTGGTCATGGCGCTGAGCTGGGCTCATATGTCGAGCTACGTCGCCTTGGTGCAGTGGTGGTCAAGTCGCTGGCTCACTTCGACTGGCTCGGCAACACTCCTCGGCGGGTGCATCAGACGCCGTCGGGGATGATCAACTCCGTTGGTCTGCAGGGACCCGGTTTGGCCACCTGGATAGCAGAGGATCTGCCTGCGCTTGAACGCCTCGGGGCTCGAGTTGTCGTCTCGATTTGGGGCCGGACGGTCGACGACTATCGACTGGCGGCCGACATCCTGGCTCCGGTGGCCGACCGGTTGTTGGCCATGGAAGTCAACATCTCCTGTCCAAACACCGAATCCGGCAACGATCTGTTCGCCCACTCGCCTGAGATGACGACCGAGGTGCTGCGGGCTACAGCGGGATGCGAGGCGCCGCGATGGGCCAAGCTCAGTCCCAACGTCGGCTTTCGTCTCCCGGAGATCGCGGCAGCCGCCGCCGAAGCCGGGGCGGAGGCGGTGACGCTGGTCAACACCTATCTTGGCCTGGTTCTCGATCCGGTCACCGGCCAAGCTGTCCTCGGTGGGGGAGGAGGCGGAGTGTCCGGTCCCGCCATTCGTCCGCTGGCGGTTCGGGCAGTGGCCGATGTGCGAGCGGCCTGTCCCCGGTTGCCGATCATTGGTGTCGGCGGTATCCGCACTGCGACCGACATCGTCCAGTTCGCCAGGGCTGGGGCAGATGCCGTGCAGGTCGGAACAGCCACACTGGCCGACCCGACGTCGGTGGGTCGACTGGTAACGTCATTGGCCACGTGGTGTGACCAACACGGCATTGCCGGCTATCGAGATCTGGTCGGGGTGCGCAGTCCTTAGGCCCCATGCCTAGCAGCGGCGATGTCTTCGGCTACGGTAAAATCCGATGTCAGCTGGCGGCGACCACCGGATTCGGCCAACCGTCAACTCGACCTTGATTCTGAAGTGCCCTGATTCTGAAGTGCCTTGAATCTGACGAGCCTTGAATCTGAAATGCTTGAATCTCAATTGAAGGAATGCGATGTCTGCTTCGACGGCAAAGACGATTGACGGCCTCCCCGCCGAGGTGCGGGCCAAAACTGCGCTGGCGCTTGATGTCGACGATCTTGTCGAAGCTCTTCGGTTGGCCAGGCAGCTGTCGCCCTGGTTCGGAGTGGCCAAGGTTGGCCTGGAGTTGTACACCGCCGCAGGGCCCGATGCCGTTGGTGCGCTACTGGACAACGGATTTGATGTGTTCCTCGATCTCAAGCTGCACGATATTCCGACCACCGTCGGTCGGGCCGCTCGGGTTGGTGGCGCTCTGGGAGCCAGCTATCTAACGCTGCACGCCCATGGCGGCTCCGACATGTTGAAGGCCGGCGTAGACGGGTTCCTGCAGGGCGCGGCCAATGCCGATCTTCCAACGCCGATGGCGGTAGCCATCACGGTTCTCACCAGCGACGCCGATGCACCGGCTCACATCATGCCAAATCGACTTCGTTTGGCGGTTGAGGCCGGATGTGGCGGCATCGTGTGTTCGGGCGCCACCCTTCGGGAGGCTCGCGAGCTGTCACCCCGTACGGTTCGCGTGGTGCCGGGAATTCGAGCTGCCGGAGGAGAGCAGCACGATCAACCGCACCCGATTACCCCGGCAGCAGCCTTTGATGAGGGTGCTGACCTACTGGTTGTTGGTCGAGCGGTCACTCAAAGTGATGATCCGGCGGCGGCGGCGGCGGCGCTCTTCGCCGATCTGGTCTAACAACCCGAGGACCGGCACCCGTCCACTTCAGATCTTGACTCGGTCAACGAATACTCGGACCCGGTCGAGGGAATACTCGTCGATTGTTGGCCGCCGTTGACGTCGGGTGGGCCTTGGACGTACTAGCCTGGTTTGCACAGGTCCACCGACGTTAGGATCACCTGATCGTGCCTCCTCCTCAGTTAACGGACGAACAGCGCAAGGCGGCGTTGGCTAAGGCTGCCGAAGTTCGCCGCCGTCGGGCCGATGTGAAGAACCGGTTGAAAATAGGTTCGATGACCCTGGATGAACTACTCCAGGAGGCCGATGAGGATCCTATGGTCGCCAAGATCAAGGTTCTTGCCGTTCTTGAGTCCCTGCCGGGCATAGGTAAGGTCAACGCCCGGCGCACACTTGATCGACTTGGTATCGCCGAGTCACGTCGAGTCTCCGGCCTCGGCCACCAGCAGCGCAAGGCCCTCCTGGAGGTGTTCTCATGAACACCGATCCATTGCTGATCGTTGTCTCCGGGCCTGGAGGTGTCGGCAAAAGCACGGTGGTCAAACTGCTGGTCGAGCGTTACCCCGAGCTTTGGCTGAGTAGGTCATGGACCACCCGGGAGCGACGTCCCGGAGAGTCCCGAGACGCCTACGTCTACGTCAGTCGGGATGACTTCGAAGCACGAATCGTGGCCGACGGTTTCCTGGAGCACGCCGAGTTTCTGGGGAACTACTACGGAACACCCACGCTTGACGAGTCAGCGGAGCGGGACGTCATCTTGGAGATTGATGTTCAAGGGGCCAGACAAGTTCTACAGAAAGAACCGGATGCCGTTCTGATCTTCCTTGAGGCGCCTTCCCGGGACGATCAACTTCAGCGACTCCGACGTCGGGGCGACCCGGAAGAAAAGGTGGCCCAGCGGGTGAACAAGGCTGAGCAGGAAGCGTCCGCCGGTCGAGAGCTCGGTGCGCAGACCATCGTGAATCATGACATCGACGACACTGTCGAGCAGATGTGGAACGTGATTGAGAAAGCTCGGGCCGCCCAGGGCAGGACCGGGCTCTAGAGCGCCCTATACTGCCTAACGGAGGTAGACGCCGATGGCCGATACGTATGACACGATGATGAGCCCCCAGGTCGAGGAGCTTCTCGACAAGAGCAAGTCGAAGTTTGTTCTTTGCACGTTGGCCGCCCGCCGTGCGCGTGAAATCAATGCCTACTTCGGTCAGCTAGGAGAAGGTCTTGGGGCCATGGTTCCTCCGCAGGTGACGTCTGTGTCCCGCAAGCCGTTGTCGATCGCCTTCGAGGAGATTGCGGCGGAGAAGATCATTCCGGCGGCGCCGGAAGGTGACAGCGCCGACTCCGACGACGCCGCCTAATCACTGCCGGTGATGCTGGAGGGGCGTCGAATTGTTCTCGGAGTAACCGGGGGTATCGCCGCCTATAAGGCGATCGAGCTGAGCCGTCGTCTGGTTCTCGCCGGTGCCCACGTCGTACCGGTTATGACAGAGGCGGCCATGAATATGGTCGGTCCGACGACCATGACAGCACTGGGCTCTGAACCGGTCAAGACTTCTCTGTGGGCCGACTCCCATCCCATTCCTCATACGCATCTGGGGCAGACCGCTGATCTGATCGTGGTGTGCCCGGCCACCGCCCGAATCCTGTCCGACTACCGGACCGGTCGCTCAGCCGACCTACTTTCGGCCACGTTGATCGCCACCGAAGCACCAGTTGTGGTGTGCCCGGCGATGCACACCGAGATGTGGAATCATCCTGCGGTCCAAGACAACGTTTCGGTGCTCGAAGGCCGCGGAGTCATCATTGTTCCGCCGGAGGAAGGTCCGTTGGCCGGCGGAGACATTGGCGCCGGTCGCTTGGCATCGCCCGAATCGGTCTTCGACGTGATCGCCTCCACCCTGACCGGCGACATTGCCGGTAGGGCCGTTGGTGAACGACCAACCCGTGGCCCGACCTCGTTGGCCGGTCGGCGGGTTCTGATCACCGCCGGTGGAACCCGAGAAGCGATTGACCCGGTTCGTTTCATCGGAAATCGTTCGTCCGGCAAGCAGGGGCATGCCCTGGCCGAGGTTGCCCTGAGTCGGGGTGCTGATGTGACGTTGGTGACCACCAGCAGTCTGGGTTCGGACCCGGCGGTCAACCGGGTGAGCGTCACAACTGCTGCCGAAATGCTAGAAGCCGTTACCAGCCGGGCCGACTCGAACGACGTGATCATCATGGCTGCTGCGGTCGCCGACTTTCGACCGAAGAGCGCGGCCGAGCGGAAGCTGAAGAAGAACGACGGCGTTCCGAACATTGAACTTGAACCGACAGAGGACATTCTTGCCACCCTCGGTGCCAGTCGACGAACAGGTCAGGTGCTTGTCGGATTCGCCGCCGAGACCGATGATCTGGTGGCCAATGCCGCGTCCAAGCTGGCCCGCAAGGGAGCCGATCTGCTGGTGGCCAACAATGTGGCCATGCCGGGGGTGGGCTTTGCTCACGACACGAACGCCGTTACCATTCTCGACGCAGACGGCGGTTCCGTGGAAATCCCTCTATCCAGCAAGACCGCTATCGCCCAAGTAATCCTGGATGCGGTCGAGAACCGGCTGTCTCCGATCGAAAGCTGATCTATATGAGTCACAACTACACCTTTACTTCCGAGTCGGTAACCGAGGGCCACCCCGACAAGATGGCCGATCAGATTTCCGATGCCATCCTCGACGCCATGCTGACCGAAGACCCGCAGGCTCGAGTGGCCTGTGAAACCATGGTCACGACCGGCCTGGCCCTGGTTGCGGGAGAAATCACCACCACCGGCTACGTCGACATCCCGTCGGTGGTACGCAAGACCATCACCAAGATCGGCTACGACAACGAACGCTATGGCTTTGACGGGCAGACGTGCGGCGTTATGGTCGCCATCGACGAGCAGTCGCCAGACATCGCCCAAGGCGTTGACAAGTCGGAAGAGATCCGTAGCACCGGCTCCAGCGACAGCTTCGACGAGCAGGGTGCCGGCGATCAAGGCATGATGTTCGGTTACGCCTGCGATGAGACCGACGTGCTTATGCCCTTGCCGATTCACTTGGCTCACCGCATGGCCGAGCGGCTGTCAGAGGTTCGCCGACTAGGGACCATCCCGTATCTGCGACCCGATGGCAAGACTCAGGTCACTTTCGACTACGAAGAGGGTCGACCGGTACGGCTCAAGACAGTTCTCATCTCCACTCAACATGACGACGGGATTGATCGTGACAATATGATCAGGCCGGATCTGATTGAGCACGTCATACGCCCGGTCATTCCTGAGCAGTTCGCCGATCAGGACTACGAAGTGCTGGTTAACCCCACCGGCCGCTTTGTTATCGGCGGCCCGGTCGGCGATGCGGGGTTGACGGGCCGGAAGATCATTGTTGACACCTACGGTGGTGCAGCCCGCCACGGCGGTGGGGCGTTCTCCGGCAAGGATCCTTCCAAGGTCGACCGCTCGGCGGCGTACGCTACCCGTTGGGTGGCCAAGAACCTGGTTGCCGCCGGCGCGGCCCGTCGATGTGAAGTCCAAGTGGCCTACGCCATTGGTGTCGCTCATCCCGTGTCGGTCATGGTTGAAACCTTCGGCACCGAGCAGGTTGAGATCGCCAAGATCGAGCAGGCGGTGCGTTCGGTCTTCGACCTTCGGCCGGGTGCCATCTTGGAGACGCTGGATCTTCGTCGGCCCATCTACTCGCCGACTGCGGCCTACGGACATTTCGGACGCGAAGCCGGAGAGTCGTTCACCTGGGAGCGAACCGACAAGGTCGACGATCTCCGCTCGGCTCTGGGCCTGTAGCCACCCCGGCCTTCAACTGCGTCCGGCGCTACCTGGCGTTCGGGCTTTGATATCGTGCCGATACAGTGAGCGCCGGACACCTCTTTGATCCCGACGAGTTCAGCGACGGCTCCGATCAGTCGGCTGACCAGTTTGTCCTCCCGGAGGGTAGTCGGGTGGTTCGAGTGCTACCGGACGTCTCCGGGCTGGAGAAAACGTTCGACTACTACTGTCCGCCTCAATGGGCAGACAAGGTTTCCGTCGGCTCAATGGTCCGGGTCGATTTGCACGGGCGGCGGGTTCCGGGCTGGATCGTCGAACTCGATAGCCAACCGCCGTCCGGAGTCCACCTTCGGCCGCTGACACGCTTCAGCTCCGAAGGCCCATCGGGCGATGTGGTTGATCTTGCCCGCTGGACGGCTGCCCGCTGGAGCGGTCCGTTGAGGGCGGTGTTGAAGTCGGCCTCACCCAGCCGGGCGGTGAGGAGTCTTCCGACTGAACGGGTATCGGACGGGTCATCGACCGGACATGGTGGCCGGACAAGCGACTTCGTCCAACACTGTCTCGATCACAGCGGCATCACCGCCGTTCAGGTGTCACCGAACACCGACCCTCTGCCGTTCGCGTTAGCGGCGGCTTCAAGCGGCCCGACCCTGGTAGTGGTCCCTGAAGGGCAGGCCGCCGATCGTCTTGTGAGCAAACTGCGTAGACAGGGCATTCGGGTGGGACGACATCCACACGATTGGGTGCACGGTCTAACCGGCGCCATCGTAGTCGGCCAAAGATCCGCAGTGCTGGCCCCCATGCCACCGCGGCCGGGGACAATTCTTGTTCTGGACGATCATGCCGAGTCCATGCAGGAGGAACGGGTACCGACATGGCACGCCGCCGACGTGGCCGTTGAGCGAAGCCGACGGGCGGGTGGACGGTGTCTGCTGGTCGGGCCCATGCCCGGCTTGCGTGGTCGCGATGGCGTGGACAACATCGTGCATTCGCCACGGTCCGAACAGCGATCAGGCTGGCCAATTGTCGAACTGGTCGATCGGCGCAACGAGGAACCTCGGTTGGCGTCAACATTGGTGCCGCCCCGCGTGGTCGACCATCTCCGGAATGCTGAGCGTGCTTTGCTGATTCTCAATCGGAAGGGCCGCTCACAAATGCTGGCCTGCTCGGCTTGCACCGAGTTGGTGAGGTCGACCGACGGACGCCACTTGATGGTCGAACGCGACGGCGGTCTGGAGGTAGTGGTCACCGGCGAGCGGCGCCCGCTTGTCTGCGCCTCCTGCGGTTCAACCAGATTGAAGCGGTTGCGGCCCGGGGTGAGCAGGGTCGCTGAAGAGTTGGAAGCGCTCCTGGGTCGTCCGGTCGGAGAGTTGTCGTCGGAGAGCGACTCATCGCATGGTCGGTCGACCCCTGCCGGAGTGGTCGTGGGCACCGAGGCTGCGCTGCACCGCTTAGAGTTCCGTCCTGAGGTGGTGGCCTTCCTAGACATTGATCAGGAGCTGTTCGCCCCTCGGTTTCGGGCCGGGGAGCAGGCCATGACGTTGCTGATACGGGCCGCCCGCCTACTTGGTGGACGGCAACAGGGTGGACGGTTGGTGGCCCTGACCCGGGCCCCTGACCATGCTGTCCTCCGTGCTGCGCTGTCGGCCGACATTGGGGCCTGGATTGAAGGCGAGCTTGAGAACCGTCGGCTTCTGGCTCTGCCACCGTTCGCTGCACTGGCCGAACTGTCCGGTGGAGGTGCCGAACAGCTGGCCCAGCGATTGGTCCAGGTTGAGGGATTGAACGTTGTTGGCCCGCGACCGGACGGACGCTACCTGGCGACGGCACCCAGTCAGGAAACGTTAAGCGAAGCGTTGACGTCGTCCCGGCGGCCGGGCGAGCGGGTTCGGGTCGCCGTAGATCCAAGGCGAGCCTGATATCACACGAACCTCAGGGACGCCCGGCCAGCTTCTATGGTCGGTTGGCCGCCTGCTGTCGCACCACCTCGTAGAGCGCCACGGTGAGCGAGTGGGCTACGTTGAGCGAACCGATCTTGCCCAGTTGAGGCAGGTAGGCGACATGGTCGACGACAGCGAGCGTGTCGCGATGTACGCCACGTTCCTCGTGTCCGACCACCAGACAGACGCCGGGGGGAAGATCGAGTTCGAACAGGGGTGTGGCTGAAGGGGTCAACTCCAACGCCACCGTTCGCCTGCCGGCCTGGCGCTGGGCGGCCACCGCAGCGACGGCCGACTCCGATTGGGTGGTGGTGACCAGCCGCTGGCTGCCCAATGCGGTCTTGGACACTTTGGGGTGTTCGGGTTCCACAGTTGGCGGCACGCACACAAGCTCGGCGACCTTGTACGCCGCCGCGCTGCGATAGATGGCACCGACGTTGTAGGGATTTTGGACTCCGTCGAGTATCACCGTGATGTCGGTGTCGGTGGATCGCCGCCAGTCTCGGTGGAGTCGCTTCAGTTCGGTGGGAGACAGCGGGCCTTCGTGACTCACCGGTCACCGCCTCGGGGAGCGACATCGAGCAACCGGTAGGCAGCGCGAGATTGGCGACGGGTGGCTGTCCATCCCTGATCGGTCATCCACCGTTGCAGGCTGTCAGCCCCCAAGTGCTTTTGCACCACCAGATGAGCGGACCCACGTGGAGAGAGCCGATCAAGCCATTGAAGCAGGAGTTCGTGCAGCGCCTTCTTGCCAATACGAATCGGCGGGTTCGACCAGATCCGGTCGATCATGCGATCGTTCGGCCAGTCATCAGGCGTAACGACACGAACGTTGGAGAGACCGGCCGACTCGGCGTTGAGCCGGCAAAGCTCCCTTGCCCGGCTGTTCGGCTCGATCGCCCACACCGTCGCCTGCGGATTGCGATGGGCCAGTACCACCGCTATCGGCCCGTATCCGGCGCCAACGTCAACCAGCGTTTCGTCGGTCGATTCGGCTTCGGGCCCGTCGGACAACAGCAGCTTGGTGCCCGGGTCGATTCTGTCCCGGCCGAACACCCCCCGGTCGGTGGTGAACCGGCCGCTGAAATCCTCCAGGTGTAGATCGACTGTGCGTCGTTCAGAGCCGGTGGTCGGCTCTTCGGAGAAGTAGTGGCCTGCTGCTTTGGCCTGTGGAGCTTCGCCGGTCATGATGGGCCACGGTAGCCGATGAGCCTGGCCTTGCAGCCACCTGTCGGGCACCCCTCAGTCGGTAGGATGTGGCCGTGTCCAGTACGCCAGCCATCCTCATCTACGGCGATCCGGTGCTCCGCCGCCGGGCCGACGACGTGACGGCGATTGACGGCAACCTGGTTTCGTTGGCCGAGGACATGCTCACCGTCATGTACGGCGAGCCCGGAATCGGCTTGGCCGCTACCCAAGTAGGCGTCGAGAAACGTCTTTTTGTCTATGACGTGGGCGATGGCCCCAAAGCGGTTGTGAACCCGACAATTACCGAACGAGACGGTCTGTGGCTCTACGCCGAGGGTTGCCTGTCGCTGCCGGGACTGTTTTGGGATGTGATCAGACCAAAAGAAGTGCTGCTGACCGGCTGGGACTTGAACGAACAGCCGATCGAGGTGGAAGCCGATGAGCTCCTGGCCCGTCTGTTTCAGCACGAACTTGATCATCTCGACGGGGTGTTGTTGATCGATCACCTGGAGGCGGAGCAACGTGAGCGGGCATTGGGTTTGTTCGAAGCGATCTCGACTGGTGCCGGCACCCTGATGGCCGCTGGTGAGCACAGCGAGCACAGCGAGCACAGAAAACACAGTGAGCGCAGTGAGCGCAGCAAAGACAGCGAGCACAGTAAACACCGTGAGCACAGTGATGGTTAACAGTGCAGGGCCCTTGGCCGTACCGCCGTCGAGGATCAAGCGGATTGCTTTTCTCGGAACTCCGCCGGCTGCTGTCCCGTCACTCGAAGCCCTGTTGGCCGCCGGGTATGAGGTGGTGCTCGTCGTGTCGCAACCTGATCGGCGCCGTGGACGTGGGGGCAGAACAATTCCGTCGCCGGTCAAGAAGGCAGCCGTCGAGCTCGGATTGACGGTGTCGGATCAGATGGAAGACCTCAATCAAATTGAAGATCTTGACATAGCGGTGGTGGTGGCCTTCGGGCGGATCATCCCATCACCCATGCTGCAGCGAATTCCCATGGTCAACGTCCACTTCTCGCTGCTTCCTCGATGGCGGGGTGCCGCCCCGGTCGAGCGGGCTATTCTCGCCGGAGACTCCAAGACCGGCATCAGCATCATGGCGTTGGCCGAAGGCCTCGATACCGGCGACGTGTATTCCACCGAGACGGTGGCGATCGGTGACGAGGTCACTGCCGAGGAGTTGACCGCCGAACTGGCCGACAGGGGAGGGCGACTGCTGGTCGAAACACTTCAGCGAGGCCTGGTCTCCGACGGCGGCGAATCTTTGGCTGCGCCCCAAGAGGGCGAGCCAGTCTATGCCGCCAAGCTTGAACGGGCCGAGAGCAAAGTGTGCTTTGACCACTCGGCGGTCGACATTCAGCGACGGGTTCGGATCGGTCGTGCCTGGACCTGGTTTCGTCGGGCCCGCCTTGGCATTGAAAAGGTCCGGGTGGGACTGGGCACAGATAGTGGACGACCTCCCGGAACGATAGTGAACGTCGCCGCCGAGTCGGTAGCAGTCTCGTCCGGCGACGGCGTGGTTGAACTGCTTGAAGTGAAACCCGAGGGACGCCGCAGCCAACCGGTTGGCGATTGGATCAACGGTGCCCGTCTTGAGGTTGGCGAGCGGCTCGGCGATGAGCCGGACTCGGCGTGATGAGGGTGATGTCATGAACTCGAAGAAGCGGAGCGACGCCAAGCGACGACCGCCACAACAGGCCCCGAAGAAGGGTGAGTCGAGCCGCCGACTGGCCATCGATGCTCTGCAACGGATCGACTCGTCCGGAGCGTACGCCAATCTGCTGTTGCCGAAGATGCTGGATGCCAGCGACCTGTCAGAGGCCGATCGCCGGTTCGTCACTGAATTGGTGTACGGGACGACCAGAATGCAGCGGGCATGTGACTACCTGTATGAGCGCTATCTTCTCGCACCGGTTGAAGCCGATGTTCGGGCGGCGCTTCGGGTCGGCACCTACCAGCTGTGCTACCTCCGGACACCAGCCCATGCTGCGGTTTCCGCCACCGTCGGCGCTCTTGGGGGCAAGGCTCGCTCGTTGGTCAATGCCGTACTTCGAAAAGTAGCCGATGGTCCGGTCACGTTTCCCGATGAGGCCACCAGGCTCAGCTATCCGGACTGGATTGTTTCCTACCTCACAGACTTCCTAGGCCATGATGACGCCTTGAAGAGCTTGGAAGCCATGAACCAACCAGCTCCGGTAACCGTTCGGTCCGATGGTTACGTTCAAGATGAAGCTTCTCAAGCGGTGGTGGCGGCGATGCAGGCTACCGCTGGAGAGTTGATCGTTGATCTTTGCGCTGCGCCCGGAGGAAAGGCAACGGCCATTGCCGGATTCGGCGCAAACGTCGTTGCCGCCGACCGTCGGGCGAGCCGGGTCCGTTTGATCGCGGAGAACACCAGCACACTCGACCTGCCGATTCCGTTGATGATTGCCGACGGCCGATTCCCGGCCCTTCGACCGGGCACCGTCGACCAGGTTCTGGTCGATGCTCCGTGTTCAGGACTCGGAAGCCTACGGCGCCGGGCCGACGCCAGGTGGCGAATCGAGCCCGAGGCCCCCGGTCGGCTCCAGGATTTGCAGATCGAGTTGGTTGTCAAAGCCGCCGATTTGCTCCGGCCGGGCGGGATCTTGACCTACAGCGTGTGCACACTTGGACCAGACGAGGGCCGCGACGTCATCTCCGCTGTTCTTGGTCAACGCTCTGATCTTGAGGTTTCGGCCATCCAAGGCGAACCCTCGGTAGGTCGGTGGGTTGCCGACGGCGACGTCTCTTACCTTCTACCGGTAACGACTGACGGAATGATGATCGCCCGGTTGGTGCGTAGCGGTCACTAGGTGATCGCCCGATTGGTGCGTAGCGGTCACTAGATGATCAAGCAGTTGTGTGCGTAGCGGTCACTAGACGTGAAACTTTCGATGAAGAAAGACCCCGGAACGAACTTTCGGTAAGAAGTACGTCGACTTCGGTGGCATCACCAGGCCGTTGTCAGAGGCGGTCATGAGCTGTTCCATTGTCACCGGTCGGGTCACGATGGCAATTTCCCCCGGCCCGATCAAGGCTCCGGCATCGGATGCGGAACCGTCAACTACCGAGACGCCAGCCCGGTGTTGGAGACGGTCGCCGGCGCGAGTCTCGTCGATGCCCAGCAAGGGTTCGAGGATTTGCTGTTGGACTCTCACCGGGTCCAGATTGGCTAGAATGGCCGAGGGTCCGGAGACCGAAGAGTCCAGCGGCAGATCGATGAGGTGCCAGCTGAGCTGGCTGTCTTCGTTACGAATCCCGAGCGGTACTTCGGAGGTCGACCTGCTGTTGACCTCGTTGGCTGCCACGGATCGGGCGCCGGCAATAAGTCGTTCGGCCACGCCTTCGTTGGTGGCGAAGGGGAGCACGCGATGGAATGCCTGGTTGCGCAGATCCTCGATGGGAAAGATCACGCTTAACATCCAATCGATGCCGGGCGCCGGCTGGGGCTCAGGTTTGCCGCTGCTGTCACCGTCCGGTAAACCGCCGTAGTCGACCCTCGACGCCCGGTGTACCGAAGCCGCTGCCGCCCGGTGGTGACCGTCGATCAGATAGAGCGGTTCGTCGGCTAGCGCCGACTCGATGACCCCGATAGGGCTGGATTCGTCGACGGTCCAGACTTGCTGACGAAGTCCGTCGGGGGAGACGAAGTCGAGATCCGGCGGACCTTCGGTAAGGGCGTCCAAATGCCCGGCCAAGCCGGTGTCGGTTCGAGCTGCCAGCGCAATCGGGCTTGATTGAGCCCCGACGATATCGAGATGGCGGGCCAGATGAAGCGCTCGGTCCTGCTTGGTTCGTTCGTGTATCCGGATCTGTCCGTTGTCGTAGGCGGCAACCGACACTCCGCACACCAATCCGGTCTGACTATGGCCGTCGATGCTCAGCCGGTAAGCGAAGTACCGTGGCGCCGGGGCCAGGTTGAAGACGTTGCGGTCAAGCAGCCGATCCAGCGATTGTCGACCGGCTCCCAGCAGCTCGGCCGGCGTCATCGGATTGTCGGACGCAACGTCCTCCGGGGCCCTCGTTACGCCTAGGTACGACAACGGGAACTTTTCCAGGTGCTGGAGACGGTCCGCCGGGGAGAGTGCGTCATGGGGCGGCGACGGGACTTCCGCCGTCCATGCGTCGTCGATCAGGTCGAGGGACAGGGGGGAGATGAGTTGCAACGCTGGCGGCCTAACCGTGGCTGGCGGCAAAGTCGGACATGAACTGAGCCAGGGCATCGACGCTGGCGTCGGGCAGCGCGTTGTAGACGCTGGCCCGAATACCTCCGACAGACCGGTGGCCTTTGAGATTCTTCATTCCGTTGGCGTCGGCCTCGGTCAGGAAGGCGGCCTCCAGATCTTCGTCGGCCAATCGAAAGACGATGTTCATTCGAGATCGACTGGCGGCGTCAACCGGACTCCGGTAGAAGCCGTTTGAGCTGTCGATGGCGTCGTAGATAACACCGGAGCGACGCTCGGATCGAGCGTCCATGGCTTCAAGGCCACCGTTGGCCTTGATCCACTTCAACATCTTGTTGGTGGCCCAGATGGTGAACATCGGAGGGGTGTTAGCCAGGCTGTCACCCTTGTGGTGGGTGTTGTAGCTCAGGTATGCGGGCACGCCGCTGGGGATGGAGTCCAAAAGCTCGGTTCGGGCGAAGACGACAGCCATCCCGGCAGGCCCCAGGTTTTTCTGCACGCCGCCGTACACCACGGCGAATCGATCCCATGGAATGGGTCGGCTCAAGTAGTCCGACGACATGTCGGCCAGCATCGGTATGCCAGGGTCGGCGAACTCGGCCATGCGGATACCACCGATGGTCTCGTTTGAGGTGACATGGAGAAACGACGTGCCGGGCTTGATGTCCAGCTCGTCAACCGTCGGCATCCTGGCGTATCCGCCGTCGGCTCCGTCCCAGGCGCTGTAGGCACTTCCCAGCTTCTCGGCGTCAGCCAGTGCCTTCTTGCCCCACGTTCCACTCACGACGTAGCCTGCAGTTCGGTCGGCCGGGAGGACATTCATGGGCAGCATGGCGAACTGAAGCGACGCACCGCCTTGAATGAACATGATGGAAAAGTCGTCGGGAGCCGACGTGAGCTGACGAAGCAGATCGAGGGTCTCGTGGTGGACCTTGTCGTAGTCGCCCGACCGATGACTCATTTCAATGAGGGACATCCCGGTGGCGTCGAAGTTCGGTAGTTCGTCGGCCAGCTCGGCCAATACCTCATCAGGCAGTACGCATGGTCCTGCACAGAAATTGTGGACACTGCGGGACATTGTGGTCATGAACTTGGCTCCAAGAGGTTTGGCCTGATGGCCGGTTAGCGAGGGTTTGGGTGATCAGTTGGTTGCGTTGAAGTCAGACGTCCAGGTTGACGCTGAGGACCTCTTCGATGGCACACAGCTCTGCGGTGGCCTCGTCCGTAACCATCTGTGACACGTTGATGTTGGCAACGGCGGCATGACCGCCGACAAACACCTGGTTCTCCATCTGCTGCACGTTCAGATCGTGGCTGCGAAGCACAGCGAAGACTTTGGCCAGCACACCGACACGGTCGAGGTGCCTCACTGAAAGCTGGCATCCTCCTTCCGGGGCAAGACGCAGGTTCACGCAGTTGATCGGCCGCCCAGCGGCGTAGGCCGAGATGACGTCCACGGCCCCTTGGGCCACAGATCGTTGCGCCTGCCCGGTCGATGCTCCGATGTGATGGGTTCCAACAACACTCGGGTGCTTCGCCAGAATCGAGTCGAAGGTGCCTTGAGAGGAGCTCGGCTCCTCGGGCCAGACGTCGAGTCCGGCACGTATGTTGCCGCCATCGAGAGCGGCCAGCAGGGCGTCAGCGTCCACCACGTCGCCTCGGGAGGTGTTGATGAGGATGGATCCGGGCCGCATCTTGGCTAGGAACGCACTATCGACCATCCCGATGGTGCCTGGGGCCTTGGGGACGTGCAGAGAAACGACATCGGATGCTGCAAGGAGCTCGTCCATGGAGTCGACTAGCCGAATGCCAACGCTGCGGATGGCGGCCAGTGCCTCCTTCGACCGATCAGCTTTTCGAACGGCGGTCACTGTGAGCCCGAAGGCCTTGGCCCGCTCGGCGGTGGCCAGACCGATGTCACCCAGCCCGATGATGCCCAGCTGCTTGCCGTGTACGCCGTCGGACTTGGTGTAGGTCTTCTTGTCCCAGCGCCCGGCCCGCAGGTCGGCTGTATTGTCAGGGATGCGGCGATCGATGGCCAGCAGTAGCCCCATGGTGAGCTCGGCCACAGCAATGGCATTCCTGCCCGGGACGTTGCAGACGTACATGCCTCTTTCCGAGGCGGCAGCCATGTCGATGTTGTCGGTCCCTGCGCCGGCTCGAACGATGAGGGAAAGCTGATCGGCGGCGGCCAGGGCCGCTTCGGAGACCTTGGTGCTCCTGACGACCAGTACTTCGGTTCCCGCTATCGCTTCGGGAAGGGTTTCGGCTGTGAGGTCAGGCCGACTGGTGCAGTCGTGGCCAGAGGCCGCTAGGGATTCGACAGCCGACTGGTCGAGACTGTCCGCCAAAAGAATTCTCATGTTTGCTCCGCTGATTAAGCTCGGCGCCGGCACTGGGCGGGCGGCGAGGTAGAACGGTGTTGCGGCAACGAAGTGTACGTCTACTTCGCCGATCGGTCAATCTTCCGCTCGTGATGTCAGTGCACTGTCCAAATAACTGTCTAAATGGAGAGTGCTGTGCTGTGTAGTTGTTCCGGTTCTATTTGTTTCGGCTGAGAAGCTCGAGAACCTTTACGAGATCGGCCCAGATGTCGTCGACGTGCTCACAACCGATGCTTAATCGAACCAGTGACTCGGGCATCGATTCCTGGCCCACGAGACGGGCCCGTCGGTCGGCGGTTGTCTCCACGCCGCCCAGACTGGTCGCAGCCACGATGACGTCCAGGGATTGAAGAGCCCGGTCGGTATCAGCCCCTGACCCAACAGTTTCGAACGACAACACGGCGCCCGGTCCGTCCAATGTCCGTTCGGCCAGCTCGAACCCGGGGTGTTCAGGCAAACCCGGGTAGTGGACTGCAGTTACCGTCGAAGAGGCCTGCAATCGTTTCGCCAGCTCGACGGCCGACGCCTGCGAGTGGCGAAGCCGTACCGGTAGCGTCCGCAGGCCCCTGAGAACGAGGAAGGCTTCCAAGGCGCCGATATTTGCCCCGGTCAACGTTCGTCGCTGCCGCAGCCTGTCGGCCACAGACTGGTCGGCGACGGCCACGACTCCGGCCAGCAGGTCGGAGTGGCCCCCCATGAATTTTGTGGCGCTGTGAACCGAGAATGTTGCTCCGAGAGTGAGCGGGCGTTGCAGCAGTGGGGTGGCGAACGTGTTGTCTACCGCAACGAGCGCGCCCTGTTGGCTGGCAACCGTGCAGATAGCGGGAACATCGGCAATGGTCAGCAGCGGATTCGACGGCGACTCAACCCAGACCAGGTCGGGCTTGGTGGTTTGTATAGCCTCGAGCCAACGCTCGGTGTCAGCTGTCGCCAGGCGGGTGACGTTCCATCCCAGATGCTCGACGCCATGGTCGAGAACGGCGGCCACGCCCTGGTAGCAGTCGGCCGGGGCGAGAATTCCGGCTCCGGTGGGCATCAGGTCGAACACGGCTGATACGGCGGCCATACCGGAACCAAAAGCCAAGGCCTCCTCCGCTGATTCCAAAGCGGCCACTGTGGTTTCAAGTGCATGGGTGCTGTCTGTTCCGTCGGCCCTGCTGTAGTCCCGGCCGCCGGGCGCTCCATGGCGGAAGTTGGAGGCCAGATGTATTGGGTGGTTGAGCGATTGACCGGAGCCTGCTGGGCGGCCACCGGTCACGGCGACTGTCTCCGCCCGCATTGCCACGTTGACGGCCGAATCGGACCTGTTCGTTTCTCCCATGGCCCCGGATGGTAGCTGTTGCCGTACATGGTGGTTGGATCGGTCCACGGCAAGCAGCGGGAGCTGGAAACGGGCTGGGATTCGATCGACGACAGGGCCCGGGAACTGGCGTGAACGCGGCAGACTACTGTCATGAAGCAGCTCGAAGTAAAAGTGGTCACGGTGTCCGACGGGGTCATCGCCGGTACGCGCCAGGATGCCTCAGGCGACGCGCTGGACGCCCATCTGACACAGGCCGGCTGGACGGTGGTTGAACGCCGAGCTATCGCCGATGGTGTCGAGACCGTGGCCGAGACGCTACGTGAGCTTTGTGAGGGTTTCTCCGGGCTCGTGGTCACAACCGGTGGCACCGGATTCGGTCCACGAGACCTGACCCCTGAGGGAACGAAGCAGGTTCTTGAACGCGAGGCTCCAGGTCTTGCCGAGGCTATGCGTCTGTGCAACCCGAAAGGGTTGGGGCGACTGTCACGGGCCTGTGCCGGCACTCGAGGGAGCGCACTTGTACTGAATACGCCCGGGTCCACCTCAGGGGCCATCGAGACGCTGGACGCCGTACTCGACGTCGTTCCTCATGCGATTGAGCTTCTGGCCGGGGAACGACCTCACTGATGGGACAGGCCTAGTGGAAGAGAAGTTGCTCGGCTCGACGGCATCCGGCATTGCTCACCGGGAGGCTGCTGAGCGGGATGCTGTTGACCGTGAGGCTGCTGGCTGGGATGCCGTGGACCGGCACATGATGGATCGTGCCGTGCGTCGCGCCTGGCAGGGGCGCATCGTGGCCCCGCCAAACCCGTGGGTTGGCGCAGTACTGGCGACGTCGTCCGGTGTTGCTTACGAAGGGTCTACCCGAAGGCCGGGTGGTCCGCATGCCGAGATTGTGGCGTTGCGCCACGCTGGATCCGCTGCCCGAGGGGCGACGTTGTGGGTCACCCTGGAGCCTTGCAACCACCACGGTCGGACGGGTCCGTGCACCGAAGCCATTATCGCTGCCGGCGTGTCCCGAGTGGTGGTGGCCGTAGAGGATCCGGATCCTCAGGTCGGGGGCTCCGGCATTGAACATCTGCGCCAAGCCGGGATCGAGGTGGAGGTCGGTGTTGGGCAGGCGGAAGTCGAAGCTCAGCTTGAGCCCTATCTGGTGCAGCGCCGCACCGGTCGACCCTATGTGGTGCTTAAGTCGGCGGCTTCGTTGGATGCCGCCACCGCGGCGGCTGATGGGTCGAGTCAATGGATAACCGGCGACGAGGCCCGTCGCGACGCTCATCGCCTCCGGGCCGAGTCCGGGGCCATTGTCGTTGGCGCCGGAACAGTGCGAGCGGATAATCCGGCGTTGACGGTGCGTGGCGTGTCGGCTCCCGATGGCGTAGCGGTGAGCCAGCCCTTGCGTGTGGTTCTGGGTGACGCTCCGGCTGATGTCGCCGTGCAACCGTGCCTTAGCTGGAATGGTGATCTTGCACAGCTGCTCGACGAGTTGGGCGACAAGGGAGTTCTTCAGGTCATGATCGAGGGTGGGGCCAATGTGGCCCACTCGTTTCATCAACAGGGTCTCGTAGACCGGTATGTGATGTATATCGCTCCGGCGCTGATGGGAGGATCCGACGGCCTGTCGATCCTCAATGGTCCTGGCGCAGCGACCATCGGCGATATCTGGCGGGGTGAGTTTGTTGACATCAAGCGGCTCGGCAGCGATCTACGGCTTGATGTCGTCGCTACAACCCGGCCGAGCTCTGACTAGAGTCGGCTCCCGGGCTTCTGGGTGTCCGGTCGGTCGAGGTGAGGCGGTCACCTGTCACGCCAGTCTCGGCTTGACTTAAACTTAACTTTAAGTATTAACGTCGGAGATCGGGTCGGCACACCGTCGGCGAGGAGTGTACGTGTTTACCGGAATCGTAGAAGAACTCGGTTCAGTGCGGTCGAGAGTCGGATCGCGCCTTGAAATCGATTGCACGACCGTCCTTGAGGACGTTGAGCTTGGGGCGTCTATCGCCGTTAACGGCTGTTGCCTAACCGTCGTTGAGTGGGGTGAGAAGTCGGACTGGTTTGCCGCTGAAGTCAGCGAAGAGACGTTCGCCCGAACGGTGGTCGGAGACCTGGCTGTCGGTGATCCGGTCAATCTGGAACGGCCGGTGCGGTTGAGTGATCGCCTAGGTGGTCACTTGGTTCAGGGACACGTGGACGCAGTAGGCACAATCGTCGATCCGAGTCCTGATCTCAAGGTCAAGGTGCCCGGTGAGTTGCACCGCTACATCGTGGAGAAGGGCTCTGTCACCGTCGACGGCGTGAGCCTAACGGTGGTTGATCCCGCCGCCGATGGATTCACGGTTGCGGTGATTCCTCACACGGCTGATGTCACCACGCTTGGACACAAGACCAGTGGAGACCGGGTCAACGTGGAAGTCGATGTGATGGCCAAGTACGCCGAGCAGCTGTTGGCCGGTCATCTTCGGGAAACTCCTTCCGGCTGAGCCGGCCCGGTGGTCCCTGGCAGCAGACGACTGGACATACCAGTCGATCAACCACCTGAGGTGGCGGTATTGCGGTCCGGCCCGTTGGCCGAAACCGGTGGCGAGAACCAACCAAAACTTACGAAAGCGCTGAGGTAGTCGAAGCGAAATGGAACAGAGCGAACAGCACGGCGGACAAAAACACGACGGAGAACATCTTTCAGCCTCGCCGCCCAGGTCCGAGGTGGCGTTTGATGCCATCGAGGATGCCGTAGCGGCAATGGGGCGGGGCGAGATCATCGTGGTGGTCGACGACGAAGATCGGGAGAATGAAGGCGACCTGATTATGGCGGCCGAGCACGCCACACCGGAAGCGCTCAACTTCATCATCCGCCACACATCTGGCGTTATTTGCGCCCCGATGCCCGACGAGCGGGCCGACCGTCTTGACTTGCCGCTCATGGTGGCTCAGAACACTGAAGCGATGCGCACGGCGTTCACCGTGACCGTTGACTATCGGCACGGTACGACAACGGGGATATCGGCGTCGGACAGATCCAAGACGATCATGGCCCTCACCGACGACTCGGCTGGAGCGGCCGACTTTGCTCGGCCCGGTCACATCTTCCCGCTGCGTTCACGGGAGGGCGGTGTGCTCAAGCGGGCCGGTCACACCGAAGCAGCCGTTGATCTGGCCGTGATGGCCGGATGCAAGCCGATCGGCGTCTTGTGCGAGATCGTGAACGAAGACGGGACGATGGCCCGGGTACCCGACCTGGTGGAGTTTGCCCGGGAACATGATCTTCGTTTCATAACCATCGCCGATCTGATCCGCTACCGACGCAAGACCGAGAAGCTGGTCGAGCGAATGTCCGAGGCGGTCATTCCCACCCGACACGGTGACTTCACCGCGGTTGTGTTCGAGTCCCTGCTGGACGGCGAGCAGCACATGGCGTTCGTGAAAGGAGATCCGGCAGGAAAGAGTGATGTGCTGGTCCGGGTCCATTCCGAATGCCTCACCGGAGATATCTTTGGGTCGCTACGTTGCGACTGTGGTAGCCAGCTCGACGCTGCGCTGGGCCAGATCGCCGAAGCCGGCGAGGGAGTGCTGATCTATTTGCGAGGTCACGAGGGGCGTGGCATCGGCCTCGGCCACAAGATTCGGGCGTACAGCCTTCAAGACACCGGGCTCGACACCGTTGACGCCAACTTGGAGCTTGGATTGCCGGCGGATAGCCGGGAGTACGGTATTGGCGCCCAGATGTTGGTCGACCTCGGTGTCTCCACCATGGTTTTGATGACAAACAACCCGTCCAAATACGGCGGGCTCGAAGGCTATGGCTTGGACATCACCGGTCGCATCGGACTGCAGACGGTTCCCACGGCCGAAAACATCGCCTATCTCCGAACCAAGCAACAGCGGATGGGTCACCTTCTCGACCTTGATGACGACCAGCCTGAACAGGGGAGTGCATAACGCACCGGTCCAGACCCCCGACGCCGGCTTCGCTGGCCGGTCAGTACCTCCATCGGCATTTGGTACCGTGAAATCATGTTGAAGCTGGTACTTCCAAAGGGCTCGCTGGAAAAGGCGACGCTTGAGCTTTTTGCCGGGGCGGACCTGGCGGTCAAGCGGAGCTCGTCTGTTCAGTATTCGGCCTCGATCAACGATCCCCGGATCGACGAGGTTCGAATCCTGAGGCCTCAGGAGATTCCGACCTATGTTGCCGAAGGGCTGTTCGATCTTGGGATCACGGGCCGAGACTGGGTCGAGGAGACATCCAGCGACGTTGTCTCACTTGGTGAGCTGAAGTACTCCAAGGCGACGTCGGATCCGGTCCGTCTTGTCATCGCCGTGCCGGAGGACTCTGACGTGCAATCGGTGTCAGACTTGCCTGCCGGGGTTCGTGTCTCCACCGAGTACCCATCCCTGACGGAGCGCTTTTTTGCCGATCGGGGCATCGATGCCGACATCCGCCTCTCCTATGGCGCAACCGAGGCCAAAGTCCCCGACATCGTTGATGTCGCCGTGGACCTGACCGAGACCGGCCGAGCGCTCCGAGCGGCCGGACTTCGCATCATCGACACGATTGTCACCAGCTACACCGAGATTGTGGCCAATCCACAGTCGTTCGCTGATCCGGTCAAACAGCACGCCATGCAGCAGATCTTCACCCTGTTGACCGGGACGCTTGAGGCCCGCACCCAGGTGCTGGTGAAACTCAATGTGGCCGATCGGGTGTCGCTGGACAAGGTGATCGGCCTTCTGCCGGCCATGAAGTCGCCAACGGTTAACGAGCTGCACGACGGCGCCGGGTTCGCCGTCGAGACCGTCGTTTCCAAGAGCGACATCAACGTCTTGATCCCTGAATTGAGAGATGCCGGGGCCACCGACATTATCGAACTGCCGTTGTCAAAGATCGTTCACTAGCACGGCGGCCGTTTCGGTCAGGCTGCTGGCCCGGCGATTGCCGACGTCGATCGGCTTGGATATCCGCTAGTCCCGGTGGTTTTGATTGACGGGCAACTTCACCTTTCGCTATCACCACTGAGCCAAAGTGGCCGATGGGAGCCGGGTATGGCGTCCATCAACATTGATGCCGGTTTTGATCCGGCAATAGATCTGGACAGTGAATCGGGCCACGCCTCCGATGAGGTGGAGGCTGCGGTGACCGGGTTTGCTCAACGGTGGTTGGCCGTGCCGCGCTGGGCCATCATCGCCAACTGTGTGGCCGTCACTGTTCTTTTGTGGTGGCTGGCCCTGAGCTTGGCCCGACGCGCGTCAAGCGAGTTCCCGGTTGGCGGTCCGGCCGACCTGGCCTTGGCCTCTCTGCTGTTGGTAGTTGCCGGTCTGGCTTCTCTGCTCGTCGTTCGTTTGCACACCGTGGCCGCTGCGGCTGCTTTGCTCGGAGATCAGCATGAACGCACGGACGATGGCGGCACTTCTGTTCTCGACGATCTAAGTGGTCTCGCCACCCGTCAGGCTGTGGAACGTCATCTGGATGAGGTGTTGGCGGAACCAGAGGCTGAGTC